>JAGNKU010000008.1 GCA_017999985.1 Phycisphaerae bacterium | reverse complement strand
TTCGACGTGGCGCGGCAGGGCGCCAAGGGCGCGACCACGGCGAAGATGCGCCCCAAGGACCGCCCGCTGGCCAACGACTTCGTGAGCCAGGACGAGTTCAACCGGCTGCTGCGCGCCTGGTTCGGCCAATTGGCCCGCGTGCTGCTTCCGGGTCATATCGCCTACATCTGGGGTGGCTACGCGAACTGCGGCAACTACCCGCCGGTGCTCAAGGAGGTCGGCCTGTACTTCTCGCAGGCCATCATCTGGGACAAGGAGCACCCGGTCCTGACGCGGAAGGACTTCATGGGCGCGCACGAGTGGTGCTTCTACTGCTGGAAGGAGGGCGCCGCCCACCGGTTCTTCGGCCCCAACAATGTCACTGATCTGTGGCGCGTCAAGAAGGTCAACCCGCAATCGATGATCCATTTGACCGAGAAGCCGGTCGAGCTGGCGGTGCGGGCCATGCAGTACTCGTCGCGATCGGGCGAGAACGTGCTGGACCTCTTCGGCGGCAGCGGCTCGACACTGATCGCCGCCGAGCAGACTGGGCGGCGGGCGTTCCTGATGGAGCTCGACCCGCTGTACTGCGATGTGATTGTGCAGCGCTGGGAGAAGTTCACGGGCCGGAAGGCGGAGCGGATCGGCGGGGACGCCCAAAACGCTCAGGCCGAAGAGGAAGCCCCGGTTGTCGCCGAGGCTTCAGGGGAGGGTGCGTGATGTCGGCGCTAGCCGGCGTACTCGAACTGCCCGCGGTCGGTCTTGCGGAAGCGGGCCTCGCTGCCCTTGGCGCCGATCTCGCGCAGGATCGCCGCGTAGAGCGTGGCGTGCGGCGTCTTGCCGCCGGGGCTGGTCCACAGGCCCTGCTCGGCCATCGTGGCGATCATCTCCTGGCTCCGCATCGGCTTGCCCGCCTTCTTCAGAACCTCGGCGGCCGCGTCCAGGGCGCTGACGCGCTTCGGCTTCGCTTCGCCGGCGGGCTTGGCAGCCTTCGGTTTTGGGGCCTTGGGCTGCTTGGCCGCTTTCGGAGCCTTCGTGGTCTTCGCCGCGCTCTTCTTCGTCGTCTTCTTCGCCTTTGCCATGTCGATCTCCTCGTGGTTGGGGGTCTCACTCGTCTCGTCGCCATCGGCGACATCGTCCTCGTAACACTCCTGGCACCGCGGGCGGCCCAGGTACGTCAGCGCCGCCGGCCGGCCGCAGCCCACCGTCGCGCACACATCGGGGTCACCGGCGTCAGGTGCGGCTTCCACTTCATCGCTTGCCGTTACGGTCGCGACGGCGCTTTCCGCCATCGCCCGCTCGCTGGCGGTCATCCCATCGGGCGACCGCTCGCGCTCGTCGCGCAGCCGGGCGTTCTCCTGGTCGGCCGCGGCGATCGCCTTCGCGCGCTTCGGGCCGGCGGCCTCGAAGCGCAGGCGCTGCGCGCTCTTGATCCGCACATGCCGGCCGGTGTCGACGTTCACCGCGTCCCAGCCGCCGTGCGGGCTTTCGCGCTGGATTCGCACGCGGGCCAGCTTGCCGCTCACCTTGGCGACATACGTCGCGCCAGTCTCGACGTCGTTCTTCTTCATGCACGTCTCCTTCGTGTTGCCTCGTCAGGCCCGGGTCTCACGCGCCCGGGCGACGCGGGTCATCCCCGCGTTTCGGCGGCGTTACTGCTGGGCGGTGTGGCTCAGCCGGTAGACCATCCCGCAGGCTTCGCACTGCACCTCGTTCTCGACAGCCGAGTTCTCGATCCACACCAGCATGTCCTGGCGACGTTCCCCGCAGTTCGGGCAGGCGTCGTCCTCGTCGACCAGGCCGCCGCTGTCGTCGACGCCGGCGGCGGCGAACAGGCCGTCGAGTTGGTTGCGAAGCGCGATTGCCGCGTCGAGTGTCAGGATCATCGTCGTCTGGCTGGGCGCCGTTCCGCGCGTGTACATCAGGTCCAGGCGGACGACGCGCTCGCCGTCGCGGTTGCTGCCGATGTCGGCGCTGGCCTCGTCGTGTACCGCTCCATCGAATCTGCTCGCCATGCTTGTGCTCCTGCTACCGGCCGCCCCATCGCGGCCCGGGCGCTGGCACCCCGCGGGGCGCTCGCGTTCGGGTCACTAGCGGATCGGCCGGCCGCTCGCGAACTCAAGGGCGTCGCTGTGGCCGGCAAGGTACGCCGCCCGCAGGGCCTGCCGCAGCGTCGCGACCGAGACCTCGTGGAAGTCGAGCCGGTCGCTGTTCCGCGTCTCGAGCGTCTCGACGCCGACCAGGTGGGTCGCGGCGATGTCCGCGATCCGGGCTTCGATGAGCTCGTCGTGGTTGCCGGTTCGGGCGGCCTGGCACCGGGCGTCCTTGATCCGCTTGGCCCGGGCGAAGGTCGCGTCGAACGACATCGTGTTCCGCTTCTTGGTCATCTGCCTGTCTCCGCGTACGCGCCGTGCGTACATCCACATGAGTCCAGCCGGTCGGCCGGAAAGCAAGGCGACCCTGAGAGAATTCCGAGAATTCCTTGCATATCTTGGCGCCAGGTCCGAGTCGGCGGCCAGGCCGCCGGGCCGCGGCGTCTGGCCGACCCCCACGTGGCCCCCCACGCGGCCAGGGTTGGCCCGTGGGGCGACCAGACGGCCCTAGGCGTACCGGACCACGGCGGGACGCGCCCCGCGGCGCAGCGGCGGCCCGAGGGCGCGAACTGGAGGGCGGCGGCGTGACAGGCGACCACGACAGCCGTTCGGCAAGCCGAACCGACCGGCCTGCCGCGGTGCAGGCAGGTGCAGCCGCTGCCCAAGCGCGACTGGACCCGGCGGCGCTGACCGTGGCCCAACTCGCCCGGCTGCTGGGCGTGGCCGAAGAGAAAGTCCGCGAGCATGTGGCCCGCGGCGCGCCGGTCAGCGCGGACGGGCGAATCAACCTCGTGCGCTACACGGCCTGGCTGAACCGGCAGTTGAAGGAGCGCGATGGCGATTGACCCGTCCCGGCTGACGCAGAGCGAGCTGCTCCAGATGGTGAACGCGACGCCGCTGGGGACGGTGCTGACGCGCTCGCGCCTGCGCCGGCAGATGGACGCCGGGGCGCTGAAATTCGGCGACGGCGCGCACGTCCACCTGGTGCGCTACGTGCGCTGGCTCATCGACGAGTTGGACCGGCCGCGGCCCGCTCGGATGGACTACGCCGAGGCGCGGCGGCGGCAGGCCGAACGCAACCGCGCCGCGACCAAGGCGTCGCAGGACATCCATCCCATCCCTGAGATCGTGGACTTCGAGCGACGCCGGCGCTGCGAGGAATCGTTCCGCGAGTTCTGTGAGACCTACTTCCCGGCGGCGTTCCACCGCGAGTGGTCGGGCGACCACCTCCGCGTCATCGAGCGGATCGAGCGGGCCGTGCGCGCCGGCGGGCTATTCGCCTTCGCCATGCCGCGCGGCAGCGGCAAGACGACGCTGGCGCGCTGCTCGGCGCTGTGGGCGGTGCTCTACGGCTATCGACCGTTCGTGTGCCTGATCGGCGCAGCGGACGACCGGGCGAAGGAGCTGCTGCTGCCGATCAAGAAGCACATCGTCGAAAACCCGCTGCTGCTGGCCGACTTCCCCGAGACCGTCTACCCGCTGCGCTGCCTGGAGAACAGCTCCAAGCGGCAGCTTCAACAACACATCGAAGGCCGTTTGACGCACGTTCACTGGGGCCAGGAGAAACTGGTCTTCCCGACCATCGAGGGCGACCACCTGCCGTGCGCCCTGCGCGAGGAGGGCCACGAGGTCAGCCCGTCGAGCGGGTCGATCATCACGACCACCAGCCTGGATGCGAACATGCGCGGACAGCAGCACACGCGCGTGGACGGCTCGGTGATCCGCCCGTCGCTGGTGTTGCTCGACGACCCGCAGACCCGCCAGTCGGCGGCGTCACCGACGCAGACCCGACGGCGCATGGAGCTGCTCAACGGCGACGTGCTGGGCATGGCCGGTCCCGGCGAGCAGATCGCGGCGGTGCTGACCTGCACGAAGATTTACGACGGCGACCTCGCCGACCAGGTGCTGGACCGGGAGAAGAACCCAGAGTGGGACAGCGAATGCACGAAGCTCGTCTATGCCTTTCCGACGAACGACAAGCTGTGGGACGAGTACGCCAACGTCCGCCGCACCGAGGGCACCGAGGCCGCGACCGAGTTCTACGGCCAGCGTCGCGCGGGGATGGATGCGGGCGCGGTCGTCGCCTGGCCGGCCCGGTACGACGCCCGGACCGAGCTCTCCGCCATCCAGCACGCCATGAATCTGAAGCTCAAAGTCGGCCCCGAGGCGTTCGCCAGCGAGTACCAGAACGAGCCGGTGCTGACGCAGTTCGACGACCAGGTCCTGACGCCGGAGCAGGTTTGCCAGAAGACGAGCGGCTACTTGCGCGGCCAGGTGCCGCTGGCCTGCACGCGGTTGACCATGTTCATCGATGTGCACGATCGGCTGCTCTACTACTGCGTCTGCGCGTGGGAGGAGAACTTCACCGGCTACGTCATCGACTACGGCACCTTCCCCGAGCAGAAACGCTACGGCTTCACGCTGGCGACCGCCAAACGCACGCTGGGGCGGGCGTTTCCGGGGACCGGAACCGACGGAGCGATCCACGCCGGATTGGAGAAGCTCGTATCGGCGTACCTCGCGCGGGAGTGGCAGCGCGGCGACGGGTTGATGAAGATCGACCGGCTGCTGGTGGACATGGGGTACAAACCGGGCATCGCCGCCGACGTCAAGCGCAAGGTCGGCGGCGCCGCGATGATGCTGGCCAAAGGCGTCGGCATCCGCGCCGCCCGCAAGCCGCTTTCTACGTACACCCGCCACCCCGGCGAGGTGCATGGTCACTACTGGTACATCCCCAACGTCCGCCGCACCGCCGAGTTCCAGCACGTGCTGGTGGACGTGAACTACTGGAAGACGTTCGTGCATGCCGGCCTGGCCACGGCCGCCGGCGATCGCGGCTGCATCGCGCTGTTCGGCAAGGACGGCCGCGAGCACGAGCTGTTCGCCGAGCACGTCGCGCAGTCCGAGACGTGGGTCGAGGTGCAGGGCCTGGGGCGCGTGGTGCGCGAGTGGTCACCGCGCCCGACGCGGCCCGACAACCACTGGTTCGACTGCCTGGTGGGCTGCGCCGCCGCCGCGTCGCTGGCGGGCGTTAAGGCCCCCGGCGAAGCGCTGCCCACGCGGCCGCGCAAGCGCTACACGCAGGCGGATCTGCGGAGGAAGGGCGCATGACCGGGCTTCGCAGAGAACGGGGGAGCTGGCCGCCCGACAAGGACGAGCGGGGGCTCGAGTGCCGCAAGTGCGGCTGCCGACACTTCTTCGTGGATCACACCCGCCGGGCCAACGGCATGATCGTCCGCTACCGCCGCTGTCGGCACTGCGGGCAGCGGATGACCACCTGCGAACGGGCGGTCAGGTGATCAAACTTGCAGAAGAGCTTGGGGCGCCGCGTCACGACACTCGAACGCTGCGGTTGAAGCTGTCGACGCATTGCGTGTAGGCGCTTACGAAGCGATGGAACCACCTATCCCCAACAGCCGTGGCTGATGGGTATTCCACCAGCAAGCGACCAGGACTCAGCCCCTGCCGGCTGGCCCCAGGGACTTGAAGAGCGCCGAGAATCTGGCGGTACTGAGACACGGCACTGCCTGACGCATGGGCAATGCGATTGCGAACCACGTGGGCGTGGTGCAGCCGTTGATAAGTCGTGTTTCCTAGGAGGGAATCGAGGCGCGCAAAGAACCCGCTTACGCCGTGCAAATGACGTGCACGGTCGCGAATGTTCCTGGGGACAGCCCAGCCCATGACACCATCCAGGCCGCGGTCAATGTGGCCCACTATGTACTCCGCTCTTTGCGGCTGCACGTCGAACTTGATCCGGGCTTCCATCGCAAAGGCATCCACGAGGAACGACTCAAACTTGGCGGCCAGCTCGAAGAAGATGAACTGCGCAGCATCGCGCCGATCAACCTGACGCAGATGAACGGGGGTACCTGCGTGGTTTCGGGTCATTCCGTTGACGACCATGCGGTCATACAGGCTCCTTGCTCGATCAATCGCTCTGCGTATCCGATTAACCAGCACCTGCTTTGCCGCTTGCGACAACGGCATCGGCCACCTCCGCATTGATTCCGGTCGCGCTGCGTTTGTAGTGCGGGAAACGATACGGCCAACCGAAGGCTGGGGCAATTTCTTTCCAGATATGGAACCCGCCCCACGAGAGCGCGAGCACTTGCCCGGCTAGACGCGCCCGCGGCGGACAGTTCCGCCGGCACGGCGGTAGGTAGTGAAGGAGAGGTGATGCCGTGCCGGAAGACCTGACCGACGCGATCAAGCAGAACGCCGAGGGTCCCAAACGCGCCCAGGGCGACGCGGGCAGCGTCGAGCAGCACGATCTGCAGGACCAGATCGAGGCGGACAAGTACCTGGCGTCCAAGGAGGCGGCCAAAAACCCCGCCAAGGCGCTGGCCCGCGTCAAGATCGTGCCACCCGGCACGACGTAACGCGCAAGCAGCCAGCAGGCGGCCGCCCTGCGCCGCCGGTGTGGCGGGATGGTGTAGCGGCAACATGCCGGCCTCATGAGCCGGAGCTGCGGGTTCGAATCCCGCTCCCGCAAGTCGGCGGCGCGACGGTCGCGGCGCCGGTTGATCCTCATCTTCAAGGAGAAACGGATGTCGTTTGGCCCGGTCACGATCGCGACGCTCGACACGATGAACATTCAGGCCCCCGGCGCGCCCGGCCTGTCGGCGCGGCAGATCTCCAACCACGCCGGCGAGTTCACGCTCACGCCGCCTACCACGGACGCCGACGGCTCGCCGCTTTCCGGTCTGACGTTCGGCCAGGCGGTCGTGATCCAGGCGGACGCGGCTACCGCCGAGCTGTACCGCAACGACTTCGACGCGGCGCTCCAGTTCAACGGCGCGCAGGTGTTCGAGCTCGACCTGGTCGAGGGCGAGCCGGCGACGCGCGAGTTCACGA
The DNA here is from genome assembly GCA_017999985.1 of Phycisphaerae bacterium. Taxonomy (NCBI): domain Bacteria; kingdom Pseudomonadati; phylum Planctomycetota; class Phycisphaerae; species Phycisphaerae bacterium. Next base: position 285,768 of record JAGNKU010000008.1, on the reverse strand, counting down.
TCGCCGAGCCGGGCCGGCCGTACTCGATCCTGGCGCGCGTGGCGGACCATGTCCGTGAGTAGCGGCCCCTCCAGCATCATCACGCTCACCACGCGCCGCCGGCCGTGGTGGGCGTGGTGGCTGGTTCGATGGGCGCGCTGGCTGCACGGCGCGACCGGCGGCCTCGTGACGCGAATGGAACGGTGAGAGATGGTTGTCCGGCCCGGAGCGGTGTGAATTTGTTCAAGTGGCTGCGACATCTCGGGCTGCGGACGGCCGGCGGCGCTACTGCGCCGCGCGGCCGTCTGGTCGTCGTGCGCGGCAAGTACGACGCGGCGCAGACCACGCCTGACAACCGCAAGCACTGGGCCAGCGCCGATCACCTGTCGCCCAACGTCGCCGCCAGCCCCAACGTGCGGCGCATCCTGCGCAGCCGGGCGCGCTACGAAGTTGCCAACAACAGCTACGCCAAGGGCATCGTCCTGACGCTGGCGAACTATGTCGTCGGCACCGGACCGCGGCTCCAGATGCTGACTGACGATCCCGACGCGAACCGCATCGTCGAGAAGGAGTTCACGCGCTGGGCGAAAGCGGTCGGCCTGGCCCACAAGCTCCGCGCGATGCGTGTCGGGCAGTGCGAAAGCGGCGAGTGTTTCGGGCTCCTGACCAGCAATCCCGGGGTGGGGCGGGCGTCCCCGCCCGCCAGCGTGCCAGTCACGCTCGACCTGCGGTTGATCGAGGCCGACCAAGTCGCGTCGCCGCCGCGTGAGCAGCGGGTTCGCGGTCTCGATGCCCTGGCCAACATCGTCGACGGCATCGCCTTCGATGAGTTCGGCAACGCCGTCGCGTACACGGTCCTGCGCCGGCACCCCGGCGACAGCTCGGCGTTCCACAGCAGTGGGCCCGAGTTCGACGTGCTGCCGGCCGAGTCGGTCATCCACCTGTTCCGTCCAGAGCGACCCGGCCAAAGCCGCGGCATTCCCGAGATCACGCCGGCGCTGCCGCTATTCGCGCAGCTCCGGCGGTACACGCTGGCGGTGATCGCGGCGGCGGAAAGCGCGGCGAACATCGCCGTGCTGATGAAGACCAGTGCGCCCCCGGGCGGCGAGGCGGCCGAGGTCGAACCCATGACGGAGATGGAGTTCGCCCCGAACATGGCCGTGTTCACGCCCGAGGGCTGGGAGCCGTCGCAGATCAAGGCCGAGCAGCCGGCCACGACCTACGACATGTTCAAGCGGGAGATCCTCAACGAGATCGCGCGGTGCCTGAACATGCCGTTCAACATCGCGGCCGGGAACTCCTCGGGCTACAACTACGCCTCGGGGCGGCTCGACCACCAAGCCTTCTTCAAAGCCATCCGCATCGACCAGGTCTATCTGAGCGACATGGTGCTCGACCGCGTGCTGACCGCCTGGCTGAATGAGGCCGTGCTGATCGAGGGCTATCTACCGCAGTCGCTGCGGACGCGCGATGCCGAGTTCCCGCACCAGTGGTTCTGGGACGGCTTCGAGCACGTCGACCCCGCCAAGGAAGCCAGTGCCCAGGCAACGCGCCTGGCAAGCAGCACGACGACGCTGGCGGCCGAGTACGCCAAGCAGGGACTCGACTGGGAGAGCGAATTGCGCCAGCGCGGGCGCGAGCTTGCGTTGATGCGCGAGCTGGGACTGACGACGGCGCAGGTGGCGCCCGCGGTCACGGAAGACGAACAGGAGGATGAGGGCGATGTCACGGACGACGAAGACGCCCGCCAGGCCGCGTGAGGCTGCGGAGCAGGTTCCCGATCAGTTGTCGCTCGTGTGCAAGGCCGAACGCATCACTCTGGAAGCGGCGGCCGTGGAGGGCGATGCCCCGGTCGTCCCGCGCTTCACGATGCTGGCCTACACCGGCGAGCCGATGCACGTCGAGGGCTGGCGCTACCCGGTGGTGGTCGACCTCGAGGGCCTTTCGATCCCGTCGCAGCGTCGGCCGGTGCGCTTCGGCCACAGCATGTACGCCGGCGTGGGGCACACCGAGCGAATTGTCATCGAGGGCGGCCGGCTGATCGCCGAGGGCGTCGTGAGCCGCGAGACCGCTGTGGCGCGGGAGGTCGTGGCCAGCGGCAAGCGCGGCTTCCCGTGGCAGGCGTCGATCGGGGCGCAGGTGGCCCAGGCCGACTTCGTGCGGGCGGGCAAGAGCGTCACCGTCAACGGCCGGACGTTCGACGGCCCGCTCTACGTCGCCCGGCGGACGGTGCTGGGGGAGATCAGTTTTGTGGACCTCGGCGCCGACGGCGGCACCACCGCGACCATTGCGGCTCAGCAGCAGGAGAACGACGTCATGGATGACAACAACGACACGCCGGTCACACAGACCGCTGAGACCAAGCCACCGGCTACGCCGGAATCCACGCGCGCGGGTCTGACGGACGGGAATGGCACGGAGGCCAACCCGTCCGTCTACCCGACGAGCGAAATCCGCGCGCAGGCGCTGGCCGAGAGCAAGCGCATCGCCGCCATCCGCCGCATCTGCGGGAGCAAGTTCGCGCAGATCGAGGAGCAGGCGATCGCCGAGGGGTGGACCGAGGAGAAGACCGAGCTGGAGAAGCTGCGTGCCAGTCGTCCCAAGGCGCCGGCGGTCCACGTCTCCAGCGACACGATGAGCGGCCAGGTCCTCGAAGCGGCCTGCTTGCTCACCGGCAAGGTCACGAAGATCGAAGCGCTGTACGACGAGCAGACGCTCGACACAGCGGCGCGGCGCTTTCGCGGCGGGATCGGGCTTCAGGAACTGCTGCTCGAGGCCGCCTGGGCCAACGGCTACACCGGCCGCAACTTTCGCGACAGCCGTGAGGTGCTGCGTTTCGCCTTCGGCCAGAACCTCCAGGCCGGTTTCTCGACCATCGACATCGGCGGCATCCTCAGCAACGTCGCCAACAAGTTCCTGCTGGAGGGCTTCTCCAGCGTCGAGCGCACGTGGCGGAACATCTGCGCGGTCCGCAACGTGTCGGACTTCAAGACGGTCACCAGCTACCGGCTGATCGGCAAGGACCAGTACGAGCAGGTCGCCCCGGGCGGCGAGCTGAAGCACGGCACGCTCGGTGAGCAGGCCTACACGAACAAGGCCGACACGTACGGTCTGCTCCTGTCGATCGACCGTCGCGACATCATCAACGACGACCTGGGTGCGATCACCACGGTGCCCCGCAAGCTCGGCCGTGGGTCCGGCCTGAAGATCAACGACGTGTTCTGGTCGGTCTTCATGAACAACGCCGCTTTTTTCAGCGTTGCCAACAAGAACTTCCTCAGCGGGGCCGACACGGCTTTGTCGATCGAGGGGCTCAGCAAGGCCGAGGTCGCGTTCCTCAACCAGACCGACCCGGACGGCAAGCCGCTCGGGGCGATGCCGGCGGTGGTGCTCGTGCCGACCGCGCTGAGCGCGATCGCGACGGTGCTGTACAAGTCGCTGGAAATCCGCAGCGCGGTGGACGACCAGACCTACCCGGTCGCCAACCCGCACACGGGCAAGTTCCGCGTCGAGGTCAGCCGGTATCTGAGCAACCAGCAGTACACCGGCTACTCGGAGAAGGCCTGGTATCTCCTGGCCGACCCGATCGACCTGCCGGTGATCGAGGTCGCGTTCCTCAACGGGCAGGAGGCCCCGACGATCGAGACCGCCGACGCCGACTTCAACGTGCTCGGCGTGCAGATGCGCGGCTACCACGATTTCGGTGTGAATCTGCAGGAACCGCGTGGCGGGACCAAGAGCAAGGGCGAAGTGTAGCGGGGTCGCGAATAGCGAGTGGCGAGTAGCGAGTTGATACCCACGATGCGGCATCGATCACTCGCTACCTGCTACTCAGAACTCTGCACTCGGAGGTTCACATGGCACAGGCAACATTCGTGCACGAGGGAGCGTCGATCGACTACACGCCGGGTTCGGCGGTCGCGGCCGGCGACGTGATCGTACAAGGCGAACTCATCGGCGTGGCCCGCACGCCGATCGCGGCGGGCGTGCTGGGCTCGCTGGCCGTGGACGGCGTGCTCGACTTCGCCAAGGCCACGGGCGGCGGCACCGCAATCAGCGCCGGCGCCAACGTGTACTGGGACGACACGAACAACGTCGCCACGACGACCGCCGCGGGCAACAAGCTCATCGGCAAGTGCGTCAAGGCGGCGGCGGACGGCGATGCGACGGTGCGCGTGCGGATGAGCCAGTAGGAGCGCTGGCGTGGCGGACCTGCTCGAACAAGGCGCGGCGTGGCTGGAAGACCAGCGTACGCGGCACATGTCGCGGACGGTCGCGTACCTCCGCGGCGGCGACAGCGCGGACCTGCCGGCCACGATCGGCCGAACGGAGTTCGAGCAGGCCGACGAATACGGCGTGATCCACCGCACCGAATCGCGGGACTTCCTGGTATCGGCCGCCCAATTGGTGCTTGGCGGCAAGGTCGTACTGCCGCAAGCCGGCGACCGGATTCGCGAGACGGACGGCGAGCAGATCTTCCTCTACGAGGTGATGGCGCCGGGCGGCGAACCGCCCTGGCGCTACAGCGACCCGTATCGCCGGACGCTGCGGGTTCACACGAAGTTCATCGGGATGGAGCGCGGCACATGAGCCATGACGGAGCAACAACGACGACGCAGCCGGCGGGATGCCCGCACGAGCCGGCGTGCCTGAAGGACGTGCGGGAGATCCGTTCGGTCGTCTTCGGCAACGGGCATCCCGAGAAGTCGCTGCTCGTGCGGATGGAGCGCGTCGAGTCCCGACTGGCGGTGATCCAGAAGCTGTCCTTCGCAACACTCTGTGGCGTCGGCACGCTGCTGCTGAAGTTCGTCGGGACGTGGATCGAAAGCCTGATGAAGGGGTCGTGACCGATGGCAGACAGCACACTCATTGCGCTCGCCGACGCGATCGTCGCCAAGCTCCAGGACGGCACGTTCAGCCTGCCGTTCGAGGCCGAGCGCGGCTATCGACCGGTGATCGAACTGCCGGCGCTGGCGGCGGTGAAGGTCACCGTCATCCCCAAGAGCCTGGCGATCAGTGCCGCCACGCGTGCCGACGGCTTCTATGACTGCGCGATCGACATCGGCGTGCAGCGCAAGGTGAACCCGGACGAGCCGGCCGAGCTCGATGCGCTGATGAGGCTGGTCGAGGAGATCGGCGATCACCTGCGCGGCAAGCAGCTCGACGGCTTCACGGCCGCCGTGTGGCTGTCGCTCGAAAACGAGCCCGTCTTCGCGCCGGAGCATCTGGAGCAGCACCGCCAGTTCACCAGCGTCCTGACCGTGACGTATCGCGTGCGGAGATGACGCCGTGAACGTGCAATCACTCGCCGTCGCCGAGGACCGGGCTGTCATCACGCTCGTGAGCGGGCGGGAGATCACGGTCACCCGCGCGTGGTTGGCCGATCAGTTCACGCGTGCCGCGGGCCGGTCGCCGGCCGAGAGACGCGACTCGGTGCTGGCGGCGGTGCGGGCGACGTTTGTCGATGCGGAGCTGCTCGAACCGCAACGGCTATGGGTGGATTTCGAGGACGACGGCGCCATCCGCAGCGTCGTGCTGACGCGGGAGAAGGAGTGTCCGTTCGACGGCCCGCGCTGGGAGCACCGGCAGGGAGTCGGTGAAGTCGGCGGCGAGGTTGGCGGAGAGCCGAAGTAGGAGGCGGCGGCAATGCCGGTGCAGTGGTTCGCGGGCTTCGAGGCGGCCGACACGAACGAGCTGGTCGCAATCGGCGGCTCGGTCAGCGTCGGCATGCTCTACAAGCGCAGCGGCAACTACGGCTGCCGAATCGTCGTCCCGCAGAGCACCAGTACCGCGTTCCTCTCAGTGGCCAATGGCTTCGACGCCAACGGCAATCCAACCAGCATCAGCCGAACGGCGTACACGCTGGGCTTCGGGATGCGGTTGATGGCGCTGCCGCAGTCGCCGGGCACGTGGGAGTACCTGCTCTACATCGCCTCGTCCAGCACCCACCGGGCTTCGTTGCGACTGGGACAGGACGGCACGCTCCGCCTGCACATCGGCGCGTCGGGCGCTCCGTACATCGCCAGCTTCGGGCCGGTCGTGCTCGGCCGCTGGTACCACTGCGAACTCGCGGTGCTGTTCGAGCGCTACGTCTGGCGGATGGACGGTCGCGTCGTGGCGCAAGGGCTTGCGTCGCCGGGCGGGTCGATGAACAGCGCCGCGCTCGGCAAGCGGTTCAACCTCGCCTCGCAGGGCTACACGCTGGACGTGGATGACATCTACACGTGCGACGACGGCCAGTTCTACGGGCCGACGACGCGCGTCGCCCGGCTGAACGTCAACGCCAACGGGACACAGTACGGCTGGTACCCGTACCCGCCGGACGAGCCGCCCCCGGAAGCCGTGCCCTGAGGTGAGCCGTGGACTACTGGGAATACGTGGCACAGGTACCACAGGATGGCGACAGCACGTACCTCGACGGCAGCTACCCCGGTGCGGCGTTCAACGTGGGCGCCGCCGACGTGGCGCTCGCGCCCGGCGAAAAGGTCGTGGCGGCGGCCGCAGCGGTGTGCTGGCGCAACAGCAGCAGCGGGAACGGGCGGGTCACGCTGCGCGTCGGCGGCGCCGAGCAGGCCACCGCGAACTTCCTGCCCGGCGGTGCGTACGACACGGTTTTCGTGTTTGCCCGCAACTCCCCTGCGACGGCCAAGCCGTGGACGCGCGCGGAGGTCAACGCCGCGCTGGTCGGGGCGGTCGTCAATACGGGCTATGGCCTGCGGGCCACTGCGGCCGGACTGCACGTGCTGCTGCACACGCCGCCCGTCGTGCCTCTCAAACCGAAGGAGTGGCCCATGAATTTCAAGGCGCTCGAGGCGCTGACAGCGACGGGCTCGGACCAGGCCGTCGAGGTGCCGCGCGGCGCCTCGCTGGTGGTGCATCCGCTGGCGGCGAACGTGGAGGTGCGGGACGTGTCTGGTGCGACCGCGAAGCTGACGATCCCGGCCGACTCGATGGTCATGCTCGGCCCGTCCTACGGCCAGACGGTGTACCTGCGGGCCACGGCCGGCACGGTGATCGAACTCGGGCTGACGTAGCGCCGCAGGGACACCGCAGGGCAGCGCACGCGCGGCAGTCACGGAGGACTGAACATGGCGAACTTCGTACTGGGGATGAACGCCAAGCTGTACCACGGCGCGGCCGGAAACCCCGCATCCACCGAAATGACCAACGTCCGCAACGTCACGCTGAATCTGGAGGCGGGCGAGGCGGATGTCACCACACGAGCCAATCAGGGCTGGCGCGCGACGGCGCCCACGCTGCGCGAATGCTCGGTCGAGTTTGAGATGATCTGGGACCCGGCGGATGCCGGGTTCACCGCGATCAAGAACGCCTACCTCACCGCCGGCCTGATAGCCCTGAAGGTGCTCGACAAGGAAGGCGGCCAGGGGCCGGACGGCGACTTCTCGATCACGTCGTTCAGCCGCAGCGAAGAGTTGGAGGAGGCGATCACCGTCAGCGTGACCGCGAAGCTCGCCGCGTTCCGCAACTGGGTCACAGGGACATAGCTGTCAGCTTTCAGCCGGAAGGCGGGCTGATGGTTCTGGCTGATGGTTGATGGCTGAAGACTAAGGGCTTTTCTATGAAGACCTTTACCGACAACGCCGGTCGGACGTGGACGGTCGCGATCAACGTGGACGCGATCAAACGCGTGCGCGGCCTGCTCAGCGTGGATTTGCTGGAGATTCTCGACGGCAAGCTGATCGAGAGGCTCTACCGCGACCCGGTGCTGCTGTGTGACGTCATCTACGCCGTGTGCAAGCCCGAGGCGGACGCCAAGAGCGTCACCGACGAGGACCTCGGCCGCGCGATGGCGGGCGATGCCATCGAGCACGCGACGAAGGCACTGCTGGAGGAACTCGTGGGTTTTTCCCCGAGCCCGAGGGATCGGGCGAACCTCCAACGCATCCTCGCGACGACGTGGAACGTGATGGACAAGGCGCGGGACGTGATCGACGCCAGGCTGGCGACAGTGGACACCGAAGCCCTCGTCGCCCAGGCGCTCGCGACGTCTGGCAGCTCGTCTGGCGCTGCGCCGGCATCATCGGCGTCGAGCCCGGCCGGCTGACGCTCCGCGAACTGCTGGCGATGGCCGAGGCGCGGGCGATGGACGAGTGGGCGCGCAACAGCGCGCTGATGGCTCTGCTCGCCAACTGCCACCGCGATCCGAAGAAGACCCGGGCGTTCAAACCGGCTGACTTCGATCCGTTCGCCAAGCGGCCGGCGCCCATCCCGATCGACATGGACGATCTCAAAGCGGTGTTCCTCGAGGGACGGTTCCCTCGCACCGTGGCTCCAAGGACGGAGGACAGTGTATGTGGTTCTGCTACCTGAAGACGTTTGCCGGCATTCTGCTGGCCATCCTGGCGCTGCTGGGGCTTTCCGGTTGCTCGACGCTCAACCCGCAGCCGCCGGTGGAGCACTTTGCCAACAAGCTGGCCGACGAGGCGATCATCCCCGCCGTGCGCGAAGGGCTGTCGCAGGGCGTCGAGCAGCTCGTGATCCAGGCCGGCGCCCAGGGCATCAACCCGACGTACGTCGTGAAGTTCTCGGGCAAGTGGGTCACCGGCGTGGAGGGCGCCGCGTCGGTCGGTGTCGAAGGCATCGCCGGTCAGCTCCAAGTCTCCAGCACGAGCAACGAGGAGACCGAGAGCAGCCCGCACCAGAAGGAGAAAGTGTCGCCGCCCACCACGCAGCCGGCCGCGGCGTCGCGCCCGGCGGAAGCCGGGGCAATCGCCGACTTGCCGGCGACGATCCAGGTGACCATCACCGATGTGGATCGCAACGAGAACAAGGGTTTCGCGCGGCTCCCAGACGGGACGCTGGTCGTGGTCCAGGGCGCGGCGGACAGACTGGGCCAGTCCGTCGCCGCGGAGGTCACCGCACGCGAGGGCCGCCTGGTCACCGCGCGCCTCGCCGAAGGACACTGACGTGAGCGCGCGAGTGCTGATTGTCGTGCTCGTCGCGCTCGCCCCATTGCTGGCCGGCTGCGCCGCGAGCCAGTCGCAACCGCGACTGGCCGTGGCGCCGCCGCCCGCGACGTCGCATCCTGCGGCCGAGGCCTCCGCATTCGACGTGCAGCAACTCAGCGGCCAGATCGTCGCGGGCGTGCAGGCGAAACTCACCAGCTCCATTGAAACCACCGTCGAAAACACGCTCCGCGCCGAAGTTCAGGCGACGGGCGTTGGCGGCGACGTCGCGGGCTACCGCAGCGAATTCGGCGTCGGCGCCACGCTGGTTGTGGCGCTGGCGCTGCTGCTCGCGCTGGTGCTCAGTCACCGGCGCGAGATGCTGCGGATCAAGCAGAACGGTAAGCACGGCCCGGCGCATCCGTGCGGGAAGCTCCAGACATGATCACGATGCGGATCAAGGCCCTGTTTTTCGACAAGCAGACCGTGCTGCGCGCAGTCGACAAAGCGAAACGCGCCGTACTGTCGAAGGCCGGCGCGTTCATCCGCACGACCGCCAAGCACAGCATCCGCACGAAGAAGGGCTCCGCGCCGCCCGGCAAACCGCCGCATTCGCACGAAGGCTCGCTGCGCCGGCTGATCTACTTCGGATACGACCCGGCCAGCAATTCGGTCGTCGTCGGCCCGGTCGGGTTCAAGCGGGGCACGGCGCCGAATGTCCTGGAATTCGGCGGGAAGACTGAAATCCAGCGCCGCCGGCACGGCAAGGTCGTGCGCACGCGCGTGACGATCGATCGGCGCGCGTTCATGGGCCCGGCGCTGGAGAAGGAGCGGCCGCAGCTCCCGAAGCGTTGGGGCGGCAGCGTGCGCGGAGGGTAGTCCGTGGCGAACACGAAGGGCATCCGCGCCGGCCGGGCGTTCGTCGAGCTCGGCGTGGACGACAAGATCGCCAAGGGGCTGCAGAAGGCCGAGCAGCGGCTGAGGGCTTTCGGCGAGGGTGTGCGCTCCGTGGGGCTCAAGCTCGGGGCGCTGGGCTCGGCGGCGCTGACGTTCCTGGGCGGCACGGTGAAGGCCTTCGTGGACACCGGCGATGCGCTGGACGAGATGTCGGCCCGCACCGGCGTGAGCGTCGAGACGCTCTCGGAACTCGGCTGGGCGGCCGACCTGGCCGGCACCGACCTGGAGACCCTGGAAACCGGCCTGCGCAAGATGCAGAAGGTCGTCACAGAGGCGGCGACGGGGTCGAAGTCGGCGACCGAGGCCCTGGCGCGGCTGGGGCTGAGCGTCACCGACCTGATCAATCTCAATCCCGAGCAGCAGTTCAAGCTCATCGCCGATCGGCTCTCGAAGGTGCAGGACCCGACGTTGCGCGCCGCGCTGGCGATGGAGGTCTTCGGCAAGAGCGGGACGCGTTTGCTGCCACTGCTGGCGGATGGGGCAAGGGGACTGGAGGAATACCAGCGCAAGGCCCGCGAGCTCGGCCTCACCGTCTCCACCGAAACCGCCAAAGATGCGGCTGCACTGGCGGACACGCTCGACACGCTCTGGCGCGTGCTCAAGCAGTCTGCGTTCACGATCGGCGCCGCCCTGGCACCGACCATCAAAGATCTGGGCGACGCGGTTACGCGCGCCGTCGTGCGCGTCACGGAGTGGCTCAGGCAGAACAAAGCCCTGATCGTCACCGCGCTGCAGGTGGCCGCCGCCGTCACCGCTGTGGGTGTGGGCCTGATTGTGGCGGGAACGCTGATCTCGGGTGTCGGCGCTGTGTTCGGCTGGCTGGCCACGGTTGTGACGGGGATCGGCGCGGCCTTCGGCGCGATTGGCACGGCGCTGGCGGCCATCATCTCGCCGATCGGGCTGGTCATCACCGCGGCCGTGGCACTCGGCACGACGTTATTGGTCGTCACAGGCGCCGGGAGCGACGCGCTGACCTGGCTGGGCGAGCAGTTCGGCCGGCTGCGCGACACTGTATATAAGGTAATGGGCGGGATCGCAGACGCCCTGGCCGCGGGGGACATCAACCTGGCCGCGCAGATCCTCTGGCTGAGCCTGAAGTTAGCGTGGCAGCAGGGTGTGGCCGCGCTGAACCGGGCGTGGCTGGAAGCGAAGCGCTTCTTCCTGAGCGTCGCCTACGGCATGTGGTACGGGGCCCTCGCCGCAGCCGAGATCGGCTTCCACGCGCTCGAGGTCGCCTGGATCGAGACCACGTCGTTCCTCTCGCAGACCTGGACCAGCTTCACGGCGGGGTTCCAGAAGGCCTGGAACGCGGCGATAAACTGGACCACCAAGCGCCTGCTCGAGTTGTGGGGCCTGTTCGACGAGACGCTCGACGTCGACGCCGCCAAGCAGATGGCCGACGAGGACCTCGCGTCGGTCAACGCGGAGATCGACCGGCAGCGTGACGCGGCGCGGCAGGCCCGCGAAGCGCAGCGCCAGGCCGAGCGCGAGCGCGCCAAGAGCACGCACGAGGGGGCGCTCGAGGAGATCGGCCGCCAGGACCAGGACGCGCAGCGCCAGCTCGATCAGGAAACCGACGCGCGCGTCAAGGCAACACAGCAGCAACTGGACGAAGCCCGCAAGGCCCTGGACGACGCCGTGGCGGAAGCGCGGCGCAAGCGCGAGGCCGCCGATGCCGAAGGCGCGGCGCCGAAGCGCCCCCCGGTCGATCCCCTGGCCGGCCTGGATGATCAGCTCGCCGGGCTGGGCAGCCTGCTGGCGCAGAAGATCAGCGTGATCGGCACGTTCAACCCACTCGGCGCGGCGGGGCTGGGCGGCGGCAGCGCTGCCGAGCGAACCGCGCGCGCCACCGAGGAGACCGCCAAGCACACGAAGCGTCTGGCCGAATCCGCCGGACGCCTGACTTTCGCGTAGGAGACCTGCGTTGCCTGTCGAGGTCGTCGAGAAGTTCGAGAGCCGGCTGGTCACCACCGGCACGAGCCCTTCGGTCGAGCTGCGGTACACCATCCGTGGCACGAACGACGACGTCGCAGCGCGCAACGCCCTGGTCGCCGGCAGCCCGGCCACGTACGACCCGTGGGGCAGCGGCTGGTTCTTCCTGCCGCGGGACACCGTCAGCGTGCAGCCGATTGGTGAGGAGCTGTGGGAGGGGATCGTCCGGTACGGCCCGTTCACACCGACGAACGAGTCGACGTTCGCCTTCGACACCGGCGGCGGCACGCAGCACGTCACGCAGAGCAAACAGACGATCGCGAAATACCCGGCGGGCACAGCGCCGGACTTCAAGGGGGCGATCGGCGTCACGGCGGACAGCGTCGAAGGCGTCGATATCACCGTCCCGGTCTATCAGTTCGCCGAGACACACTACCTGCCGGACACGACGGTCACGCCGGCGTACCGCATGACGCTGTTCCAACTCACCGGCCGCGTGAACAGCGGCGCGTTCAAGGGCTTCAGCGCGGGCGAGGTGCTGTTCCTGGGGGCCTCCGGCTCGCGGCGCGGTTACGGCGACTGGGAGATCACGTTCCGCTTCGCGGCCAGCTCGAACGTCACGAACCTCACGATCGGTGACATCACCGGCATCAACAAGAAGGGCTGGGAGTACCTGTGGGTGCGCTACGCGGACAGCGAGGACACCATCGCCAAGGCCCTCGTGAAGAAGCCGATCGCGGTCTACATCGAACGGGTGTACGACGACGGTAACCTGAGCCTGCTGGGGATCGGGTGAGCCATGAGCACGACGCTCAAGAAAGTCCGCAGCGGCGACCCGCTCGTCATCCCGGCGGCGACGTTCAATGCCTTCGTGGATGTGGCACGGGACTACCAGGAGCGCCAGCGCAGCGCCACCCGTGACGGGCTGCCCGATTGGCGGCAGACGGGGATCGTCCTGATCCGCAACGACAGCGGCGCCGATCGCCAGCGCTTCGACGTGCTCGGTGTGGCCGGCACCGTCATCAAACCCACGGACAACGCTGACGCATTCAAGGAACGTGTGGCGCTGAAGGGCGTCACGCCCACCGCGGCGCACGCCGGCCGGTTCGTGATCCTGCTCGAGCCTGTGAAGAACGGCTTGTTTGGTCGCGGCTGCGTGGACGGCGTCTGCGTCGCCCGTGTGAAGATGAATGACGAGGGCCACGTCTTCGCCGAGGCGAAGGACGGCCAGGCCGACAAGCTCGACAGCGGCGCGGCGGGCTCCGCCTGCCTGCTGTGGGTGCAGCCGCCCAGCGAACGCGACCCCGACCCGACGGTTGCGTGGGTCGTGGCGAAGATCGGCCTGCCGACGGGCGCGGCGTCGATGGCGGCGGCGTTTGCGATGATCACGTCGAAGTCGGGCAGTGCGCCGCCGTACCGCTACGCCGCGGTGCAGGCCACGATGGACGAAGACGGGGTCTGGACGCAGGTCGGCGGCGGCGCGGCGTACAACAACGTTTTCAACCTGGAGGAACAGGGCGCCGGCGGGCAGTGGGTCAACCCGCTCGTCGCCGGCGACGTGGTGCTGATCTTCGCCGCGCCCGATCCGGGTGTGGATGCCTTCGTCTGCACGCGGTCGCACTACCGGGGGACGTACTGATGGGCCGGTTCCTGGTGCGACATGTTGATCTGGACTCCGGCGGCGAGCTCGCGCGGTTCGCGCTGCCGAATCTGCTGGCGTACGAGGGGATCGAGTACGTCTACCGGCAGCTCTTCCCTGCGTATCAGGCGGCGATGACGTTCCAGATGGGCGTTGCCGGCCCGACGCCCAGCTACCCGAACGATCGGCCGAACACCGGCGGCGGCGCGGGCTTCGGCCCGACGCTCACGTTTGCCCAGTGTACGAACGCGCAGGCCAATGAAGGCGGCTGTTACACCAGCCCCATGCGGACGTCGTTTGGCTACGCCCGGCAGGCGCTGAACTTCACGGCTTCGATGGAGGCCGACGGCGGCGGCTTTCTCTCGCAGGAGGTCACGTTCCCGAACAATCACTCGTGGTCGCCGCAGGCCGCGGCGGACTGGGACTTCCCCTGGACGCCCGAGGAGATCGAGCAGCCGCCGCCCGAGTGGACGCCGAAGGAGTCGTGGGAGCCCGAGGTCGGCTATCCCTGGCAGCGGCCACGCAAGCGCTGCGGCACGGATTGCGACCCGTACAACCCGAACGTGTGTCTGCGGCCGTACATGTACCAGTGGGACCCGTCGGGCGAGCTCGACTGGCTGTGCGACTTCCGCAAGATGGGCGGGTTCCCCATCACGCTGGCGTTCGTCGCCGACACGTCGCGGAACAAGCTGATAGCCGCGGCGGGGTTCCGGGCGCCCGCGTTGCTGCGCCCGGGAACGGCGCTGCACGTCATCTACCAGGCCCGGATCTTCGGTCGGATCACGCGCGACTTCGCGCTGCGCTTCGCGAAGTACGCATTCCAGAAGACCGGCAGCCGGTACACGACGATCTACTGCCGGCCACTGTTGGCAACAGCGCCGGCGGTCACGCGCCGGACGACGTACGCCGACCTCTCGCCGTTCTTCCACGCGCAGTTCGCCGCGGTCGCGCTCAGCTCGTGGACGTACGTCGCGGGCCCGCCGCCGCGTGTGGAATCCGCCACCGTCCCGCAGTGGCAGAACACGAGTGGTGCGGCCATCGGCCCGTTCGGCGGGCTGGCCGTGTACGGCGTGGTGGGCGGAAGCAACGAGCTCATGTGGCTCACTCCGATCGACCCGCCGGCGAGCGTGCCCAACGGCGACACGCTGCGCGTGCCCGGCAAGGTGCGCTTCCAGTTGGAGGGGGTCTGATGCCGTACGTGGACATCACCAGCGACAAGCACGCGACGTACGGCACGCACTCGCACGGCGAGGAAGGCTTCGCTGCGCCCGGCGGCACGTATCCGGGGCAACTGAAGTGGTCGGACCTGCATCCGCCCGGGGTGAAAGTGTTGCCCAAGGGCTCACCGCCGGCCGGCGCGGGCGAGATCAACTGGGAGGACACGCTGGGCGGCAAGTTCGCGCTGGCGCTGGAGAAGCTCGAAGGCCTGCTCTACGCGGTGTTCGGCTCACGGCCGAACGGCAGCCCGAAGCGCCAGTGGTACGACCGCCAGCACCCGCGCTGCCTGTGGGGGCCGGAGATGTGGGAGCGCCGGCTGATTCTGGGGCCGATCGGCTGCAACGAGACCGGCACCTGCTGGGACTATCAGCCGTCGGGCAAGGAGTACGCCGCTCTGGGCGAGAATCCGCCCTGCTGCCCGATGCCCAAGCCCAGCGTGCCGATCCGCACGCGGTCGGGTGATCCGGCCGGGCAGTTCGCGACGGGCACGCACGACCGGACGTACTTCCCGCTGGGCAGCGTCGCGCGCGACCAGGCCAGCGACCCGTTCGACCCTGAGGGTTCCGGCTGGTTTGGCGCCACGCAGCCCGGCCGCCAAGACGGCGTTGGCTACGTCCAGAAGACCGGGCAGGTCGTCACGTTCACGTACACGAAGCCGGGCGGCGTGCCGACGCCGACGAACGTGCGGCTGTACTACCAGACCAAAGCGCCCGGCGGCGCGTGGTCGGCGTGGTCGTTCGTCGCTATGTCCGGCGGGCCGACGACGTACACGGCGCAGCGCGGCCCGTACGCGCACGGGACCGAGATGCGCTGGTATGTGCGCTACTTCTATAACGACCCGGACCCCGAAGACCCGGACATCACGAAGTACGACCCGGGCGGCGACAGCCCGCCGGCGGACGCGGACGCCTACTACCTCCAGTGGTTCACCCACTTCAACCCGTACGCCTACGGGCTGCCGGAGATGCTGGAGGACTACGGCGGCGTCGACGTCCGGCGCGGGACCGACTTCTTCGCCTGCGACGGCGGCGAGACGATCCAGCCGGCGCTCATCAACATGGTGCGCTTCGTGCTGTCGTGGCTGGGCGGCGATTGCTGCACGGGCGAGTACGACACCTGCGCTGAGACCGACGACCGCTGCGACGCCTTCCACCACAACCCGCGCTTCCGCGGCGGCGATGACGGCCTGTGCTGCGTGCCCATGCCGATCCGCTTCCGCTGGTCGGGCAGCAACGTGCACCCGCACTACATGACCGGCGGCAAGGGCCTCGTCGGCGGTTCCACGCCCGATCCGCGCCCGCTACACAATCACCCGAACCACCAGCCCGGCCAGGGCGAGACGTGGGGCAGCGCCGCGGCGCGGAAGACCTGGCGCGGCATCAACATGCTCTACGCCGACGACCTGCACTTCAACAACCCGTTCTACGGCGGCGGCTACTCGTGGGGCACGGCGCCGGGCACGTTCGTCCTGATGTACGAGCCCACCTGGGATGACTTCGCCAAGGTGTGGGCGAAGTACCCGTCGTGGGGCCTGCGCCCGGGCGACGTGATCGAGGCCGTCCACATCCGGGAGATCATCGACGCCGTCGATTACCTGATCGACTACGGCGTGTGGACCTCGATCGGCCTGTGCACACGCAAGCGCACGCCCGGCCAGTTCATGGGCAAGGACTGTGGCTACCACTACGCCGCGGACTATCACGACTGCTACGGCACGGCGCACGTCGAGTACCGCAAGGGCTGCGACAAGTGCTGCGCCAACGCCGAAGCGTGCTGGCCGTACGACCACGCCCTGGGCTACTGGTATCACCAGTGGGGGCCGGGCTACGACGACCAGTGGACCGAGTACCCCGACACGTGCGAGGCGTGGCCGGTGCCGACGTGGCAGGAGTGCACGCAGAACTGCCAGTCGGCCAAGTGCCACATGATGAGCCGCAAGCACGGCTACTCGCAGTATTCGCCCGAGACGAGCCCGGACTGCCCCTGCGAGCGCGGCTATTGGGAGGACACGGTCTGCGACGGCTACGGCGATGACATGGAGGCCTCGCCCGGCTGCGGCTATCACCGCAACGAAAAGGGTTGCCGTTCATGGGACTGGCAGACGCAGCACTGCGTCGATGATCCGCACGCCGGCTACAACTGCCTCCGCCGCGTCGAGGGCTACAGCTACTACGCCTGCACGCCGGACACCTGCAACCACGGCTGGGACGCGACGCATGGCGGGCAGTTCAAGAAGAACCGCCTCGACCACGTCTGGCACCCCGGCCTGTACTTCAAGGCAACCGGTCCACCGGGCAGTGAGTTCAGCGGCAACTGCCTGGGCGACATGTTCGGCTGCGGCGAAACCTACCCGATGGGACCGGACAGCGGGCTGTGGTTCCACGAGGTGACCGGCATCTACTGGCGCGGGCTGGTGCCGTCGTGGTACTCCGGCTGCGATGGGATGCCGGGTTGCAGCCCGGACTGCTCGTTCGGCGACACGCTGGCGCTGCCGCCGGCGATCCCCGGCTACGGCTACCACGGCGAGTACGGGCCGCTGTGCGCGCAGTTCGTCGATTCGCAGAGCGGGTGCTTCTCGGCATGGGCGGGGAGCGCGTGCTGCACCGGCCACATCTGCCAGTGCTCGCTGGGCGACTTCCCGGTGTGCAAGGGCGAGGCCGCCTGGGTCGCGGTCGATCTGAACCTCGATGGCTCCGGCCGGCCGTATCGGCACTCCCCTGGGCGCAACGGCGGCTTGCCGCCGTACGAGGGCCGCGGCGTGCCACGTCTGCGGAACTACGACCTGACCAAGGACCCGGCGACGTGGATGCACGATTGCCCGTGCGAGACGTGGACAGGAGCGGGAACGTGCGTGATGTGAGCGCGCTATCGCCGTTGACGCCGAAGGGCGTTGCCCAGCCCGGCTACGACTACCTGGTCGGACGCGGCGTGCCCGCGGAGCGACTGGACGAGCTCATCCCGCGGTTCGACCTGCGCTTCGACGAAGAGGAGCGGCGCGTGGCGTTCCCCGTGCGTGAGGATGGCCGGGAACTCGGCTACACGGCGCGGGCCATCGACGCGAGGGAGCGGAAGCGCTGGTTGAGCTACCCGGTCGAAGGCGGGCACAAGACGACGATCTACGACGCCGACCGCGTGCAGGCCGGTGGGAACACGCTGTTCGTGGTCGAGGGGCCGTTCGACGCGCTGATGGTCACGGCGGCGATTACACCGGACAACGACTCGGTCGCTACCGCGTTCTTCGGCTCGCTGCCGACGGATGCGCAGGTCGGGATGGTCGTGGCCGCGGTGCCGTTCTTCCGCATGGTCTACATGATGCTGGACGCGAACGTCTGGGGCCGTTGCCGCCGGCTGGCGCGTGAGGTCGCCAAGCTCGCCGGCGTGCCCAACGTTGGCGCCATCAACATCGGTTTCGAGTACCGCGATCCCGGCGCGACGCGCTTTGAGGAGCTCCAGCGGCTCGTGGCGTTCGCGTCGGCGTCTTGGGCGCCGGAGATTCACTGGATGTGGGAGCGCCGGCTAGTGGTCGGCGGGGCGAAAGGAGCTTGAGGCGATGCCGGTCGTGTCGATCAACGTCGGTCCGAAGCGCGTGCATCTGACGGCGTACTGCCCGGACGACGAGCTCGGGCTGCTGGCCTGCGACTACGTGCTCGCCCGCGCCGCCAAGCTGCTGAACGGCAGCACGGAAGCCGAGCTTCGGCGGTGGTTGATCGAGCGGGACCCGGCCATCGCGTCGCTGTTCGCGAAGCTCGACGCCGGCTGGAAGCTGCCGAAGAACGGCGACCTGACGGTGGACCCGAGCGACGCGCCGGCCGAAGCGCGAATCGTGCGGCATCTGATGCGGGAACGGATGGAGCAGTGCGCGGCGCGGAACGGTTGACGCCGCACCGCTTGTGAATACGCGGCAGGCAGGCTGCCCGCCGATCGAACGACATTTGGAGGCATGGAGGCCCGGAACATGACGAGCATCTTCGAGATCAACGATTGGGCGCACGTGGCGTCCTTCTTCGTCTGGACCCTGGCGGTCTGCGCGCTGGCGAAGGCGATCTTCGGGTCGTTCCCGGCGGCCGAACTCCAATACCGGCTCGCGCTCCGCGACAACCCGCGCCGCCAACGGATCAACCGGCTCAACTGGGAGGTCGCGAACCGGACGAAGTGGGACGAGGGTGTCGCCCGCGGCTCGCAGCACGCCGTCGCCGTCCCGCTCACCGAGCCCGAACTCGACGCCCGCCGCGCTGAGCTCCGGCGCCTGTCGAGTACGTCCCTGCTCCGACGGGCACTCCAGTACCTCCTCGGCTGCTGGGCCTGCCAGACCTTCTGGGCGGCCGTCGTGATCTACGCCGTCACGGAGGGCGTCACCGCCCCGGCGGCATGGCTGTTCTCCGCAGCGGCGTACTCTGGCGCCGCGGTGATACTGGCAGCGTTTCACGTCTCGCCGCCGCCGGCCCGCGCCGCCGACGCACCCCCCAGTCGTGCCGGCTGCAAAGGCTGCGGCGGGTAAGCCCCGTCGTTCCGAAGGGTGACTAGACGCTCAATGCCTTCAGTCAATCGGGCCGCACATCGCCGAACGATCGCCGTTGACAGAGCATTCCGGCCGGCCCACAATTGATCATCTGATTGAGCATGTGATTAATCGGCCGCCCGCCAGGAGGCACTGAGTTGACCCAGGGCAACGACCCCGCGGCGTTGATCCGCGAAGTCCGAGCGCGCCTCGGGCTGACGCAGGAGAAGTTCGCCGCAAAGCTGGGGGTGACACTCCCGACAATCAACCGGTGGGAAAACGGCAGGACGAAGCCCTCTCCGCTGGCGATACGCAATCTGCGGGATCTGGTCGCGAGCATGGGCAACGACGGCAAGGACCTGGCGGCTCGATTCTCCAACGTGTGATGTTGGCCGGGAAAATGGCCGTGATTGAGAGAGGCGCGTTGAGGTGAACAACTTCGGCGAAAAGGTCAGCTTCATCTGGTCGGTGGCAGACCTGCTACGCGGCCCGTACCGGCCGAATCAATACAAGGACGTCATGCTCCCGCTGACCGTCCTGCGTCGGCTCGACTGCGTACTGGAACCCACGAAGGACAAAGTCCTCGACCGCATGAAGAAGCTCGAAGGCGGCAAGGTCAAGAATGTCGAACCGATCCTGTGCCGCGTGACCGGCGTGCCGTTCTACAACACCAGCCGCTACACCTTCGACAAGCTGAGGGGAGATCCGAACAACGTCGCCGCCAACCTCACGAACTACATCAAGGGCTTCTCCGCCCGCGCCCGCGAGATCATCGAGCGCTTCGGCTTCGAGGAGCACATTGGCCGTCTCGACAAGGCCGACCGCCTCTACTTGATCGTCTCCCGCTTCTGCCAAATCGACCTTCACCCGGACCGCGTCTCGAACATCGAGATGGGCTACATCTTCGAAGAGCTGATCCGGCGGTTCAACGAGGCATCCAACGAGGAGGCTGGCGACCACTTCACGCCGCGCGAGGTCATCCGCCTCATGGTCAACCTGCTGTTCATGCCCGACGGCGACGTGCTGACCACCAAGGGCATCATCAAGACGCTCTATGACCCCGCCTGCGGAACCGGCGGCATGCTCTCGGTTGCCGAGGATTACGTCCGCGAACTCAACCCCGACGCCCAGCTGGAGGTTTTCGGCCAGGACTACAACGCCCAGGCCAACGCCATCTGTGGCTCAGACATGATGATCAAGGGCCAGAACATCGATCACATCGCCTTTGGCGACAGCTTCACCGACGACCGCTTCCCCCAACACAAGTTCGACTACATGCTCGCCAACCCGCCCTTCGGCGTGGAGTGGAAGCCCGAGGCCGATTTCATCACGCGCGAGCACGAGAACCAGGGGTTCGGCGGCCGCTTCGGCGCAGGCCTGCCACGCATCAACGACGGATCGCTGCTGTTTCTGCAGCACATGATCAGCAAGATGAAGGACCCGGCGGACGGCGGCACTCGCCTGGCCATCGTCTTCAACGGCTCGCCCCTGTTCACGGGCAGCGCCGGATCGGGCGAAAGCGAAATTCGCCGCTGGATCATCGAGAACGACTGGCTCGAAGCGATCGTGGCCCTGCCCGATCAGCTCTTCTACAACACCGGCATCTACACCTATCTGTGGATCGTCACGAACCGCAAGGAGCGCGGACGCAGGGGCAAGATTCAACTTGTCGACGGCACCAGCTTCTTCAAGAAGATGCGCAAGAGCCTCGGCAACAAGCGCAATGAAGTCTGCGATGGCCAGCGCGACGATATCACCCGCCTCTACGGCCAACTCGTCGACGGCGAGCACGTCCGCGTTTTCGACAATGCCGACTTCGGCTATCAGCGCATCACCGTCGAGCGCCCACTTCGGCTGAATTTCGCCGTGGACGATGAGCGCCTCGCCCGTGTCCAGGAGGCCGCCGCCTTTGCCGCACTCGCCACAAGCCGCAAGCGCAAGGACACCAAGGCCGCCCAGGCCGAGATCGAAGCGGGCCGCCGAGAACAGGAAGCGATCCTCGCCACCTTGCGCACGCTTGCCGGACAAGGCGTCGTCAGGAACCGCGAAGCGTTCAGTGAGCAGATGAAGGCCGCGTTCAAGAAGGCCGATCTGAAGGTGCCCGCCGCGCTGTTCAAGGCGATCCTTATGGCCCTTGCCGAGCGGGATGAGACGGCCGAGGTCTGCACCGACGCCAAGGGCAACCCCGAGCCCGACCCCGAGCTGCGCGACTACGAAAACGTCCCGCTTAAGGAAGACATCGGCGCGTACATGCAGCGGGAGGTCCTGCCGCACGTGCCCGACGCCTGGGTCGATGAATCGAAGACCAAGATCGGCTACGAAATCAACTTCAACCGCTACTTCTACAAATACTCGCCGCCGCGTCCGCTCGAGGAAATCGAGGCGGACTTGAAGCGGATTGAGGGCGAGATCGCCGGCATGCTCGCGGAGGTGACCGAATGAGCGGCGACCCCGGCTCCATCCGTCCCGCCGGCGAGATCGTGCTTTACCAGCCCCAGCGGGGCACCGAGCAGATCCGTGTCCTGCTCGAAGGCGAGACGGTCTGGCTCCCCCAGGCCCTGATCGCGGAGTTGTTTCAGACGTCGGTCCCGAACGTAAACATCCATCTGAAGAACATTTACGAGGAAGGCGAGCTCGACCAGTCGGCAACCATTAAGGAATACTTAATAGTTCGCCACGAGGGCAGCCGGCAGGTCTCCCGCAAGGTCCTGCATTACAGCCTGGATGCGATCCTGGCCGTCGGCTACCGCGTGAAGTCGCCGGTGGCCACGCGGTTCCGCCAGTGGGCGACCGCCCGCCTGCGCGAGTACCTCGTCAAGGGCTTCACGCTCAACGACGACCGCCTGAAGGGCACCGACGCCGTCACCGACTACTTCGACGAACTGCTGGCCCGCATTCGCGAGATTCGCGCCAGCGAGGCTCGCGTCTACCAGCGCATCCGCGAAATCTTCGCGCTGGCGGTCGACTATCGCGAGGGTGAGCGGGAGACCCAGCGTTTCTTCGCGACGATGCAGAACAAGATGCACTACGCCGCCACGGGCCTGACCGCCGCCGAAATCATCCGTCGGCGGGCGGATAGCACTCGGCCCAACATGGGCCTGACCACCTGGAAAGGCGACCGCGTCATCAAGCGCGACGTCAGCACGGCCAAGAACTACCTCGCCGCGGGCGAGATCGACATGCTCAACCGCATCACCGTGATGTTCCTCGACCAGGCCGAGTTCCGCGCCCAGCGCCGCCAGGATATTCACATGCATGACTGGCAGGCGTTCCTGGACAAGTTCCTGCGCGACACCGAGCTACCCGTCCTGGCCGACGCGGGTTCCATCAGCCACGAAGAGGCCCTCGAATGGGCCCACGCGCAGTACGACGCCTACGCCGAGCGCCGCCGGCTCGAGGCCGAAGCCCACGCCGAGTCCCACTACGTCGAAGACCTGCGTGCGTCGGCCCAGGCACTTGAGCACGATCGCAAGAAGAAGGCGCCGCAGAAGAAGAAGCAGCTAAAGACGAAGAAGAACGGCCGCAAGCGCGGACCTGGCAAGGGGGGCCAGTTGTGACCGGCGTTACCGCGCAGCCAGGCAAGCGCGCGACCTATCCGACCTACAGGGCGTCGCGTGTTCCGTGGCTTGGTGATGTGCCGGAGCATTGGCACATTTCTCCGCTATACGCTCGCTACAAGGTCGAGTTGGGTAAGATGCTTGACGCAAAGCAAATCACCGGTGAATGCTCGCTGCCCTACGTCCGCAACGTCGACGTTCAGTGGGATCGGGTCAATACGGATGACCTGCCCGAGATGGACATCACGCCGGCAGAGCGAGGGCGATTCACACTCGAGGCGGGCGACCTCCTCGTGTGCGAGGGTGGCGAAGTCGGCCGGTCAGCGATCTGGCAAGGCGACTTGGCGAGCTGCGGGTTCCAGAAGGCGATTCATCGTCTTCGGCCGCGGACAAAGGCAGAGGTGTCTCGCTTCTTCTTCTACGTGATGCGAGCAGCTGCCGATTCCGGGTTCTTCGTCGCGCACGGCAACCCCAATACGATAGCGCACTTAACGGCAGAGAAATTCCGTGTGTATCGGTTCCCGTTTCCGCCCTACGGCGAGCAGAAAGCCATCGCTGCATTCCTGGATCAGGAGACGGCGCGAATCGACACGCTGATCGAGAAGAAGCGCCGCCAGATCGAGCTTCTCCAGGAGAAGCGCTCCGCCCTGATCAGCCACGCCGTCACCAAGGGCCTCGACCCCAACGCCCCCATGAAAGACTCCGGCATCGAATGGCTGGGCGCGGTGCCTGCGCACTGGACCGTGGCGAACATCCGGCGTTTCGCCAAGATGCGAACCGGACATACTCCCAGCCGCACGAATCCCGAGTATTGGCACGACTGCACGATTCCCTGGTTCACGCTCGCCGACGTCTGGCAGCTTCGCGACGGCCGCAGGAAGTACCTCGGGGAGACCAAGGAGAAGATCAGCGAACTGGGACTGGCCAACTCGGCGGCGGAGCTACTGCCGCAGGGCACCGTTGTCTTCTCTCGCACGGCATCCGTGGGATTCTCCGGCATCATGCCGCAGCCGATGGCGACCAGTCAGGACTTCTGGAACTGGATCTGCCTGCCGTCGTTGGTGCCGGAGTATCTCCTGTGCCTGTTTCGAGCAATGCGGCAGGAGTTCGAGGCGATCACGATGGGATCGACGCACAAGACGATCTACCAACCGATCGCCGCTGGGATCGTGATTTGCATCCCGCCACCCAAAGAGCAGCAGGCGATCGCGGCCCACGTTGATGCAGCGACCGGCCGTATCGACTCGCTTGTTGAGAAGGTCGAGCAGAGCATTGAGGGGCTCCGCGAGTTACGAACCGCCCTGATCTCGGCAGCTGTGACGGGCAAGATCGACGTGCGGACAAAGGAGGCAACGTCGTGAACTGGCAAGTTGATCTTGAGGTCGTCTACGGCAGCAGCCAGCACAATCCGGCAGTGCTCAATGGTATCACGCGGGCGCTCCGCCAGGCCGCAATCAAGGGCACGTTCTACATCGGCTATCCGGTGATGGCCTCCTCCGACTCAAGTCTGACCGTCGACGCGTTGTTGGTATCGCAGACCCCCGGCTTCGTGGCGTTCCACCTTGTTGAACAGGGCCAGAACTACCGGGAGTGCCAGGACCGGCTGTACTACGTCCTGGAGGCGAACCTCAGTAGGCACGAGTCGTTGCGGTCGGGCCGCAAGCTCGGCGTTCCGATCAATATCATGTCGATCTTCCCCGAGGGAGATGTTCCCGCGGACGCGGACGAGAGTTACCCGGCGACTAGCGTCAACAACCTGGTGCATGCCTTGCAGAACGCTGAGGGCGTTGCGGATGAGACGCTCTACCGGAAGCTGTCTGCCGCCGTCCAGCGGGTTACGACGATCAAGCCGACGAAGAAACGAACCAACGTCGCCAAGGCGGACTCGAAGGGCGCGATCCTGCGGAAGATTGAGAAGGAGATCGCTAATCTCGACCGATGGCAGAAGGCGGCGGCGATCGAGACGCCCGAGGGGCCGCAGCGAATACGGGGGCTCGCGGGGTCCGGCAAGACGGTCGTGCTGGCGCTGAAGGCGGCGTACCTGCACACACAGCATCCGGAGTGGAAGATCGCCGTCACGTTCCACACCCGCTCGCTGTACCAGCAGTTCAAAGACCTGATCGAGCGGTTCACTCTCGAACACATGGGGGACAAGCCTGACTGGCAGCAACTCCAGATCGTCCATTCCTGGGGAGCGTCGGGCCAGGAGGGCATCTACTCCATCGCGTGCAATGCCGTCAACCTGCTTCCCACGAATTACCTGACGGCCAAATCGCGGTATGGCTCGCTGAGGGCTTTCACAGGCGTCTGCAATGAACTGGCGGCTGCGGTGAGGGGCAAGCAACTAGACCTGTACGATGCCGTGCTGATTGACGAGGCACAAGACCTGCCGCCGTCGTTCTTTCGCATCGTGGATGCGCTGACGAAGCAGCCCAAGCGTATCATCTGGGCTTACGACGAGCTCCAGAATCTGTCTGAAGCGGGAATGGCGGCGCCGCCGGATCTGTTCGACCGCGAGCTCACGCTCACAAACGCGCCGGACGCCCCGCAGCAAGACATCATCCTCCCCGTCTGTTACCGCAACACGCCCTGGGCGTTGACTCTGGCACATGCGCTTGGGTTCGGGCTGTTCCGTGATGCCGGCTTGGTACAGCACTTTGATGAGCCGCGCATGTGGGCCGAAATCGGCTACATGGCGGAAAGCGGCGTGCTGGACGCAGGCCAGCAAGTGACGCTGGTGCGTGCACCACGCTCTTACCCGCAGTTCTTCAGCAACTTGCTTTCACCCGCCGACGCGGTCGCGTCGCATGCCTTTGGGTCACGGGACGAGCAGTACGCTTGGATCGCTGAGGAGATCAAGAAGAACATCGAGCGGGATGAGCTTGATCCGGATGACATCATCGTGGTGCTCACCGAGCCAATCAGCCAGAAGTCGGAATACTACGAGCTTCGTCGACACCTCGAATCACACGGTATTCAGTCAAACCTGGCTGGGATCACGAATGACCGCGACGCCTTCGTGCAGCCGGGTGCGGTGACGGTATCCGGAATCTACCGGGCCAAGGGCAACGAAGCCCCGATGGTGTACATCGCGAATGCTGATCACTGCGCTGTCGGTCACGAGCTGATCCGACTACGGAATATCCTCTTCACAGGGATCACGCGCTCGCGCGCCTGGGTGCGGTTGTGCGGCTTGGGGGACCGGATGGCGGTACTCCAGCGAGAGGTTGATCAGGTCGTCAACAACAACTTCAAGCTCACGTTCGCCGTGCCGACGCCGCCGGAGCTTGAGCACATCCGACGGATTAATCGTGATCGAACTGCGCAAGAGAAGGGCCAGATCAAGAAGGCCGAGCGGAGCCTTGAGGAGATCCTGGAGCTTCTGCGCCAGGGCGTGATCTCGGCAGAGGCCATGCCGCAGCTTCAGGAGTTGCTCAGGGAAATGCGAAAGCGCAAGGGCGAGCAACAATGAACGCCAAGCAGATCGCACAGGTCATCGCGAACACCTGCCGCGACTTGCATTCGCTGCGACTCGTCTTTGCGCACAACAGCCCGTGTGTGGTCGATTCGGGTGGAGGCGAGCAGGTGTGTTGGCCGACCAAGGGGTCCAGCAGCGCGACGGCGTACCCGTTCGGATCACTTGAGCAGTATCTTGCATGGGTGCGCGAGGGTGAATTCACATGTTTGCTGTTCGACTACTCGCTAATCCGTGCTTCCTACGAGTGCATGGGCAACACGGTCGTCGGACATAGTCTCCTGTATTGGCCCTGCCCCATCGGCTTCCTCAGTGAGGTGGAGACCCTGAGCGATCTGTGTGACGGACTTGAGATGTGCCTTGAATCGCCACGCAGAGCACGCGAGATCTTGGACCTGACGATGCGAACACCGATGCGGTTCGATTTCGACCCTGGAAGGGAAAGCGACGATCACCCGCTGGTCCATCTGCATACTCAGTTCGAGGACACACGGATGAGCGTTCAGCAGGCGATGTGCTTTCCCGCTTTCATGAAGAAGGTGCTGCGTACCTTCTATCGTGACCAGTGGACAGCGCACCCGGATATCGAGGCTATTCACGAGCAGGCTATCGAGCACGAAGATGCTCAATGTGATCCCCTTGCCCACTGTCTTCAGGTTTCCTGGAGCTGAACCGGAGGACAGCCAATGCCCGGCCGGCACACTGAGTACGCCTTTGAAGCCGCTATAGAGCACCACCTGACGACGGCCGGCGGGTATGTCCCGGGCGACCGCGATGGCTTTGATCCGCACCGGGCGATCTTCCCGGTCGACGCGCTCGCGTTCATCAAAGCGACGCAGCCT
Source organism: Phycisphaerae bacterium (assembly GCA_017999985.1). Lineage (NCBI taxonomy): Bacteria > Pseudomonadati > Planctomycetota > Phycisphaerae > Phycisphaerae bacterium. The sequence goes on along the minus strand of JAGNKU010000008.1, from coordinate 258,765 downwards.
GATGATTGGGCGTACTTGGAGGGCATCCAGAAGGACAGGGCTGGGGAGACGTTGCTGGACGACCTGTGTCGGGCGCTGGACTCCGAGCACGAGGGCTGCTTGTCGGTGCTGCGGCACGGGTTCAAGTGCTTTGGGAAGCTGTTTCACGTCGCCTACTTCGCGCCGGCCAGCGGGATGAACCCCGAGACGAAGAGGCGCTACGAGGCCAACCGGCTGACGGTCACGCGGCAGTTGCGGTACTCAGCCAGGCACGGGAACACGCTAGACGTCACGCTGGCACTCAACGGCATCCCGGTCGCCACAGCGGAACTGAAGAACCCCATGACCGTTCAGACCTGGCGGCACGCGGTGACGCAGTACAAGAACGACCGTGATCCGAGCGACCTGGTCTTCCAGTTCAAGCGGCGGACGCTGGTGCATTTCGCGCTGGACACCGACGAGGTCTACATGACCACGCGGCTGGCGGGCGGCAAGACCTACTTCCTGCCGTTCAACCGGGGTTGCGGTGGCGGCGGCGGAAACCCGGAGAACCCGGGCGGGTACAAGACGGCGTACCTGTGGGAAGCGGTGCTGGAGCGGCACAGCTTCCTGGACATCCTGGCGCGGTTCATCCACCTGCAGGTTGAGGAAAAGAAGCTCGGCGACAAGAAGGTCAGGAAGCAGACGATGATCTTCCCCCGCTACCACCAGCTCGACTGCGTGCGGAAGATGGTGGCCGACGCCCGGCAGCGCGGCGTCGGGAACAACTGCCTCGTGCAGCACTCGGCGGGCAGCGGTAAGAGCAACTCCATCGCCTGGCTGGCCCACCGACTGAGCAGCTTGTACGACGCGCAGGACGAGAAGGTCTTCGATTCGGTGATCGTGGTGACCGACCGGGTCGTGCTCGACCAGCAGCTTCAGAACACGATTTACCAGTTCGAGCACAAGCAAGGCGTGGTGCAGAAGATCGACATCAACTCGACGCAGCTGGCCGAGGCGCTCGGTGCGGGCGTGCCGGTTGTCATCACGACGCTGCAGAAATTCCCGTTCGTGACGGAGAAGATCGGCGACCTGCCGAAGAAGCGCTACGCGGTCATCGTGGACGAGGCGCACAGTTCCCAGGGCGGCGAAACAGCGACTGAGCTCAAGGGCGTGCTGGCGGGCGCGGCGATCAAGGAGGAGGCCAAGGCCAAGGCCGAAGCAGAGGGCCTGCCGGACTACGAGGAGGAGATCCTCAAGGCGATGGCCAAGCGCGGCAAGCAGCCGAACATTAGCTTCTTCGCCTTCACGGCCACGCCCAAGTACAAGACGCTGGAGGTCTTCGGCCGGCCGGGGCCGGATGGCAAGCCGCAGCCGTTCCATCTTTACAGCATGCGGCAGGCTATCGACGAAGGCTTCATCCTCGACGTGCTGCAGCACTACACGACGTACAGAACCTACTACCGGCTGATCAAGTCGATCGAGGACGACCCGAGGGTTGACAAACGCAAGGCGGCGCGGGCGCTGGCGCGGTTCATGAGCCTGCACCCGCACAACATCGCGCAGAAGACCGAAGTGATGGTCGAGCACTTCCGCCACTTCACGCTGCACAAGATCGGCGGCAAGGCCAAGGCGATGGTGGTCACGTCCAGTCGTTTGCACGCGGTCAGGTACAAGCAGGCGTTCGACAAGTACATCGCGGAGAAGGGCTACAAGGAGATCAAGACGCTGGTGGCCTTCAGCGGCACCGTGATCGACCCGGATGCGCCCGGGATCGAGTACACCGAGTCGGGGATGGACGTGGACGCCCAGGGCAAGCACATCGGCCAGAAGGAGTTGCCCGAGCGGTTCGCGACCGAGGAATACCAGGTGCTGCTCGTGGCCGAGAAGTACCAGACAGGGTTTGACCAGCCGTTGCTGCACACGATGTACGTCGACAAGCGTCTGGCGGGCATCCAGGCCGTGCAGACGCTGTCACGCCTGAACCGGACGCATCCGGGCAAGGAAGACACATTCGTCCTCGACTTCGTGAACGAGCCGGACGAGATCCTCGCCGCGTTTCAGCCGTACTACGAGCAGACGCTGGTCGGCGAACAAGCCGACCCGAAGCAGCTCTACGAGCTTCAGGCGAAGCTCGACGCCCAGCAGGTCTACCACAAGGCCGAGGTCGAAGAGTTCTGCCGGGTGTTCTACAAGCCCAAGCGAGACCAAACGCCGATGGATCATGCGCGGATGAACGCGTGTATCGATCCGGCCGTCGGGCGGTTCGCCGCATTGGGCGACGAAGAGCGAGAGGAGTTCCGCAAGACGCTCACCGCGTTTCGGAACCTCTACTCGTTCCTCTCGCAGGTCATCCCGTTTCAGGACACCGACCTGGAGAAGCTGTATTCTTACATCCGGTTCCTGCTGACGAAGCTGCCACGAGGCGACACCGGGCCGGTGTACCACTTCGACGATGAAGTGTCGCTCAAGTATTACCGGCTGCAGAAGATCGGCGAGGGTTCGATTGACCTGGAGGCGGGCAAGACCGAACCGATCGACGGGCCGACATCCGTGGGGACGAAGGCGGCCCACCCCGACGACATCGAGCTGTCGCGGCTGATCGACATCCTGAACGAGCGCTTCGGCACCGAGTTCAAGCCCGGCGATCAGCTCTTCTTCGAGTCAATTCGCGAAGACGCCGTGGCGGACAACAACCTGCGGCAGGCGGCGAGGGCGAACACGATGGAGAACTTCGGTTACGTCTTCCGCAAGGCGCTGGAAGGGCTGTTCATCGATCGCATGGACCAGAACGAAGAAATCACGGCTCGCTTCATGAATGAAGAGCGGTTCCGCGAGGCGGTCAGCCAGCACCTCCTCAAGGACGTGTACGACCACATCCGGAACGAAGATGAGACTCGCCAATAGATGGCTGCTTTTGGGGCGCCCCGTGACAGGTGGGATGGATCGGACCCTATCCCCGACCGGTGCGCTTGCGAGCGCGTCGAAACGGCTTGCCGAACATCTGCTCTTCGAGCTTCTTGAATTGGATGCGGTCGAACGTACCGGGATTGGCGAGTCCCATGAACTCGGCGCGCTTCGCGAGCCCCTGGTAGCTAAGCGTCGTCCTGGTCTCGTGCTTGAGGCGGACCAGATGCTCCGGCATGCACGATCCGGAAGTCACGCCCATCTGAGCGAGCAGCGCGCTGAAGTCCGCCTCCGGAAAGAGAAGCTCGGCGGCAAAGACCTCGGCTCCAATCTCGATGGGGTCCGTGCCAACATTGGCCATGTCGCAGCGGAAGCCCGGGCGCTCCCGATCAGCGAGATGATGCTTTAATTCATGGCCCATCGTAAAGACGCGCGGGTCCTCAGGAAGCCCTTTGTCGATGACAACCGTCGGGCCACACTCGTCGTTGAAGTACGCTCCCCGCAAGTTCTTGAAACCCGACCTGAGATCCAACGTGATCCCGCAGGCTTTGTACACGCGCCGAAGATCGCTCCGCGAAACGCGCGGCCCTGCAAGGTGGTTCCTCGCCCGAACCTCTCGGGCGAGCGCCTTCATGCTCTCGTAGTAAGTAAATCGGTTCACGTGAACTTCTCCCGCTTGCGACCCCGACGGGGGCGCTGCCCCGCACCATACAGGCTTCTCGCCTTTCGGAACTCAGCATAGCGCCGGAGTTCCTCCACGTCGGCCGGCTTCAACTGCTTGGCTGCGCGGAGGAGGGCGGCAACCTGATCGTTCGCCCCGCGCTCCTCGTCGCCCGGGAAAAACGTCAAGATCGAAACACCGAAGAAGCGGCTCAAGCGATCCAGGTCTTGGATGGAAGGCTTGTACGTGCCAGTCTCCCACCTGGAGATCGTGTTTGCCGTCGTCTCGAGTGCGTTGGCGAGTGCCTCTTGGGAGACGCCCTCGCCACCGTAGCCTGTACGCAAGTCTCGTATTCGCATGGAGATATGTTCAAAGAGGTCCATCGCCGTTCGCTCTCGTCCTGTTACGGGAATGCTTTTTCCTGTTCACGTTGACAAGCACGCCTGGCATTGTATCCTATTTCAGGACTTGGTTTCAACGGCCAAAGGACGTGACCATGTTGGCGCTTCACCTCGATTCCGTCAATGCCCAGCTCGACGCCCTCCTAGAACTAGTCTGCGCGGAGCTTCAACTCACGCAGACGCAGTACGATGACGCGACACGCAGCTACACGGCGGTAGGCGAGTTTTTGGACCGGCCGGGGACCAGCCTTGCGCCCTTTGCGCCGACGATCTTCCCTCAGGGGTCGATGGCGCTCGGCACGACGAACAAGCCACGGGATCGCGAGGAGTTCGACGTTGATCTCGTTTGCCTCCTGCTCGGGCTCGACCCGACACGAGCGAGCCCGACCGCCGTGTATGAAGCGGTGCTCGGTCGGCTGCGGGAGAGCGATCGCTACCGCCCAAAGCTCAGGCCGAAGGACCGCTGCATTCGAATTGACTATGCCGGGCAGTTTCACCTCGACGTGATCCCCGCCTGCCCCTCTCGTCGACTCGGAGCACCGTGGGGTGAGCTCGCGATCGTAATCTCTGATCGGGATCGGCGCGTCTGGGTTCCCACGAACCCCCGAGGCTATGCCCTGTGGTTTCGAACCCGAGCGGTGCCTGCGGAGGCATATCGATACGCTGCGTCCGTGGAGCCGCTTCCGCCGAATCTCGGCCTTTCGGAGAAGACCGTCCTTCACCGCATCGTGCAGCTCTTCAAGCGCCGGCGCGATGTACATTTCGACAGGAACGAGTTCGCTCCGCGGTCTATTCTGCTCACGACGATTGACGGCCTGCTCTATGATGGCGAGGGTTCCCTGCTGAAGTCGATGACTCAGATCCTCGACAAACTCGTGGCCTGGGGAGCACGATCGAATGGTGGCGGTCCTCCAATCGTCGCGAATCCGACCGACCCGAGCGAGAATCTGGCTCGCCACTGGCGCGAGGATCACCGTCATTTCGCGAAGTTCGTCGAGTTCGTCCTTGTGTTTCAGGATGGAATGGAGCGCCTTCGAGCGGCTCGGGGCACCGAGCGGATCGCCGAGATCCTGGACGAGCTGTTTGACCCGAAGGGAAGCGGGATCGTTCGGCGCGCGGTAGAAGCATACACTGCCCGGTTTCAGCAGAGTCGCGAGCGGTGCGAGATCGGGTTCGTTCCGCGGCGAAGTGGGCTCGTCGCCGTGGCCGCTACCCCGCAGGCCAGGACCATCCGGCCCAACACCTTCTTCGGAGCCAACTACTGATGCACCCCACCCGGATCGCTACCATCGGGCCGCACGAACAGCGGATGTGGATGATGCAGCTTCACCCTGGCTTTCGCTGCTGGTTCTCGAAGCGGAAGGGGCGGACCGTGCTCGTCTGTCGCGGCGTGGTTCAGCCCACACCGATGAACTCGAGCTATCGTGTGCGAATCGAATACGGCATCCGGGAGAGGCCGAAAGTGTGGGTCGAGGAGCCAAAACTCCGGCGTCGAAAACCGGAAGAGCGCATCCCGCACACGTTCGCAGACGATTGTCCGTGCCTCTTTCACAGCGATTTCCGATCCGACTTGCCACTTGCGACCACGATCGTGCCGTGGCTTTGTTACTGGCTCTTCTTCTACGAGAGTTGGCTGGTAACCGGGGCGTGGCAAGGCGGTGGCGTCCATCCCGTACTGGTCCACCTCGATACGGAGGCCGCGGCGTGAGCCGGTTTCGCATTCTCAGTCTCGACGGCGGTGGAATTCGTGGCGCCTTCACTGCGTCTTTCCTTGCAGAGCTCGAACGCGAGATCGGGGCACCGATTGGCCGGTACTTCGACTTGGCGGCCGGCACCTCAACAGGTGGGATCATCGCGCTGGCCGTGGCACTTGGCGAGCCGGCCAGCCGGATCGTCGACTTCTACAGAAACGCCGGCCCAAAGGTGTTCACCCGCGCGGCGCCGATGAAGTGCGGCTGGTTCGGGGGCATTGCGCGAGCGCTCCTTGCTCGCCGCCTTCGTCATCTGGGCCTCACGTATGACGATCTGTTCCAGGCGCGCTACGACTCGGCAGAGCTTCGGCGCGCGCTCCAGGAGGTCTTCGGAACCAAGACCCTCCTCCACGCGAAGATGCGCGTGCTCATCCCGGCCGTCGATCTGTCGCGCGGCTCGCCAGTTGTCTTCAAGACGCCTCATCTTCCAGACGCGAGTACTCGCGATCGGAACTTCCAGGCAGTTGATATCGCCCTGGCGACAGCCGCGGCACCCACGTACTTCCCGCACGCGGCGATCGGTCCCGGCAGCGCCTACAGCGACGGCGGCCTCTGGGCGAATAATCCCGTGCTCATCGCCCTCGCGGAGGTGCTTCGCCTTCGCAACCCTGGACCACGCGATTTCGACGGTGTACAGGCGCTCTCCGTCGGTACGGGACGAGGTCGGTATTCGCTTGTGCCCCCCAACGGTGCGGGCCTCGCCTGGTGGGGTCCGCGGCTCATCGATGTGATGTCGCTTTCTCAAAGCGAGGGGACGATGCGCGTGGCCGAGTTCATGCTAGGCGAACATTTTCATCGCGTTGACTTCGACCTCCCCGATAGTACTTGGCACCTGGACAGCGTCGAACATATCGAGCAGCTGATTCACTTCGGTCGCGAGGAGGCCCACCGGCAGCTTGCGCCGCTTCGTAATTGGGTTCTCGACGGGATAACCAGAGAGACCAATTGGAAGTTCGACACCGACGAGACTCGCTCCGCCGTCTCTCGGGATCTGGTCAGCCTTCGCTGAACTGTCGAGCCTGATTGCTTGGCTTGGCACCCGCCTTGTAAGGCTCATCGCGGTGTAGGCCTACCAGAAGTGCAGTGGCCGCGGCGGGCGTTCGGCGGCCGCGTAAAGCTGCGACGAGGTCGCCATCCGTCTGGCGGTGACCGCCCACGTCGCCATGCCGTGATGCCGTGAACGCCCTACGGCGCGCTTATGGCCCAGGACCGGGACCGGCCGGACGCGCGAGTCGAGGTCGGTGACCGGGTACGGACGGTGCTTGCCCGCGGGGAGGGACGGGGGCAGCGCGTAGGCGTGAAAGCTGCGACCGAGCGCGAGAGTGGTTATGAAGAGGGTTGCGCTCGGGGAGTTGCTTAAGGGCGGGAAAACACAAGACTTACGATCAAGGCATACCGCGCCGGACGCAATACGTCACTAACGCGCCGGACGATCCGGCCGTAGCCGAGCTGCTCAGGGAATGCGCGCGCTACCGGCGGTGGTACGGCGACGACCCGGCGGCGTTGCTTTCTGAGAGTTGGTTATCACTAGCCGACGGCTTCCCCCCTGCCGTGGCGGTGCGCCGAGCTGCTCAGCGGCTGCGGTCGGCAGCCTTGCGGGCTCGGCGGTGCGTCGAATTGCCGGCGGACGGGGTAACATCGTGAAAGATCAACGCCGTAACCCGCGCCCCCGGCGTACCTTGCGAGAAAATCGCATTCATAGCCCGAATACCCTTGACGCCGTTGACTTTTTTTGGTACGTTACTGGTGTCAGGGGGAAGCGCCCGGTCCGCGCGCGGCCGGGTCGCCGTGAGGGATTTCGGAAAAAAATCCCGACAAATCTTCAAAATCCGGGACGTTTCCGGGTAGATATAAGAGGGTGCGATGACACGTCGCAATGGGGACGACGTGCCCGGCGCCGATTCAATCGAGCGTTGGGTGCGCGAGGCCGTCTGGCACTTCCGCCGACGGGCCGATCTGACGAAACACCTAGAGCATGGCCGGGCGGATTTCGACGACGACCACGAGCCCAGCGAAGATGACTGGGGCCGGGACATCGACCCGGGGTTGGATCAGGACGCTGATTCACAGCCGACAGAAATCCAGGACTGGCAACGGCCGACGCGGGCGGACAACGCCGGCCTTGACGAAGACGATCTAGCCCAGGTTGCCCGCTTGGCGGCGTGGGACGCCGTGGCAAACTATGACCCGTCGCGGGCTGGCCCTGGCGGGTGCGAGGGGCACGTAAAGGCGAGAATCAAGTACGCCTTGCAGAATGCACGCCGAACGGCGCGGCGGCAATGCGGCGTGCGGGTCGTCGAGGATCGGCTGGTTGACCCGGACGCGGACGTACCAGAAGACGCGCCCCCGGTTGAGCAGCCCGAACCCCTGCGGATTTCGCGACGCGAGGCCCGCGGCGGCGACGCGCGAAAACAGGCGGTGGCCGTGCTCGGGCGATTGTCGCCAACAACAAAACGAACACTAGCCCGGTTGGCTGACCGTCCGGGGGCGTCAAAAGAAGACCTTGCACAAGAACATCAAATCCCGGTGTCAACCTGGGAAAAGCGGCTCCGCGCGGCCAAGCGTGACCTCGACGCGGCGCTTTCGGAAATTGACGACGTAGCGCCGCCGGTGCTGGCGCTTCTGAAACTTCTAGAGGATGCAGAATGAAAGAGATCACCCTCAAACAGGTGATGAACATTGCGACGAAATCCGTCGCGTGGTTGGAAGAATCGCTCGGCCAGCTCGGCGTGCCGCAAGGGATACAGACGGTGCTATCCGTGAGCGTACAAGCGGGGTTTGTTGGCGACGATCATCGCCCCGGCATGCGCTCGGAGGTTGTCTGGCTCGGTTGGCATGGCCCGGCGGACGGCGACGGCCCCCCGCGTGTGACCGTAACGCGCGAGTTTTACGACGCCCCCGTATGCGTCGGCGCTGATTCCTTGGTGTACGATTGCGATACCGGGGAACAGTGCAAGCCGGTGCGCACACTCACGCTGGCGTGGGCTGACGCCGACGGCCTGGCCAAGCTCGAGACTGGCTTTGCGGCCTGGCGGCTCGCGCTGGCATGCTGGCATTGCCTGCACGATGGGTTGGCGGATTGTCCACCATCGGACGGCGATGCAAAGCGCGAAGAAGCATTGCTCCACGTCGCGAAGGAACTCGCGCGGATCGGGCTCGCTTCGAGGCAATGGAAACTGTCACGCGAACCGAAGACGCCGAGGCGCGACCGGGCATGCTCTGACGAGTTTATACGCGAGGCAACGCAGCCCCGAGGGGCCTGCTGATGGCGCGTGATGAGTATTTCGTTCCGTGTCCGCTCTGCGGCGCGGCGATGCGGCTGCGCGAAAGCTGCGGCCGGCAATTCTGGGGCTGTAGTCTGTATCCGCCATGTCGTGGCACACGCAATTGCGACGAGGCTCGCGAGCTGTACAGGGGTCGGCGACACAAGAGAAAGACAAAGCCAGCGCCGCAGCGCGCGACCTGGCCAAAATGCGAGGTGCTCACGTGAACAAGCTTTTAACATTTCCAGCGGCGGATACGCTCGTGCGGGCGAAGGCCGGCAAAGGCCCCCCGCGTGTGCGCATTCTGGCATACACCGGCGGCTCGATGAAGGTTGACGGCTGGGGCGACGTGGCAATCGACCTGCGCGGGCTCAAGATGCCGGAGCAGTTGACACTGCTCGCGGACCACGAAAACGCGCTGGGCTCCGTGGTCGGTACGGGCCGTCCCCAGGTGAAGGATAATCAGCTCACAATCACCGGCACGTTGGTTGGAACGTCGGCCGGTGTGCACGTCGCGGACCTGCTCAAGGCTGGTGTGGGGCTCGGCGCTTCGGTCGGAGTCGCTCCGAACGTGTCGAGTTACATCAAGCCGGGGCAAACTGTCCGCGTGAACGGCCGCAGCATCGAAGCTGGGGCCAACGGATTGACGCTCGTATCGAAGGGCGAGCTGAAAGAGGTAAGCATCGTCGCGCTGGCGGCGGACGCTGACACAAGAGTATCCCTGGCGGCGAGGCGCGCCGCAGCAAACACAGGAAACACTGGATTGGACGAAGACAGGATCATTACCGCGACCGATGATGAATCGGTGGCGACTGACACCGAAACGGTGGACGTGAAAGAATCACAGCGGTTGGCGGGCATCGCGCGGCTGTGCGGCACGGCTTTCCCCGCCATCGAGGCGAAGGCCATTGCCGAGGGTTGGGACTTGAACAAGGTGGAGCTGGAAATTCTGCGGGCTAAGCGGCCGGTGCTCAAGCCTTGCTTCGCGACCACGCCGCAGGAATATGCGAAGCCGCACGAGCTGCTCACGGCAGCGTTGCTGCTTCGGGCGGGGCGGCCGGACATTGCCGAGAAGCAGCTCGGCGCGCGGGTCGCGCAGCAAGCGGCGGACTTGCGGTGCCATTCGCTGCTGGACATTTGCGCTACGGCAGTCCGTGCGTCTGGCCAGGTGCCCCCGCGTGACCGGGTGGGATTGATTCGCGCAGCGCTGTCTAGCATCGATCTCAGCAACGCGCTGGCCGATGCGGCCGGCAAGTTTGCACTTGAAAGCTATCGCGAAACCCCGTCGAGTTGGCGCGCATTCGCAAACGTGGTGAGTTGCTCGGATTTCAAGTCGAAAAAGCTGATTCGCATCTTGTGTGGCTCGGACTTCTCCGAATTGCCACCTGGCGGCGAGATTCACCACGGCACGCTTGAGGATTCGCAGCAGACGGTCACGGCTAGCACGCGGGCGATGATGCTCAGCATTGATCGGCGTGATATCATCAACGACGATCTCGGCATTTTCCAGCAGACGGCCGCGCACATCGGCCGGGCTGGCGCGCGCACAGTCAGCGACCTGATTTACACGCGCCTGCTGGCGAACAAGGACAGCGCGGACGCGGACTTCTTCAGCGTCGGCAACAGTAACTTGCTGGCCGGCACGGACACGGCGCTTTCTTCGCACGCGTTAACGGTTGCCCTGGCCGATATGGCGGCTCGCACGGACGCGGCCGGACACAACCTCGACTTGCGGGCGCGCGTGCTGCTGGTTCCGCCGGCCCTGGAAAACTCCGCGCGTGAACTGCTCGCATCTACAACCGTCGCGCGCTACGTCGCGGACGGCACGGACCGGCAACCCGAGGGCAACGTGCATTTTAACGCACTGACGCTCGCGGTTGAACCCCGGCTGAGCAATAGCACGTTGTTTACCGGCACGTCTGCCGTGGCGTGGTATCTGTTCGCGGCCCCGGCCGACGGCGCGGTGGTTGTGAGCTTCCTCGACGGCAAAGACTCGCCGACTATCGAGCAAGCCGAGCAGGACTTTAATACGCTCGGCCTGCAATGGCGAGGCTATATCGACGTTGGTTGCTCGCTGGTTGAACCCCTGGCGGCGACGAAGTGTACTGGCGAAGCTGAGTAGCAATACCACTAGACTCGGGGGGCGCGGCGCAAACCGCGCCCCCCTCGCGAGGATAGACTATGGCTGATGCTGGTGGTATTCGGGCTGGTCGCGCCTACGTCGAGCTCGGCGTTAATGACAAGATAGCGGCCGGCTTGGCGCGTGCGCGTGCGCGGCTTCTGGCATTCTCGGCGACGCTGCGCGGTATTGGTGATTCATTTCAGCGCGTCGGCGTGCGCATGGCGGCTTTCGGCGTGGGTGCGGCCGGTGCGCTCGGGCTAGCGGTGCGCTCGTTTGCGAGCCAGGGCGACACGCTGGACAAAATGAGCAAGCGTACCGGGATGTCGGTCGAGTCACTCTCGGAGCTGTCTTATGCGGCCGAGCTGAGCGGAACATCTATCGGCGACGTGGAAAAGGCTGCACGGTTGATGCAGCGTTCGCTCGTGGAAGCTGGACAGGGTTCCAAGGTTGCACGCGAAGCATTCCAGCGGCTTGGCTTGAGCGTTGATGCGCTCATGCGGCTCAACGCCGATCAGCAATTCGACGCGGTGAGTGCAGCGCTCGCGCGTGTGTCCGATCCGGCCACGCGAACGGCGGCTGCGTTGCAGATCTTCGGTCGCTCTGGCACAAACCTATTGCCGATGCTCGCTGGCGTCGAGAATGCAGCCGGGACGGCGGCTGCGGCGGTGGCTCGGCTTGGCCTGGTGGTGAATGATAGGGCGTTGGCCGGCGCCGGGCTCGGCGTTAGTGCTGAGGCCCTCGCGGGGTTGGGAGCTGGTCGCAAAGCGGAAACCGTGGCCGATGCGTTGTCACGTGTCCAGAATCCGGCCAGGCGTGCGGCCCTGGCGCTTTCGATCTTCGGCGACAATGGCCGGGCGTTGCTCCCAACGCTGGTAACGGCGGCCGATGGCCTGGCTGGCTTGCGTCAAGCGGCTAGTGCGGCTGGTGGTGCGCTGCGCGATGACGTCGATGATTCGATCGTCAAGCTTTCACAGACGATCCGGGCAGCAGCGGACGGCAGCAAGACGGCGGCCGATGCGTTGGGACGCTTGGGATTGTCTGCCGGCGACCTCGCGGGCCTGAAGCTGGACACACAGTTTGCCGTGGTGTCCGAAGCACTAGCCAAGTTGCCCGACCCTGGTCAACGTGCGGCGGCGGCCCTGGCTGTGTTCGGCAAAGGTGCTCGGTCGCTGCTCCCTTTTGTGCGTGAGGCTACGGGGGGGCTCGCGGCAATGCGGGCCGAAGCGCGAGCGCTCGGCATCACGATTAGCACACAGGATGCCGCGGCGGCGGCCAGGCTTTCGGACGCTTTCAGTCGCTTGCGGCGGGTGCTCCAGTCGGCGGTATTCACCATCGGCGGTGCGCTCGCACCAGCGCTGACGGAGATCATCACGCGGCTGACGGTGGTTGCGCGAGGTGTGGCTTCTTGGGTCGATGCGAATCGGTCCCTGGTCGTGACGATTGGCGGCATCGCGGCCGGCGTGATTGGGGCCAGTGCTGCGCTGGTTGCGGCCGGTGTAGCATTCAAAACGGCTGGCGTTGCGATCTCTGGCTTGGCGGCCGTGCTCGGCGGCTTGAAGGCCGCCACGTTAGCCGGCGGTGCGGCTCTCGCTGCGCTGGCTAGCCCGATTGGCCTGGTGGTCGCGGCCTTGGGCACGCTTGGCGCGGTTGTGGTCTACCAGACTGGCACAGCGGCGACGGCGTTGCAATGGTTGATGCAGCGTTTTGGTGAGCTCCAGCGGGTCGCGGGCCGCGTGATGGGCGGCATTGCCGACGCAATGGCAACCGGCGACGTGCAAGCGGCGGCGGTTGTCTTGTGGGCAGCGCTCAAAGCCACGTGGCAAACCGGGGCGGCGGGCTTGCTAGAGGTGCTCGAAAACCTGCGCACGGGCGCGTATACCGCGATGTCTGATTTCGCGACGCGGATGGAGCGCGTGTTCATTTACACATGCTACGGAATTGCCCGCGCAATCCACGAGGTTATAGCCTTTTTGAAGCGACTGTGGGTCGGCTTCACCGAGTGGTTCCTCGGCACCACGGGAAAACTGGTAGCCCGTGTCGAGGAGGAATGGATCGAGCTGCGCGGCACGGTCGATCCGTGGTATGACGTTGAGGCCGCGAGGGCGTCGGCGAGCGAGCGGGCGGACCAGCGGCAAGCGCGGATTGCCGACGAGGCGGACGCCAAGCGGGCACAGATCGAGCAAGCCCGCCGGGACGCGGCCGACGTTGCCAAGGGCCAGCGCGACCGGGCGATGAAAGCTGTAGCCGATGCCCAAGCGGAGTTTGAGTCTGCATTGGTGACCGCATCGGCCGGGCGCATCAACGCGGCCCAAGCGGCATTGAAGGAAGCGCAAGGCCGGCTGCGGTATGCGCTCGCACAGGCGAAGTTGCTGCGTGAATCGGCCGAGGGCTGGGCAGCTCCCGGTGCATTAGGCGAGCTGCCGGCGATGCCGGCTATGGCGTTGCCAACCGCAGCAAACCTTGCGGCAGCGATGGAGCAGAAGATAGCCGTGCAAGGTACGTTCCTGGCGTCCAGCGTCGGCGGCCTGGCGGGTGCCAGTACAGCCGAACGGACGGCACGCGGCGTCGAGAAGCTTGTGCAGATCAGCGAGCGGGCAGCCGGCAATCTGGAACAGGTGTTAACGGCGGACGCGTGACCCGCTCCCCCCAGGCTGCGGAGCTCCCTCTTGCCTCTTGTTCGTCCCCCGCAGTCTGGGGCCTGTTTCGCTCGCCGTCGGCCGGTGGTCTGGCTTCGAGGTTGCCTCTAACGCTGGATCGGCGGCGGGCATAGGACACAAGACCGGGGCGTGGCAACGCCTGGTGATACTAACCCACGCCAGCGACCCCCCCCGGTCCCCCTTTTTTGGCTTTTGGTATCACGTTGAAGAAAGGATTTTGCAATGACAAAACAGATTTACAGCATCGGCCAGCTAGCGAAGGAATGCGGCGTTGAGATTCACGTCCTGCGCTATTGCCTGAAGTCAAGACACATTCAGCCAATTGACACGGTTGGCGGGAAATTCGTCTACAGCTCCGATCAGTTGCCGCGCATCAAGAGCGAGCTCGCCCGCATGGCTCAAGCCAAGGCGTGCCATTGAAGCGGAGCTTCGCTCCACTAGATGACACGCGGGCCCCACAATCGCCACAGACACGCACCAGGCGTACATCTGGCGACAAGGTTCGACGCAACGGGCCAGGGTGGTACCAAACTACCCCCCAAAACAATCGGGAGCGGTTTGAGTGGCCCTGAAGGTACTACAAAAAACAAAAAGCGCTCCCGACTCGTCCGGGATGAATCAATTCTAGCGGTTAGTTTGATTGATAGTTGATTCTCAATAAGGGGTGACGCGTGCGACTTTTGACGGCTCGCGAGGCGGGCCAGGTGCTGGGGGTGAGCGCCGACGCGGTGCGGCGTTGGGCGCGGATTGGTTCGCTGGACGTGATCCGGCGTGGCCGGCGGGTCTACTTCGACTCGCGGGTTATCAGCGATGCGGCGCGGGCTCGGTGCCCGGGCGGTGGCGTGGTGGTCCTGGACGATGGACAAGCTTTTGAGGGTGCGCGAGGTAGCCGAGCTGCTCGGCGTGGCCGTCCGTAGCGTGTGGCGGCTGGCGGCCAGCGGTGACATTCCCCCGGCCGTGAAGCTTGGCGGCTCGTGTCGGTGGCGTGCTTCGGACTTGGCGCGGTTTATCGAGTGCGGCTGCAAGCGACCGGACCGCGTAGAGGTGACGGATGGAACGGGGTAGCCGGTGGGCCATGCTAAACGACTTTGCGGATCATCATGCGCACGGGCTTGGCGTGGCTGCCGTGGCCGTTTGGTTGCTGCTGTTCCGACACGCGGACCGCGACGGTCGGGTATCAGTCTCGCAGTCGCGCATCACGCGAGCGCTCGGGTGTCACGTGCGGACGGTGCGCCGGGCGTTGACGAAGTTGCGGCGGCTCGGGCTCGTGACGGTGGTCACGCCGGGCAGCCGCGCGACCGGGCCGGCGGTGCTGGTGCTGGCGTTGCCAATAGGGGACAAAAAGTGCCCCCATATAGGGGACAAAAAGTACCCCAATGATAGGGGACAAAAAGTACCCCGATGGGGGACAAAAAGTACCCCGATGGGGGACAAAAAGTACCCATTATTGGGGACAAAAAGTGCCCCCCTTACAGAACTACAGAAGGGGAACACGGCCGACGCCGCAAGAGCGGCGGCCGTGTCCCCCATTACAGGGAAAGACTCTCGAGAATCACATCGCCCTGATGACGAGGAATACCCCGACGACGTGCCCGACCCGCGCGACTTGTTCTATGACGACGACGAAGCTCGCCGGCGTAGCCCGAGCGTAGCCGGCGAGCCAGGGGCGCCAGACGAAAGCGACGGGCTGCCGTTTTGACCCCCCCGTGTGTTCGGCTTGGCGTTGTTTTTCTGCTCGGGAACTTGACGCGGGCCAAAACATGGCCGATACTTCAGGTGCTATGAACCACAAGCCCCCCATTTACCGGAAGCGCGCTTTCTCGCGCGCGATGAACAGCTCGGCGAGGTGTCGCGGCAAGCCGTAAGGCCCCGGTCGCCACTTGTGGGCGAATAGCCGACCCTCGCCGAGCCCCGTTCTGAGGGTGACAACATGGACGACTTGAACTTTCCGACCGGCCCCCCGGCGTTGGCTGTGTTCGCGTGTTCCTGCCCCTGGCACTCCGGTCCGGTCCCGGTTGGCGAGCAGTACCGGGACGGCTCGGGCCACTACCCCGGGGCGTGGTGTGTCGAGTGCTGCGCCGAGCTGCCGTATCGCCTGGCTCCGCGTGAACTCGCGAAGCTGGCGCCGGCTGATCGGCCGGCGGTGGCGGTCTGGCTCGATGACCACGGCTACCCCAGGTTGTCGCGGTCGCTGGCGCGGGGCGTCGGGCGTCAATCGCTGGCGGTCGCGCTGTCGCGTGACAATCGGACGGCGTGGCAGCGTCGCGGCTGGCCGGCGCCTACGCACTTGAGCTGGCATCGGGTGTGCCTGCCGGACGTGACAGCATGTTGTGAGTTAAACCGGCGGTATTTTGAAGGCTTTTGGAATCGCGTGCGCCTGGGGGTTTGGCGATGTCCGCTCTGTGGCCTGTACCACGTTGCTGCTGATCGAGTAACGGGCCGCAATTGTCGCACTCGTGAAATGCGAAATGCATCATAGTGGCGAAAACTAGGAGGTGCGGCGTGGAACAGGACGAAAAGCGAACGGCGTATCACGAGGCCGGGCACGCTGTCGTGGCGTGGCTGCTCGGGCTAGCGTGTCGGCATGTCACGATTGAGCCCGAGGGCGACTCGCTCGGGCACGTTTTGCATAAGAAAACCCATGATCCCAAGCGACGCGAACGGCTGGCGAGCGAACTTAAGCCGAAAGCGCGCGACCGGGCGTATGTGGAATCGCTGGCGCTGTGTTCTCTGGCTGGTGCGGCCGGCGCCGGATTGTGCATCGGGGAGGACTTTGACGAATGCGGCGCCGATGCCGACTATGGCAACGCATGCGAGTGCCTAAGCTATCTGACCTACATGCAGGGGCGCGCGTCACGCGACACGATGGAACTCGACGCCTACTTAGCCTATCTGAAATACCGCGCGCGGAACATGATCCAACACAACCACTACGCCGTTCGAAAACTCGCGGAGGCATTGCTCGTGCGACGCAAAATCGCATTCGGGGAAGCGAAGCGGATCATGATTGCGAGCTTTGATGAGTGGCTGGCCGAATCGAAGACGAAGCAGGCGAACGCTGGAGGGTAACGTCGTGGCGAAGCTAATCAAGGTTGCGGGGCGCGACGATTGGCACGGCTCGATTGCCTTGGGGCCATACGCGCACAAGCGGGCCAGGTTCTGTGCGGACCGCTCGGTATCCGCGCGGTGGCACGCCATGCTGCAACAGGCGGTGGACCGCAAGGCGGCCGGTGATCCTATCACGCCGGACATGGAGCGGACGCTCCCCCGGCGCCTGTTGGAATCGTTCGGGCTCGTGGACAAGTTGACGAACAAGCGGCGCGGGACGTTCGCTGAAAACGTCGCGGACTACGTTGCGGAGCTGCGGTTGGGCGGACGTGACCCGGCCTACATTGCACACGTGAATGCGGCGTTGACTGCGATTGGCTCCGCGTGTGGCTGGCGCCGGCTGCCGGACGTGGGCCGCGAGGCGATGATCCAGTATCTTGAATCGCGCCGGGCTGCCGGTGCGTCGCCCAGGACGATCAAAAACGACCGGGCGACGGCCGTTGCGTTTTGTCTGTGGGCCGTGGGCGCCGGCCGGCTGGACCGAAACCCCCTCGCCTCGCTGCCGACGATTGACGACCGGGGCTGCCGGCGGCGCCAGCGGCGGGCGCTTGCTCCAGACGAAGTGCTCCGGCTACTGGCCGTGGCCGGTCCGCGTGAGTTGCTCTATCGCGTGGCGCTCGGGACCGGGCTGCGCCTGGGCGAACTCGGCAAGCTCCAATGGCAGGACGTGCGGCTAGACGATGACCGTCCGCGCCTGGAGCTGCGGCCGGAAGCCACGAAAAGCCGGCGGGCTGACACGATCCCCCTACCCCCGGGGCTTGCGTTGCGCCTGCGCGAATCTAGGCCGGCTGGCGTTGATCCTGGCGCCCCTGTGTTCGTCACGATCCCCAGGTGTGAAACCTTTTGGGCCGATTGCGAGCGGGCGGGAATCGAGTGCCGCGTTGGCGACGTGCTGACAGTCGGCTTTCACAGCTTGCGTGTGACGTTCTGCTCCGAGCTGGAACGGGCCGGCGTATCGCCTCGCACGATCATGCAATTGATGCGGCACACGGACTACAAGCTCACGGCCGGCACGTACACTGACCCGCGTGTACTGGACACAGCGGGCGCCGTCGGGCGACTGCCGGAGTACAGACAGGCGGCGCCGGACGCAATACGTCACCCAATGATCGGCACGGAAGGGCGCCAGATGGCATAGGCTGGCAAAGGTGCAATGATGAAAAACACCTATAAAACAAGGCAAAAACGGCATTCTGCGAGCGCTGAGGCGGTTTCGTGCGATAGCTTCGAGTCCTACTCGGGGAGTCGATTTATGCACAACCCCGCTGGAAGTCCCGGCGGGGTTTCATTTTGCGCCAGCCCAAGCAGGTCGGTCTCGATCACGATTTCCTTCTTCCGAGCGTCCGCCACGATCCGGCGGCAGAAGGCGAACAGGGCCGTCCGCTGGGTCTCTACGTCCTGGCTCTCCAGGAAGCCCGCCAGGTCGTTGACCCGCTCCAGCAACCTGGCCGCGATGGCGTCGGCGTCCAGGTCACAGCCGACGACGCGGATGATTTCTTCCCGGCGGGTGGCCAGGATGAGTAGCTCGTCGTCGATCTCGGCGAGCTTCCGGGCCACGACGGGGTCATGCCGGTCAAGGAGGCCCTCGGCGATGCTGTCGATGAGCCGCCGCTTCCTCTGCTCGGCCTGGGCGATGTCGCGGTCGATCATGCGGGTGTCGAGCACCTCGCTCCGGAGCAACTGCCCAAGGCGGCCCACCAGGTATGCCCGTAGCGCTGCCCGAAACTCCTCCGTCGAGACCCGCCGCTGAATCTCACCGAATATGAACTTTTTCAGCTTCTCGACGTTCACGCACCACGCATCGCAGCGTGCCGCAGGCGGTGAGGCGTGAAGTCCACGCCGCAAGTCGCGGCGTATCGCTCACAGATTGCCCGCACGCCGTCGTCGGTCAGCGGGCCTCGCTCGCCAATGAACACGCGGGTTGCGGCCGTCGGTGGCCGGACCTCCAGGTATGCAGTCAGCAGCCGACGGGCCTCGCGGCAGAGCGGAACGACCCGCTGCTTGTTCCCTTTCCCGTGCCGGCAGATGACGCTGCCCGAACGGGGGTTGATCACGACATCCTGAAGGTCCAGGCCGACTACGTCGGACACGCGGAGACCACCAAGGGCCATCAGCGCGATGATCGCTCCCGCCCGCACGTCCTGCCGGATCTCAATCTCCCGCATGATCCGCCGGATCTGGGCCGCAGTCAGACCTTTCGGTGCCAGAGGCACGCGGCGAAGCTCTTTCACCGCTATCGCGGGGTTTGTCGGAAGCTCGCCGCTCTGCACAAGATGCCCAAGAAACCGCCGCAGCGAAACCAGTGCCCGGTTGACGCTCGCCACGGCCTGACGACGGACGCCGACCAGGTGGTCGCGGAATGCGGTCAGGTCGGCCACGGTGATCCTCGTGACGTTGAATGGCTCGTTGTTGGCCGCGACGAACCACGCCGCGAACTTCCGCAGGTCCGCCCGGATCGCCTTTTGAGTGTGTGGGCTGAAATCCCGGCTGGTCAGGTATTGCTCAACGGTGCTGGGCAGGATCATCTGGACCCCTCAGAAAACATTATCTGGCGAATGTTCAACGCCTTCTCCACAGAAATCAGACACACAGTAGACAGTTCCTCGGTCTTACTCGCGGGATAATGGCTGTTATCCCGCCACATTATCTGGAGAATTCTGGCGCTTCAGGCAGCGGTAAACGGCGGTCAGCAGCGCTGCTGGCTCGACGCCGTCGTGGCCAATCGGACAGGCCTCCGTCAACGCGGCCCGCAGCCGAGCGTCGGGGACATCGCGTAGCCCAAGCTGCCCGAGCCCGTCGCGCAGGTGGTCCAGCAAGTCGGTCGATAGCGCAGCGGCAGACGCCGGCTGCTTCGCTGAACGTGATCTCTTCGGGGCCGGCGGTGGTTTCGGTGCCACGGCGTAGAAGAGGACGCTCTTGCCGTTGGCCCCCCGATTCGTCCGCCGAATCTCGCGGCATTGCGCCTGCTGATCCCGCGAGTAGAACGGTCGTCGTGTCGTCGGATTCCGGGACGGCGTGGGAAAAACGCCCTGACCGACAAGTTGGTAGAACCGGGCACGCGACAGCCCGAGCGTCCACGCCATCTCGCTGACCGTCACGATTTCTTTAGGTGGTGAAGCGTCGTTCAACGGCATTTCATTCCTCTCGTGCGTCCGATTGATAACCCTCGGCGCTGCGGGCCAAGTGGTGCAACCCCTTGGGCGTGATCGCTCGTCCCGTCGGCAGCCGTTCGCAGAGGCCGGTGCGGATCAGGAACGGCTCCAGCACCGTTTGTATCGTCCGGCGGTGCAGCCCGAGGGCGGATTCGGCCGTGATCAGCCGCACGGGCTCGCCATGTTTCTCCGCCAACAGCGCAAGATAGCGCCGTTCATCGCGGCCGAGCCCCAACTCGTCGATCTGTTCCAGCGCCACGGTCGCGTTGAAATGCTCCGCCCCGACGGACTGGTCGTTCCGGCTGCGGGCATAACGGTGGCAAGCTTCGAGCAGGCGGATGGCGAGTCGTGGCGTGCCCTTGGCCCGGCTGGCGATCATGTCGGGGACACCGTCGGCGATCTCAACGCTCATCATGTGCGCCCGCTGCCGCACGATGGTGGCAAGGTCATCGGGCTGATACCAGCGGAATGGAATCGTCAGCTTGCAGCGATCCCGCAGCGGTTGCAGCAGGCAGTATTCGTCGGTGGTCGCCAGGACGAGCGTGAAGTCCGCCAGCGGCAGCTTCAGCGAGTTCCGCTGCTGGTTGTGAAGGAAGACCGAGCGATCCTCCATCGCCCGATACAGCACGGTCTGGCACTGCCGGGGAAGCTCGTGCGCTTCATCCACAAAGACGACATCCTTATCTTCCGCCTCCATCAGCACGCCGTTGACCATCGCGGGCACTTCAAGCGTCTGTCCCAGCCGCTCGTGAACGACGACACCCATCTCACGGGCAGCGAGGTTGGCCAGCGTCGTTTTGCCGACACCCGGTGGACCGGTGAGCAGCATGTGCGGCAAGCGCGTGCCGTCGTTCCACGCGGCCTCCAGCGCGGTCCGCAGTAGAGCAACAGCTTCAGGTTGTCCCTGGAAATGATCGACCGTCGGCGGCATCAGCATCGGGCAGTTCTCCGTCGTCGCCTCATCTACATCACATACGTAGAGTGTTCGCGCGGTTTGGTCGTCGCGCAAGTCGAATCCGATGTTTCCCGCGATTTTCTCATCATCGCAGTGCGCCACGCTTTGCCCGGTTTTTCAAGGGCAGAATCGGCGTAGCTCAAGGCCCCTCACGCGCACTGATGTCAGGTGGAGCATGCGCCGGCCAGGTGCTCGACGAGGCGCATCGCACGGGATAGGGCCGGGGCCGCGTCCGCGGCCCGATCCCCCTCGCAGAAGGCCCGCCAGAGCAACACACGAGCCCCGTGTTCAACGCGGATGCCTGCGGGGGACATCCGGGACCAAGTATCGCAGCCGGATGCCCCTGAGCGACACGATGCTCAGTCGCTCTCGTCGCCCTCAACGCAGACGTAGGTGTCGCGTGTGGGGTCGCTCTCGTCCAGTATGACCTTCCCCTGGGCTACTTCATTGTGCAGTTTCGCTGCGTCGTCGGCATCGTCCAGGATCGACGCCACCGCCAGTCGGATTCGCTCGCACACTTCGGAGTAGGTCAGTTTCTCGCCAGCTTTCATCTTCATCTCCACGCATAGATAGGAACGCCGTCCTGCTCACCGACCACAAGTCGGCGGGAGTCAGACACGGAAACAGGGCGGCCGTAGAAGTAGGTCCAACCCCGCAAGGTTCCACCGTCGTCCAGGCGGATCTCAACCTTCTGTCGCTGGTAGAAGCAAGCTCGCGCGTCGGGCCGGTGTCCCTCGACCTGGTCGGTGATCAGCAGCCCGTCGGGGTTGATGTCGAGCACAACGCCGCGAACGATCCCGTCGCCGGGCACGAGCGCCGGGAACGCCCCCATGGGCAAACTCATGCAGCAGGGTGATCACGCTCAGTCGCCCCCGCAGGACAATTCGGTGCCGCGACGGGTCGTAGGAACTCGCCCCACTGCTGGAGCCGTCCAGGCGGTCGATGAGTAGCTCGGGCGCGGCGACCTGATACGCCTCGGCCAGACCGACAACCAACTCCTGGAACTTGGCCTTGCGCTGGTCGTTATCGCCACGCCACGGATGCGATGCACGAAATTCCCGCATTGCTCGCAGAGCGGCGGGCCTGAAGGTCATCCGATCATCCAGAATTTCCACGACGGTTGCCGGGTATCCGTCCATCCGCACGGCTGCTCTCCTTTTCGGTGCCACGATTTTCGTCATGCCGCCTCGCCCTTGGCCTTCGGTTCCGGCGGCCGGTTGAAGTGCTGCCAGCGCCGCAGCAGAAAACGTCCGGCCTGCCGCAGCGGCTTATCGATCCGCTTGTAAATCCGGCTGTTCGGTTTCAAGCCAGTCGCGATCAGCAACGCATTCAGCCCAGCCTGCGTGTTGGGCACCGGCTCGGGGCGGTAGTGGCAAGATCGGGCGACGGCATGCTCAACCCAACGCTGCGTGGCGAGAATCCAAGCGCCGATCTTCGTCCAATCGGTGCTGCCGCCGTGAACGCGAAACTCGACTGTCATTCGGTCGCGGTTGGTCAGGTTCGTCAGGTTCAGGCCCATGTAGCGGTCGCAGCGGGCCAGCTTCGCGGTCAAATTTGGATACGTTCGAACGTGGTCGAACATCGTCGCATCGGCTTGCGTTGGTTTCCGACAGTATTGGTTGTTCTGTCGGCTCGGGGCGACGAGGCC
Source organism: Phycisphaerae bacterium (assembly GCA_017999985.1). Classification (NCBI taxonomy): domain Bacteria; kingdom Pseudomonadati; phylum Planctomycetota; class Phycisphaerae; species Phycisphaerae bacterium. The sequence goes on along the minus strand of JAGNKU010000008.1, from coordinate 236,182 downwards.
GTAAATCACAGGATGGAAACGCCACCACAAGTGCGCGAGGTTGCGGATGACTTCGGGGCGCTCAACCGCCTCGGGCAGGTGGTGGTGGACGTGCAACCCGGTGACCGAGCCGAACGAGAGCGCATCCTCCGTCGCATCGCTGCGCCGCCACCCAAGCCCAAGCACCGCTGGCTCGCGGCGCTTGTCGTCGTTCTCCTGTCGCTGGGCGTTGTTGCGGGCACGGCGGTCTGGCGCTGGGCGTCCGCGACGGCGGCGAAGCCCGCTGCGGTGCCGACCACGCAAGTAAGCCCCGCAACTTCACAGGGCGGAGGCTGAGAGACCGAGACGTTGGGCGGCGCATAACCCGGCCATGACAGGCACGTGTTCAATCACGCCCCCATCTCCTCCAGTTTCTTTCCTGCCGCAATGGCTGCCGCGCTCGGCTCCATTGGCATCGCAGCCGGCTCGTTAATCCGCACCAGAAACCGCCGGATCGCTTCGCGGCTCGTGAACCGCTGGCCGCCGACTTTTATGGATTCGAGTCGAACTCCGCCTTTCAGGCCGCCGATTGCCCATCGCCATATTGTCGCGATGTGCGGCGGGTGCGACGGGTTGATGATTGCGGGGGCTTCTGTGAGCAAGAAAAGCTGTTCGGTGGCGGGGTCGATCATGTCTCTCCTTCCTGGCGATTGATAATTCCAGCAAAGCGGCCGCTCGGTGGGGCTCCCATTGGCCCCATGCCGACGCACAGAACACGTCCAAACTGGAGAACCGATCATGCCAAAGTGGAGCAAGAACGAACAGGACAAGGTGCATGCGGGCAGGGGCATCCTGCGGAAGCTCAAACGCATCTGGCATTTTCACTTCCGCGACGAACGGGGCGTGTGGCGCAGTCTCTCAACCCGGCACCGCGACAAGAAGGGTGCGCTTCTTTGGGCGGAGGGCATGTCGCTCAAGCTGACGCGGGCCGAGTTCGGCCTACCCGAGCCACCGGCTCTTCGGGCCGATGATCGCGTCGAGTCGGCGCTCGACGGCTGGCTCGAATACCAGCGCGTCCAGAACACGCCAAACACGTATTCGAGCTACCGCAGCATCGTCGCCGGCTTCCGCAAGTTCCTGTCCACCAAGCGATCCATCACGCGGCTGCCCAGCATCACGACCGAGACCGTGCTCGACTTCCGACAGTGGTCGCTCGACCAGGGCAACGACCGGGTGACGGTGGACAACAAGCTCATTGCGCTGCGCAGCTTCTTCAACTGGTGCAAGGCGACGGGCCGGCTCCACGTCAACCCAGCATCGCAGCAACGCTACGGAGTGCGCCTGCTTTTTGACGAGGAATCGCCGCGTAAGGTGACTTATACCGAAGCCGAGTATCGACGGATCAGGGACGCCGCCGAACCGGGCGACCGCTCCGTTTTCGTGATGCTCGCCAGCACGGGCATGCGCTGCTCCGAACTCGGCATGCTGGAGTGGAGCGATCTCGACCGCGACCTGAACATCTTGCAGGTCCGTCGAAAAATCACGGCCGACGGCGTCTACTTTTTACCCAAGGACAAGACTGACCGCGTCATTCCGGTCAGCCCGCTGGTTTGGCAGGCGCTCGACGAGTTGGGGACCGAAAGTCAAGGCGGCTACGTGGTCCCGCTGCCGCCGGTCGGTTCACGCGCCGACTACTTCGAGCGGACCTACCTGGGCCGGTTGAAGGCGCTCGCCACCGCGACGGGGATCGAGGAGAGCAAGCTGACGCTGCACAACTTCCGCCGGTTCTTTGTCAGCCATTGCGCGGAAGTCGGCATCCCGATGGCGACCGTGATGGAGTGGGTCGGGCACGACGAGATGGCGATGGTCATGCACTACTACCGCCTGCGGAACGAGTTCGCACAGAAGGCGATGCGGCGGTTTGTGGCCGGGCTCAGTCCAGCGGCGCTACCCGAACGCGATGGCTCCTGCGCCGTGGCCGCGCCCAGCGTTTGACGCTCCAGAAATTCATTTGAAACCTGCCATCATGAGCCCGAGCTATCGGGCGTCCCGCTATATCGGACCCGCGTGGGTCCGAGCGCGTTCGCCTCCCACGGCGAGCGGCGACGCCCGGCCGTGCTTACTGAAGGAGCAGAACCGTGCCACAGCGAGACCAGTTCGTGGTCAACATTGACGACGACGCCCGTTCGTTCGCGAAGCTGATTTCCACCCTGCGCCGAGCCGGGGTCGCGGTCGAAGCCGCAGCGTTCGCAACCGATGGCGGGGCTCAAGTCGCCCGGATGATCGTCATGCCGCTCGGGCTGACCAAGAAGGCGCTGCGCAAGGCGGATTTCCAGTTTTCGACGGAGAAGGTGCTGGCGCTGCACATCGGATCGGATCTGAACGGGCTGAGCCGGCTCACCGGCGTGCTGGCGGGTCAGGCGATCCCGGTGGAATACAGCTACACGGGCAACGGCGATCTGGTCGTGCTGGGAACGAGCGACGTGAAGCGGGCCTCGGCGATTGCACTCAAAGTGGCGAGCCCGTGCAGCCGTGAAGCGCATCCGACGACCGAGCAATCGAGGCGGGACCGGCCATGACAATTTCGATGTGTCCGTTTTGCCCAAAACCCGGAGATTTACCACGCTCCTGGTAGTTGTTGCGGAGTGCAAACATGAATGACAATCCTGTGGCGTATGTAACAAAGAGCATCCTGACCAAGATCCGGTCGCTGGAGACCGACACGTTCCACTTCAACCAGTTCCTAACGGACGACTACATCGCCGGACTCGATCCGACCGTCAAACTGCCGGTCGTGGAGGCACACGCTCACAAGCAGGAATCTGGCCCCTACGCGAACGTCATGCGGTGCATCGTGATCCTGCCCGTCCACGGCAAGCGAACGCGAGAACTGGCCGAGTTGGGCGAGGGCCTCATCGACATGCCGCTCGAAGTCTACTTGGCGCTGCCCACCGCGTAACGTCCAACCACCCACAGACCAGCCCATACGGGCCGAGGGCTGTCCCGATGCCAAAGTGCAAGGTCGTCATTGTGAAAGCGTCGAGAGCTAACTGCCTTCGATGTTGGAAGGGGCTCCGTGATTCCACGGGCCGGATCGGAATCGTCCGTGGACCTGAGGACGATGTGCTGACGTTCCACTGGTTCGCTACAGACGGCCAGCACGTTTACTGCGTCACCGTCCTTGCTGAAGTTTTCGTGCTCCTCCTGCCCAAGCGTGAACGATCCGGCGCGATAGCCATGCTAAAGGCGAGGCGGGTCCGAGTAGACGACACGCTGCTGGATGCAGTCCTTCCCACGCAGAAGCAGGCACCGGACAGGGCGATCACGAGAGTGTCTGCGACCCGCGCGAATTGCCTGGCTCACTGGCTGCGGATCAAAAACGGTGGAGTGCCCGTCAAACTCCAGCGCGGGGTAGAGGACGACGCCATCGGGTTCGGTCAACTGGATCGGGAGGGAGCGCTGGCGGGACACGTCCGCGTCCTGGTGGAGGACTTCATCCGACTGCTCCCGGACACGGAGCGTGAAGACGCCATCGACTTCTTCAGGCGGCGCGGAGCCAGATTCGATGCCGAGTCAGCCCGCATCGGCATTGACGCCCGACCGCGTCGAGTTGGCCGATAAGACGGCTACGCGGCCTTCCAGACCAGGACGGGGGCAAGCACGGCCACGATTTCGATGGGCGCGTTGACCGGCGGCTCGGTCGCGGGGAGGTTGAAATTGCACGCATCGCCGTCGGCGTCGATGGGCGCTACGACCGGCGACGCGGCCTCGGGGAGATACGAGGGTCCGTCTCAAGCCGAGGCGGACCGGTTTGTTTACAGGGGGCGAGCGGCGGGCCGACCAGCCGCTGGCGGCTATATCCCGTTGCTGGAAAAGAGTTACGGCGATTCTGGTGGGTCGGACCCGCGCTCTCGGTTTTGATGATACGACGCCGGGGCCGGCGCCGAACGGGCCGTCTTCGGCCCGGATCAGGGACCAACTCTCAGACTCTCACCCCGCCGCGGCTCTCGTGGTTAACTCACGCGTTCGGAGCGCTGATCGCTCGCGGGGATTTCGATACCGAGCCCGCCGTTCGCCGGGATGCCCTCCAAGCGCGTCACTGGTTCATGTCAGTCCCAACGTCCCGACGGCTGCGACGACTGCGCGCTAGTCCGACGCACGGAACCGCAAGCAGGATCGTGGCCACAACCGGACACAGGCCGCCAGGTTGGCCTTGCCCGGACTGGCCATTGTCGCATACGCCGCCTTCGTCGATCTCACCGTCGCAGTCGTCATCAATCTCGTTGCAGAGCTCAGTCGCCGCCGGGTTGACGTCCGCGTCGCTGTCGTCGCAATCGTCGTCGGTCAACACATAGCCTACCGGCTGCTGAACCGCCTGCGTCGTCACGCTCGGGTTCCCGTACCCGTCGCCGTCGGCGTCGCGGTACCAAGTGCGCGGCTGGTCGCAGGCGCCACCCTCATCGACCTGGCCATCGCAGTCATTGTCCCGGCCATCGCAGACTTCAGTCGCGCCATGATGGATCCTCGGATCTGAATCGTTGCAGTCGGTGGGGTCGGGATCGCCGTCACCGTCCGAATCGGGCTCGTCGCACACGCCGCCCTCGTCGACTTGGCCGTCGCAGTCGTTGTCGACACCGTCGCAGACCTCGGTTGCGCCGTGATGGATGGCCGGATCGGACGCGTTGCAGTCGGTCATGTCGGACTCGCCGTCGCCGTCGGAATCAGGTTGATCACAGACGCCGTCCTCATCGACCTGGCCATTGCAGTCATTGTCCCGGCCGTCGCAGACCTCAGTCGCGCCATGATGGATCCTCGGGTCTGAATCGTTGCAGTCGGTGTCGTCGGGATCGCCGTCACCGTCCGAATCGGGCTCGTCGCACACGCCGCCCTCGTCAATCTGGCCGTCGCAGTCGTTGTCGACCCCGTCGCAGACCTCAGTGGCGGCGTGGTGGATGCTCCCATCTGAATCGTCACAGTCGGTGTCGTCGGGATCGCCGTCGCCGTCGGAATCAGGTTGATCGCAGACGCCGCCCTCATCGATCTGGCCATCGCAGTCGTTGTCGACCCCGTCGCAGACTTCCGCGGCGCCCGGATGGCACGTCGCACAGCCGTCGTCACAATCGTCGTCGTTGGCTACGTAATCGGCCGGCTGGTCGCACTGATCGACGTACTGTGCAGCGTCGCCGTACCCGTCGCCGTCCGCGTCGCGATACCACCGGAGAGCGACCTCCACGGTCAGCGTTGCCGCCGCGCTGGTGTCCGAGCCACACGCGTTGCTGACGAAGCAATCGTACAATCCAGCCTGCGTGGCAACGTAGCACGACGACGTGGCGTCGGGGATGTCCAAGCTGTTCCGGCGCCACTGATAGCCCAGTGGGGCTGTCCCGCCGGCGCTCACGCAGAACTCGTGCGACTGCCCTTGACAGATCGTCGCCGAATCCGGCCCATGTGTGACCGAGGGCGGCATGTTGATCGTCAGCGTTGCTGCCGCGCTGGTGTCCGACCCGCAGGCATTGCTTACGACGCAATCGTACGACCCTGCCTCCGTGGCGACGTAGCACGACGATGTGGCGTCGGGGATGTCCGAGCCGCTCCGGCGCCACTGGTAGCTCAGTGGGACCGTCCCGCCGGCGCTGACGCAGAATTCGTGCGACTCGCCCGCGCAGATCGTTTCAGAGTCTGGATCATCCATGATCGACGGCGGGGTGTTGACCGCAAGCGCCGCGGCATCGCTTACGGCCGCCCCGCAGTCATCCGTCACAAGACAGGTGATTTGAGCGCCGTCGTCCGACGGCTGCACGTTCTCGAGCCCCAGCGCAGGGGTGTTGCCGCCGACAGGCTCGCCATCTTTGTGCCACTGATACGCCAACGGACCACAGCCCGCTCCTTGGACAATGAACGTGGCACTGTCACCGGCGCAAACCGCTGCGTCGTCCGGTTGGTCCTCAATGCTCGGGACGGCGCCGCACACGGTGAGGGTCGCGGCATTGCTGATCACCATGCCACACTCGTTGGCTATCACGACGTCATAGACTCCGGTGTCACCCGGCCCTACGGGGTTGATGGTATACGTTGCTCCCGTACCGCCGGCAATCGGCTGACCGTACTTCCGCCACTGATAGCTCAGCGGCACGGTACCGCCCGCCGCGACGCTGAACGTGACTGCGCCTCCTTCGCAGGCGACCTGAGATAGGGGCTGCTGCGAGATGGCCGGCCGCGCTTCGACCGTCAACGTCGCCGACCCGCTGAGAAGTGAGCCACAACCGTTGCCGACAACACAGCGGTATTCACCAGCCTGGGCGGTCGTGTAGCAAGGATCCGTCGCACCGGGTATATCGGCACCGTCTCGCTGCCATTGAAACTCCAGGGGTGGCGTCCCGGCCGCCTCAACGCAGAATTCCGCTGCTCCACCTTCACATGTGGTCTGGTCGCTGGGGTTAGCAACGATCTCGACTTCTCCAGGCAGGACCGTGCCCGTCACCGGATAGTTGAAGGGGTTGTGGTCAGGAACATTTGTCGCAAAGCTGATTTCACCGACCCACGTGCCGGCGATTCCGGCGTCGAGCCGCGCGGTGAATACACCGCACTGGCCCGCACCTATGGTCACCGGGAACTCGCCAGCAAGACTGTAGCCCGTAGCAAGATCGATGGGGCCGAGCGTCAAAGGCATGCCTCCGGTGTTGCAGACCGTAAACGCTCGAGTTGTACCGGCCAGACATTGTTCCACGATGCCGAAATCGACCGGAACGCCTTGTCCATCAGCAATCTCGGTCTCGCCAAGCCAGACGACGATGCCGGCAGGTGGGACCCGCTCGACCACCAACGACTCCGTGTCGATGTTGCCCGCCAGATCAGTTAGCTCCAACTGAATCGTATGCAATCCAAGCGACAGCGTTACATCGACCTCGAATTGCCCATCCTGCGCAATCGATGTCGTTTCCCAGCCCCCTCCATCTATGCGCCACCTCAGGCTCCCCGGGAACAGACCTGTCTCATCGATCGCATACCCAGTCACAGCAATGCTGCCCGCGTCCGTGATCGTCCCCGGAGCCGGGCTCGAGACACTCAGCTCGGGCTCCGTTCCGTCAAATGGCGCGAAAACCCGTATCGGGCCCGCGAATTGTCCGGTGGTGACAAGCACCAGTCGGTCTGACAACCAAGCGAGGTCATCCGTGTCCGTGTCGTCGCCAGTGGGTCCGTTGCACCTAATCACCTCCACACCCGTCAGTGTGTCGAAGACTGACACCGGGCGATAGTTTGGATGAACCGCTAAGTACTGCCCATCATGCGACCAGGCCAGCGAACCGGCATATTGCACCTCCAGTATGAGATTCGTTACAGGAACGCCTTCAGTGCCACCATCGCGGTTGTAAATACGAACAAGTCCTTCACCGTTCGCCACCGCAACCAACGCCGAATCGCGTGACCAAGCGACTCCGCCAGGACTCACCCCGCTCGCAATCTCGATCGACGCCACCACGGTTCCGCTGTCCGAGCAGGTCGGGGCGGTTCGGATCTTCAGCATCGCCTTGGATGGTGAAAACCCCCGATCGCGATACGCGTAGGCGATCCGGGTGCGATCCGGCGACCACGCCACCGCCTGCTTGTCCTGTGAGTCCTCCGGCAGATTCTCAATCAACCGGCAGGGCCCGCAACCCGAATAGAGCTCAAGCCGTCGAGGCGCATCGGTCGCGTCGTTTACGACGACCCAGGTCGTCCCGTCGGGATGATAGTCCGCGTCGATCTCGGGTTTGTAACTTGGGTGATCCTCAATACATACATCGTAGCACCCATCTGTGCTAAAGCCCACACCGATGAACTCGAGCTATCGTGTGCGAATCGAATACGGCATCCGGGAGAGGCCGAAAGTGTGGGTCGAGGAGCCAAAACTCCGGCGTCGAAAACCGGAAGAGCGCATCCCGCACACGTTCGCAGACGATTGTCCGTGCCTCTTTCACAGCGATTTCCGATCCGACTTGCCACTTGCGACCACGATCGTGCCGTGGCTTTGTTACTGGCTCTTCTTCTACGAGAGTTGGCTGGTAGTTATCCAGGAAAAAGCGATCGGGCCCCCGGATGGACCACATACTGGATGTACTGCGGCAGCGGCGTTTGTCCAATGCCGTCCACGACTGGGTAAAAGGCCGCATCGCGCGACCCCAACCCTTGCGATCTGGTTTGCCAGTAACCGGCGCTGGCGAGGATCGACGCTGGCGGCTATGGATCAGGCGGAACTCAGGGGACCAGCCCGCATCGCGCGAATGCGCGGACGGTGGAACCACGCTGGCGCAAAAAGCCGGGCCGCCGCAGCGGCCCGGTGCGTCTGTCCCTCGTTTCCGTGACGCCGCTTGCCTAGCGGCGACGGAGCAGCACTCCCAGGGCCAGCAACGCCAGCGCGGCCGGCTCGGGCGTGAGCGACATTGAATCGTAATAGACCACTTCAGCGCCGTTCGCGTACAGATCGACCGCCGCGATGGCATTCGCGCCGGTACCGTCCTGCCACGCATGGGTGGACACGAGCGTGGCGCCGTACCACGTCACAACGGTGTTGGCATCGAGGTCGATGTCGAACTGGAGCTTCACCCACTCGTCCCTGAGCAGCGGGATGTTCTCCGTTCCGCCGGCCATATCATCGTTCAGCAGGTTGGTGTCCAAGTCCATGGGGAGCTGAACGCTCCAGTTGTACGGCCCGAGGTCGTTGTAGGTGTTCAGCAGGATGAAGTACGTGAGGCCGGTGCTGGCGCTCGGGATATACGTCCACGCCGTGTAGGTCCATTGTCCCGACGTGTAGCCGGAATACTGGTGGACCGAATCGGCGCCGCCGAAGATGGCCTGCGATTGAGTGGGGCTCAGCGCCTGATCACCGGAAACGACGCCTGCCGCGGCGGCCGAGTTGTCCCAGCCCTGCCACCCGCCCTGCCCGTTGATGGAGCCGGGCGCGTAGGCATCAAAGTCGTCCAACCAGTTCGCCGAGGCGGCTGCGGCTGCGAGAGTGAGCACAGCCAGCACTGTCAAAACTTGTCTCATACCAGTCCTCCTGTCCGGGGCCGATGCCCAGACGAGAAATGTGACGCAGGGAGTGTGAGTTTCCTTCCGCCTGCCTGCACACAACCGACATGACCGGCCCGACTCCTCCGCCGGGCCACGCATTGTCATTATACAGCCACAGCCGACTTGCGCATACATTGTTCCGATTATTGTGCGGGCCCCGCGGCTGCAGGGGCGGGTTCGGCCGGTCCCGCGGGCCAGCGTCCGAGAATCTTCCGCTGATCTGGGCCGGCGCGCAGGTGCAACTCACGGCAGCCCCCAACTCAGAACACACGCGTGGAGCAGGGCGCCGCGTCTTCCAGTGGCGGGTCGCGATCTCGTGATGAGCAGCCAAGAAGACGCCGCGGCCGCGGAAAATGACCGATAATAACCAGCATCAGCCTGCCGAAGCACCACGCAAACCGACGACCGTTTACCGCCGCGCCGCGGTGGCGCTGGGTTGCGGCTGCCGCGCCACGCACTGCAGCAGCCACGCCATGTTCTCGCCGAGGACCCGCATCGTCCGCAGCCCTTCCTCGTCCCGCGTGACGTCGCCTTTCTCCCGTCCTACCCCCACGTTCCAGTGACAGGAGCCGGGCACGATCATCTGGTTCGTCAGGAAGAAGTGGTTGATCGCGTCGAACGCGTGGATTTCCCCGTCGCGGCGGGCGGCGATCACCGCGGCCGCGATCTTGCCCCTGAACAGGCCATCGTTCGCCCGGGCCACGGCACCGGCGCGGGCGATCAGCGCCTTTGTCTCCGCGGTGAGGTTGGCGAAGTGGGACGGCGAGCCGAGCAGGATGCCGTTCGCGGCGACCATCTTGGCGATGAAGACATTGGCCACATCGTCATCGTTGACGCAGCGACCGTCTCGCGTACGCGTACAGGTGTGGCATGCCCGGCAAGGCTGGATATCGCTGCCGCCGAGCTGAAGCACCTCAGTCTGAATACCGTGGGCCCGGATCGGCGCGAGGACGTGCTCGAGGAGGATGCTCGTGTTGCCCCCCGCGCGAGCGCTACCATTAAAGGCGACTACGTGCATGACAATCGCTCTGCTGCTGTGCTGCCGCGCGGCACCATGGCATCCTACCCCGCAGCCGACGCCGCCCGCAACCACGATGCGCGTGGCGACCGGGCGCATGTCGCAGCAGCCTGTGCGGCTGGAGAGCCCAGCGCCGCCACGATGGTCGGGTGGCACCACCCCACCGTGCGGCGGATTTCAGCACGGGGCTCCCGCGTGCTGCCCGCAGCCGCCCGCGGTAGACTGCGGCTGAGCCGGTCGCTGGTCGCGGATGTGGCCGCATGGTCGAGCGCTGGATCGTCTTCGGAACACTCGTCGCCGCCCTGGCGCTGTTCGTCCGCGGCACGTGGCGGTACGACCTCGTGGCCCTACTCGCACTGCTAAGTTTGTGCCTGGCGGGAATAGTGCCGCCGGCAGCCGCATTCCTGGGTTTTGGGCATCCCGCCGTGGTCACCGTGGCGGCCGTGCTGATCATCTCTGCGGCCCTGCGCAGCTCCGGCGTAGTTGATGTGCTGATTCGCGGGTTGGAACGCGTGGGCGAGTCGCGCAGCATCCAGGTCGGGGCGCTGGCCCTGCTGGTGGCTTTGTGCTCCGGGTTTATGAACAACGTGGGCGCGCTGGCCATTCTCATGCCGGCCGCCATCCAGCTCGCGCGCGGGTCACGGCGTTCGCCTTCGTACCTGCTGATGCCACTGGCGTTCGGCTCGCTGCTCGGGGGCTTGACCACGCTGATCGGCACGCCGTCCAACGTCATCATCGCCACCATTCGCGCCGACGTGTGCGGTGCGCCGTTCGCCATGTTCGACTTCGCGTACGTCGGCGTCGGGGTCGCGCTGGCCGGCATTCTATTCATCAGCCTCGGCGGATGGCGCCTGATCCCCGACCGCCCGGGCGACAGATCCGCCGAAGAGTTGTTCGAAATCGACAAGTACACGTCTGAACTGCGGGTGACGAAGGACTCGAAGGCCGGCGGGATGACGATCCGGCAGATCGCGCAGGAGGTCGATGCGGAGGCGTCGATCGTCGGGCTGGCGCGTGGCAAACGGCGTGTCGCGATGCCCGCCCTGTACGAGACCCTCGCCGCCGATGACGTGCTGCTGGTGGAGGGCGACGCCGAGTCCATCAAGACGCTGGCCGATGCGCTCGGACTGGAGCTCGTCGGCGACAAGGAGCTGCGACAGGAGCTGCTGAAATCGGAGGCGATCGAGGTGTCCGAGGCGATCGTAACGCCCAATTCCTACATTGAGCGGCGCACCGTCGCGCAGCTCAACCTGCGGCGGCGTTTCGGCGTGAATCTGCTGGGTGTGGCACGGCATGGCCGGCGGCTGCGGCAGCGGCTGCGCGATGTCCGCCTGCGGGTCGGTGATATCCTGCTCTTGCAGGGCGACGGTCAGGCGCTGCAGGAAGCGGTCAGCACGCTCGGCTGCCTCCCGCTCGCACGCCGTGGACTGCGCCTGGGTCAGCCGCGGCGGGTGCTGATCGCGCTTGGGCTGTTTGTCGCGGCGCTGGCTGCGATGGCACTCGGCTGGCTCCCGGTGCAGATCGCCCTGTCCAGTTGCGCGGCTGCCATGGTACTGACGAAGCTCCTGACGTTGCGCGAGGCCTATGCAGCCATCGACTGGCCGATCATCGTGCTGCTGGCGGCCATGATCCCGGTGGGCGAGGCCCTGGAGTCCACCGGCGGGGCACAGGTGATCGCCACGGGCCTGCTCACGCTGTCGCGGGACCTCCCGGCGGCGGCAACCATCGCGATGCTGCTCATCGGGACGACGCTGCTCTCCAACGCGATCAACAATGCCGCCGCAGCCGTCCTGATGGCGCCGCTCGCCATCCGCATCGCCGAGGGCCTGTCAATCACGGCCGACCCCCTGCTGATGGCCGTGGCGTTGGGGGCCTCCTCCGCGTACCTCACGCCGATCGGCCATCAATCGAACACCCTCGTGCTCGGGCCGGGCGGGTATCGCTTCAGCGACTATGTCCGGCTCGGTCTGCCGGTGACGCTGATCACCTGGGGCGTGGGTCTGCCCCTGATTCTGCTGTTTTGGCAGCCTCTTCCGGCGACGGCTTAACCTCCTCCTGCAGCGGGTGCTCCGCGGCGCCGGTCTGTCGTTCCAGCGCGGCCGCCAGGAGCTTCTTGGTGTACGCGTAACGCTGCCAGCCGCGGGCTGCCACCAGCACGCCGGCGAGAATGAACAGGGCTCCGACCACTTGGATCCAGGTTGCGGTAAAGAACTTCATGCCGCTGCCGCCGACGACGGCGAGCGCGAGGGCCGTCCGGCCATACGCGAGCAGTGTGCGTTCGTTAGCGAGCATGGTCCGATCGATAGCGAGATAGTCGTTGAGCGTCAACTTCTGCCCGCGAAACTCACTGTACGGTGCGCGTCGCATGCTCGCACTCCTTGCGGCCCACGGCGCGCCCCGTCACACGTGGGCCGGTCCTGGTCCTCCGCGCGCGACTGGCGGCCACGGGAGCCAGGTGGCATGAACCCGGCGCTGGGTCGCGGACCGCAGGATCGCGCGTATTCTGCTGGTGCACCACGCAGGCAACAAGTGGAGAGTCCCGCAGTCCGCGTCCGCCGCCCGCGCGAGCCAATCACGCCAGGTGCGCGTCCTTACGGGCACCGTTCACGGGGCAGAATGATCAAACCCGCCGCACGGACAAAGCGCCGCGCGCAAAACGAGCGGGGTCTCGCAATTCGCCAAGACCCCGCTCGCGAAAAGCCCATTCAAACGCTGCGCCGGCTCCAGGCGTCAGGCACGTAATCGACGCCAGCGCACCCGGCGGTACAGCGCTCGCTGGCAGCCCGTCGTCGACCCGCGCCGTTCAGCTAGCGGCGGCGCAGCACAACCAGCGCCAAGGCCAGCGCGGCCAGCGAGGCCGGCTCCGGCGTGATCGTCAGGTTCGAGAACGCCAGATAATCCACGGCCGGGTTGCCGCCCCAGTTCGTCGAGCGAACCATGAGCTTGCTGACCTGGGTGCCGTCGAAGGCGGGCGATGCGGTCTGTAGCCAGAGATCCAGGTCGCGCAGCTCGTACCGCCAATAGTCCCCGGTCCAGTGTCCCTGGCCGTTGTCCGGGTGCCCGCTCCACTCGAGATTGAGCTCGGTGCCGTCGGCATCGAAGACGAGCAGCCAAATCTGGGCATCGGCATAATTCCCGTCGTCTCGGTGGTAACGGCTGTGCAGCAGCAGATCGATGTCGCCGCCGGTCACGTCCACCGGGGCAAACGTCAGCTCGAAGACCGGCCAACCCCAGCCCGCGAAGTACTTCTTGCCGACTTCCTGGTTGAGGATATCGTCCATCCCGAACGTCAGGCCGGTCAAACCCGGCGTCGACGAGTTGATGTCGATATCGAGCAACGCCTGGGCACTGAGCAGCGGCGCGACTGCCAGAACCGCCAACAAACCCAATAACTTCATGACGCTTCCTCCTCGCAAAGTGAAATGATTCCACAATACCAGACGCGCGAGACTTGTCCTTCCCGCCTCCTCGAGACGACACGATTGACGTGCGCGGCTGGGCACGCACGAGCCGGGACGCTCAGTCGCCCCAGCGGCGATTCAAGGTGACTGCATCCTTCCCCGCGAGGCAGCCCCTGCCGCAGCCAGCCGCGGCGCACTCCATCCTAAGTGCGCATGCTACCGCGTCGCGCGCGGCGAGGGCAAGCCAGATTCCCGGTCCTGGCGTTGTTTTCAGTGGAAGCCCACCGGCCACGCTGCTGCGCCGATCACCGGGCTGGCTCACCGAGCCGCGCAAAGCTTGGCCCAGCAACAGGTATGTCTGATAATAGTCGACTTGGCTACCCGTCGCCGCTGCTTGGGGGCTGCGCAGCGGCGCTGTCAGCCAAGACAATCGGTCCCGCAGCGGCAGCGTCCGCCCCAGGTGGAGCTCCGTCGCGGGCTACGCGGCGGAGCCGGCCCGCTGTACGATCAGGCGCTCCCTCTGCCGCCGGTCGAATGTCGGGCTGGGGCCGACATGCCCACCGGCGCGAGCCGGCGCGAAAGGCTGGAGCCATCGTTATCTCGGAGGCGGCCCATGGCCAGATTCGTCGCCCCACTCATCATGTGCGCCCACGTGCTGGCGGCCGCGTCGGCCGATGTGCCACTCGGGGCGCCCATCGAGAATCCGCGCGGTCAGTACCTCGTCTGGGGGGACTACAAGATCGAGGTCAACCAGTACGGCGACCTCGGCCGTAACTGGCCGACGCCGAATCTGGTGTGGGAGCAGTACGCGCTGTTGAAAAAGAAGGCCGCGGCGAATCCCGCACCGCCGAACACGCTCCGGGCCGTTCTGCTCGTGTTGCCGCGCGTGGAGGCGACCGCGGTGAAACCGGACGGCGAGCGCGAGGTTGTGATCGGGCACCGCTCGGCAGAGATGACCGCGGCCGAGATCAAGTCGACGCTCGAGCAATGGCGGCAGTTCGAGGACATGGTGTACGTGTACTCGGGGGGCAACGCCTGGCTGCGCACCGATGTCAAGATCATCGACCAGCCGATCCAGGTGCGGACCGACGAGAACTGGGAATTCTGGGCCGGGCAGCACCGCGAGTTGCTGGACAAGTACGTGCCGTTCGAGCGCGGCGACTACCAGAGCTACAACTCGATCTACTGCTCGAAGGAGCTGGGGGCCAATCCGCACGGCGGGACGGTCGGCGCCGTGGGCGGCATCAAGGGCTGTGGCACGTCGGACACGGCGTACTTCGGCGAGGGCCGCGTGGCCAACCGCACCGGTTACGTGGCCCTGCACGAATGGCTGAACCAGCAGTGCTCCGCCACGAGCAATATGATGCCATACCCGGACGGCGAAACGCTCTGGAACAACTACGTGCTCGAGAGGATCGGTTACCGCGAGGATGTCGCGCTGGACGACTGGCCGTGGCTCTCGCTTCGGCGGGATACGATGACGCAGATCATCCGGCCGGGCATGTGGCGGCGCTGGACCGCGATCGACCCGTACGTCTCGACGGCCATCGGGCAGTGGATCATGTTTGGACCGACCGCACCGGATCGAGCGCGCGAACTGACGACCGCCGCCGATGCCGATGGCGTGTTGGTCGCGATGCCCATGGAGAAGTACACACAGTTCAATCTCGCCACGGCGCAAACGCCGGATGGGCAACACGCGGAGATCGCGAATGGGACGTACTATTTCCGCACTTACGCGGCGTCGGAGCAGCGCCAGGAGGTGCGGCTCTGGGCGGCCGGCGACGAACGATTTCAGCTCTGGCTCAACGGCGTGCAGATCCGCGACGGCTGGGGCTGGAACTATGCGGATGATGATGGCCGCCTGATCGAGAAGGTCACGTACGCGACGCTGGAGCAGGGTGTGAATACGCTCGTGCTGGTGTTGCCGAATGACGGCCCGGCGGTCGAATTCCGCGTGCGGTTCTGCGACACGGACGCCTCGGGCCGGCTGCCGGCGGGGATCACGACGTTTCCGCAGCGCGGCGAGCGCACACCGGTCGCGCTCGCCACCCCGGCGGTGCACGATTTCAGGCAGCCGCGCTTCCATGCCTGGGCGGATGTGAACGACATGCCGTGGACGAAGCTGCCGCGGCTCGGCGAAGCGGAATTGCGTGCACTGACCGGCATCGATGGGCTGCGGATTCGCACCAACGGCGCGCCGCGACGCGGCGCCGACGGCGAGGAATACGAACCGCCGCAGCATCTTTTCCTGGAGGTGCCGGCCGACGCCGTGACTTCGCCGCGGATCGATGCGCCGGCCGAGGATAATGCGGCGCTCAACAATGATCTCGACTACAACTGGAAGTCCATGGCCTGGCTGCGGGTACCTGGTCGCACCGGGCCGGAAAAGGACCTGGTGCTTTTGCGGTTCGACGTGGCCGAGCCGCTGATGCACCTGTTGAAAACAAGGGGGCGGCCGGCACACGAGAGCCTGGTCGGCTGGGTGCTGGTCGAGCACAAGCTGGCCTATGCGGTGCTCGTGAACCTGGACGTGGAGCCGGCGCCGCGAACTGGGCTGGAATTGCTGGCGAAACAACCCTCATAACACGCCGGCAGTGAACGGCGATAGGGAGCATGTGATGCAACTGACCCGACGAGAGATGATAGGCGCGGCGGCGGGCGCGCTGGCCGCGAGCACGGTCAGCAGCGCGCTGGGCAGAGCGGCGGACACGCCGACCACGCACCCAAGCCGAACTTGCCCCTGGCATATCGGCGTCTCTACGTATTCGTTCTGGCACTTCAAGGACGAGAAGATCGAGGTCGCCAACTGCATCGACCGCGCCGCCGAGATGGGCTTTGACGGCATCGAAATCCTCCACCGGCAGATGAGCAGCGAGAGTGACGGTTACCTGCAGGACCTCAAGCGGCGGGCCCACGCCAACGGCCTGTGTCTGATGGGCTTTTCCATCCACCAGGGCTTCGTCTATCCCGACGCCGAAAAACGCCAGGAGAACATCAGGCACACCCACCACTGCATCGAGCTGGCGTACAAGATGGGCATCCCGGTGCTGCGACTCAACACCGGCCACTGGAACACGATCGCGAGCTTCGACGAACTCATGGCCAACCGGGGCATCGAGCCCATCCTCCCCGGCCACACGGAGGATGAAGGCTTCAAGTGGTGCATTGATTCGATCGAGCAGTGCCTGCCCAGGGCCGAGGAGTGCGGTGTCACGCTCGCGCTGGAGAACCACTGGGGAATCGGGCGAACGGCGGCCGGCCTCCTGCGCATCTACCACGCCATCCAGTCGCCCTGGCTCAAACTGCTGCTGGACACGGGCAACTTCCTCGACAACACGTACGAGCAGATGGCGCAGATCGCCCCGCACGCGGAGATGATCCAGGCCAAGACGTACTTCGGCGGCGGCGAATGGTACACGCTGGACATCGATTACGCCCGCGTGGCCACCATCCTCCGCCAGGCCGGCTTCAGAGGCTGGATCTCCTTGGAGTTCGAGGGAAAAGAGGACGCCGCGACCGGCGTGCCGAAGAGCCTCGCACTGCTGCGGAGCACATTGGCCTGAGCGCCGTCGTCATCCAAAGAAGCCGGTGCACACGCGCAGTACTGTTGGACAGGAGACAGTCATGAGACGGATGACAGCCGTGACGACTCTCATTTGTGCCTGGGCAGTCGGTGGCGGCGCGGCGCACGGCACGCTGGCGGCCACGCCGGATGCAATCTGGGTCAACCCGGCGCAGGGTAACGACCAGAATGCGGGCAGCGAACAGAAGCCGCTCAAGACGATATCGGCGGCGCTCGCCCTGCTGCCCGACCCGCTGGAACAATCGGTGACGATCCACCTCGCGCCCGGTCAATATACGACCACGGGCGGGCGCGGCATGCCTGAGTCGCGGCTCGAGCTCATGCGCCGCACGCGCCCCGGTGTGCTGGTGCGCATGGTGGGCGATGTGAGCGCTGGGGCGCCGCCAATCCTGGCGTGGGAGAGCGACACGGCGCTGATTGACGTCCGCGAGGGCGCGTGGTGGCTTGAGAATCTGCAGATCGGCACGTTCACCACGCGTCAACGGCGCGGCGTGCAGGTGACCGGCCCCGGGGAGGTCACGCTCAAGAACGTCGCGTTCCGGCTGCGCAGCCTGAGCGACGCCGGCATCCATGCCCAGCGGGGCGGACAGGTTGAGCTGCGCGGCCACATCGCGCTGAATGACCACCTGCACGCCCAAGCGGACCCGGAGACGTTCTGCGGGATCGTCGCCGAGTATCACGGCGTGGTCCGCTTCCGGGAACGCGACGGGGCGTCGCTGGATATGGGCAACGGGAGCCTCTCGGCGCGTTACTATGGCGTGATCGAGTTGGGCTGCGCGACCGCGCGGATCACAAGCTGGAACGAGCAGTCCAACAACCTGGCGATCAACAACAGCGGTCGGATCGACCTGCACAACACAACCCTGACGCTCGACGCAAAGCAGCGCCGCAACACGCCGATCGGCCTGGAGCACGACGGGCACCTGCTCGGTGAAGGCGCCCGCGTGATCATCACCAGCGCCAACGACATGGCGATCGCCCTCCAGAAAGCCAGTACGCTCACGTGCAACGCGGTCGAGCTGCGCGGCAAGTATGATTACTGCCTGTGGGCCAGCAGCGGCTCGATGTTCGTGGGACGGTTCAACGGCGACGTGGGCCGCGTCGAGGCCACCACCGGCGCCAACATCAACATCGAGCGGATTGACGGCCAGTTGACCGGCCCGGTCAGCGCGAAGCACGCCGCTCGTATCTCGCTGCCAGATCGTGACGTGCTGCCGGAGTAAGGACCCGCGCCTCCCGCACGCTACCGCACCGCTTCACGCCCACGGCGCCTGGCGGAGCTTCTCCGCCTTGGCCGACAAGCGATAGAGGCTCCGTGCGTTGCCGCGCAGCAGCGGCTCGACGAGCGCCACGGCGTCGTCGCGGCTCAGATAGCCCTCTTCAACCAGTTCATGCAGCGCCCGCGCGACACCCTGCCGCGCCAGCCGCGCGTGGCCCAGCACGCACTCCACCGGGATGTAGTCGCCGCCGAACACGAACACCTTGTTCGCCGGTGCGGTCAGCAGGTGGCTCTTGAGAAAGCGGGTCGAGCTCACGGGGTCGATGATCCACGCCCAGCACATGTCGATGTGCGCGTTCCGGTAGTGCTTCGCCACCGCCAGCAGTTCCTGCCAATACGGATACGCGATGTGCATGAACACCCACTGCGTGTCCGGCGACCGGCGGCACAGGTTGGCCGCTTGCGCTGCATTGCCCGCCAGCCGCTCCAGGGGCATGTAGTTGTGCCCCCCGAAGTAGCCGGTGTGCAGCTTCACGGGCAAACCGTGCCGGGTGGCCTGCTCCACGGCGAACCAAAAGAGGTGATCCTCCAGGCGCTTGCGCTCCTCCGGCGACACCGGCGCTTCCTCCAGCACACGCTGGAAGACGGGCGCGGCGGTCTCCGCGGGCACCTGCTCGTAGTCCAGGCCACGCCGGTAGGCGGCCTGGCTCTTTACCGCCACCGCGTAGGGGCCGTACTGGTCAAACCACCAGCGGATCACCGCGTGCCAATCGTCGAGGCTGCGCACTTCCTTCCCGGTCGGGCCGGCCAGGCCCTGAATGTCCGGCCCCATGTGCATCCCGAGGAAATTCAGGTCCTGCATGAGCAGAAGCGGCTGGCGCGACTCGCGAAACGAGCCCAGGCTGTCTACCTGGCAGGACTCGATGCGCGCCAGATCGACCAGGATGCGCTGGTAGAAACCGGGCTGGCGGACCGCTTCGTAGCCGGCCTGCAGCCGCGCGACGGTCTGCTCACTGAGCTCGTCGATGTCGTACAGCTCCTGCATCGCGATCCGCACGGCCCGCGCGTAACCCGTGTTCTTCACGGCGGGCCACACCGGCGCCAGCAGCGGCCACTTGGCCACCGGATCCACGTCCCGCGACAGCAGCCGCTCCAGATCGTGGTCCGGCATACCGGCGGTGGCGAGATCGGAGTCGAGATAGTGGCTCAGCAGCACGCTCCAGTCGTCGCAGGGCACCCACTCGCCACGCAGGCGCTCCTCCTCGTCGGGGAGATGCTCGTGCGTATCCACGAGCGGCGTCTGGTCCACCAGGCGCTGCAGTTCGTGCTGGAAGCTTTCGTGCCGCTCCGCCGGCATCTGCTCGGCGGGCGGCTCGCCCCGCGCCGCCGGCCCGACCGTCGCCGCGGTTCCCCAAGCCCCCATCGCCATCAACGCGCTGCGCCGCGTGATACGTGTCTTTTCGCTGGACATCGCCCGCTCCTGCATAGGCCAATGCATGAACCGGTGCATGGTACCTTGCCGCAGGGCCAGTTTCACCGCCGCGCCTTTGACGCGCGCGGCTCAAGACCCAAGAATGACCAGCCCGCCGGTGCAACGCGCGGCCCTGGCACCATCATCTGGAGCGGTCAACGATTGATCCGCCGATCCACATGCCTGGTTGGTTTCATGCTGGCGCTGGCGTCCGGCGGCTGCGGCCTGTTCGGGTTGTTCCAGGACGAGTGTGCCCCGCCGGGCGGCGCAGCGATGCAGGTCAACAGGCCCGACGAGACCCGCTCGAGCATTCAGCGCGCTCTGCACTACTTGCGCGGCACGCAGTTGTCCACCGACCAACGCGTCATCCATCAGGTGGACTATGCCGGCGACTGGCCGCAATGCGCGGCCCGGCATCGCGGCGGGCCGTGGCTGCGGGACGCGAGCCCTTTCATGGCCACCTTCGTGCACCATGCCCTGGCAATGGTGAGCGCGGCGAATCGAGACGCGCTGGCGGTCAGCGCTGAGGATGTCGCCGCCGCACGCGCCATGCGGGTCGCGGCCGTGGACCTCATGGCCCGTTTCCGCCACGACCCGCCGGGGATCGACGCCAGCAAGTATGGCTTCTGGCCTCCGCAGAACGACGTATGGCTGCCCGGTGACATGCTGCTGGCGGCGGTGTTCGTTCTGAAGGCCCAGGGACCGCAGTTGTGGGGATCACGGGCACCGGTGAACGTGTCATTCATCCCGCCCGGCTTCGCGGTCCCCAGTGATGCGGATGATACCGCGACCATCTACGCGGTGCTCCTGGATCATCACCTGCTGGACGGCGGCGCCGCGGTGACGACCTGTTTCGAGCGCTGCTTTGGAGACTGGCGCGACCTCGGACAGGTGCCGCAGCGCAATGCTGCGCCGTGGGTGCCCATACCGAGCGGAGCGTTCCTGACGTGGCTGGCCTATGACGACGGCGCTCAGAGCGTGCGGCCAAACGACGTGGACGCCGTGGTGAATGCCAACGTGCTCTACGCGCTGGGGCGCTATGGACGGCTGGAAACCCCGGGCGTAGCCGAAGCAGTGGACCTGATCGTAGCAGCCGCGGATAGCGGGGCGCTGGCGAGCGCTCCCGATAGCATCAGCCTCTACTACCCGGACAACCTGTGTTTCCATTACTGCGTGGCGCGGGCGTATCGCGAGGGTGGCGTCGCCGCACTGGCACCCGCCGTCGAGATGCTCGTCGCGGACCTCCTGGCGACGATGCAGACCACCGCGTCCGGAACGGTGTTCTGGAACCGGGGGGACCCCCACCTCAACACGGCGTTCGGCGCACTCGCCTTGCTGCAAGCGGACCGCCGGCGGGATATCGCGTCGCGGGCGGTCGACTATCTGCTGGCGGAGCAGAATCCTGTCGACGGCTCCTGGGACGCCGGCGCGTTCTTTCGCGGGCGGTTCGACGGCGGGCCGGAGGCGATCTGGATGTCCGCCGCGCTGACCACCGCCATGGCTATGGAAGCCGTGGCCAGTCACCGCCTGGCAGGGGCAGCGCCGGAGGTGACCGAGTGAACATCGCGTTGGCCACCGCGCAGGCCCGCCGCCGGGCGCTGTGCACCGCGGCGCGGTGGACATATCATGCGAGTTAGGGGCTGACAGAGACGTGAGGGTCGCGACGATGCGGTCAATGCGAGGATGGGAGCTGGGCGTTGGAATGTGCGCGATTCTGCTGGTCGCAGGCGGCTGCGCCCAGCGTAACACGACGCTGACCGGCTTCACGCGCAGCCCCTACTTCGATGAGCAGGTGCGGACGTACATATGCGAGCCGGAGGTGACGGTCCACATCAATGCGCCGCCCGCGACCGCCTTCGACGCCCGCAAACCGACGCTGCTCGTCATCTACGCCCTGCCCAATGGGAACACGATCGCGCAGACGATCGGCTGCCAGAAAGCCCCCGACCTCGATTGGCACTTCTACATCCAGCACATCGGCGCCCAGACACGCCTGCTGCGCGCCCGGCGCACCGACGTGAACCTCGTGGTCGCCTACCTCGAGGCCGGCGGGCGCAGTTGGCCCACCTGGCGCAAGAAGCACGCCGACAGCAGCGCACGCATCGTCGCGCTCGTCGACGAGCTGCGCGCCCTGTTCCCGGACGAGCGTACGACCGTCGCCCTCACCGCCCACAGCGGCGGCGGCAGCTTCCTCAACGGCTACCTCAACGCGGTCACGCAGCTCCCGGACTGGCTGGAGCGCATCGTCTGGCTCGACGCCAACTACGGCTACAGCGACGACGAGCGCCACGCCGAGAAGCTGCTCGAATGGCTCCAGCGCAGCCCGCGCCACTACGCCGGCGTGGTCGCCTACGACGACCGCGAGATCGAGGTGGACGGAAAGAAGGTCGTCGGCCCGAACGGTGGCACATACCGCCGCACGGTGGAAATGATCGCCCGCTGCGGCCAGTTGACGCGCCTGGAGTGCGCGGAACTCCCTGATCGGAAGCGTTGCCACGCGCTCGATGGTCGACTCGACATCCAGCTCTTCAAGAACCCCAACAACAAGATCCTGCACACCGTCCTCGTGGAGAGGAACGGCTTTATTCACGCGCTGACTTTCGGAACGAGCCCGGCAGCCGTGGCCAACGAGCTCTTCACCGAGCCCATCTACAGCGCGTGGATCCAAGGCGGCAACACGCTGCCGGGCTGATCCGACCTCACGCTGAGCCGCGCGCCGTACGTTCTATGCTGGCCGCAGCATGTGCACTTTACGCGGCCACGCCGGGTCCGTACACTGCGCGCCACGCGCGTGCGTACAGCGCGCGAGCGCTGGCCGCGCCGGTTGTGCCGCAACCTGATTGCACACGGGGATTGCCAACATGCGGACGGTCCTTCCACCACGGTCCACTCCCGGGCGAGGAAGCCGTCGGCGGCTTGCCTGCGCCTTCACGCTCATCGAGCTGCTCGTGGTCGTCGCGATCATTGCGCTGCTGATTTCGATTCTGCTGCCATCGCTGGCGCGGGCCCGCCAGCAGGCGCGTTCGGTCCAGTGCCTCGGCCAGTGCCGCGAGCTGGGCCACGGCATGACGCTCTACCACAGCGAAAACGGCAACTACCCGGCCCACCAGTGGTATCTGCCCGACAACGTGCGCCTGCGCTGGTTCAACGCGATGTCGCTGTACTTGGGCGGCGCACCGGCCACGGGCTCGCTCAGCGCCGACCTGCCGCGCCGCGCGTCCGTGCAGGCCTGTCCCGCGACGCCGGAGTGGGACGTCGGCCGAAACAACTCGTATGGCTACAACTACAAGTATCTCGGGAGTGCCCGCGACAACCTCGGTCCCGGGAATCCATATCATCGCTACGAGACGTTCCCGGTGAAGGAGTTGCGCTCACCGGGCCGCACGATCGCGTTTGCCGACTCCGACGGCACGGGCTGGACGATGCCCTGGGGCCCGGAGCGCGGCCCGGACCATCCCGCCGCGGACCACGACCCGCACCGGCTGGGCAATCACGCCTACGTCCTGGATCCGACGTACATTCCACTGCGCAGCCTGGTTTCGTACTCGGACGGCGTACTCGAACCGTACGCCTGGAAGACGACGCGCACGTACCTGTCCGACCGGCACCTGGGCCAGAGCAACGCGATCTTCGCAGACGGTCACGGCGATCGGCTCGCACCGCGAAAGGCCTACGAGGACAACGGGCTTTGGAACGGTCTGGGTTTTGACCCGGGCGCCGATCCGGACGGCCCCCTGCACTACCTCGACCCGCACGTGGACTACAAGAGCCACCCCGACAGCCCGCTGCCGTGGCGGTATTGAGCGTCCCCCACGCCGGCGTCGCCCGCCTTTCCGCCCCTCCCCCGTGACGGGGGAGGGGTCTGCCGCGCAGTCGCGCGGACTCACGCTACTTGTCGATGTTCTCTTCCTTGATCGGCTTCTTCTGGCCCTGATCCGTCAGTTCGAGCGGGCCGAACGAGCCATCGATCAGCTTCTGCTGGTGGAACGTGCAGATGCACCAGAAGAAGTTGCCATCCTCGCCCTTCGCGGCCGCCGCGGCCGCGATGTGCCGCGACACGATCGGCGAGTCGCCGCCCTCGGCGCGGTCCAGCCACCAGTCCTTGTCGGTAATGACCAGCTTGCGGATGTCCTTCCAGCCGGCGTTCTCGAGCAGCTTGCGCATGGTCGCTTCCATCTCTTTGTTGACCATCTGTGCCTTGGGCATGGTGCTGACCTGGAAGGCGGCCGCCAGCACTTTCTCACGCAGCTCGGTGTAGAACTTGTAGTCGTCGCCCGTCAGCGTGAACTCGCCGGCCGAGAAGATGTCCCCGTAGCTGCGGATCTGGAAGCGAATGGTGTGCTTCCCGCCCGCGAGTTTGCCGAGGATGTAGGTGTACTGGTCCGGTCCAATCTTGCGATGGCCCTTGCCTTCGGCGTAGAAGAACCCCGGGTCCTTGTACGCGGTCATCTTCTCCGGGTCCGGGGCGATATCGAGTACCAGGTACTTCGTGTCGAGCGCCTCCGCTTTCTTGATGGTGATGTACTGGAAGTCGACTTGTTCGCCGTCCACCAGCATATCGATCGGCACCTGGATTTCCGTCACATCCTCGCGGCCCTTGCCCAGCAGATCGCGCCAGGTCTTTTCCACCTGCACCAGGCCGTAGATGTAGCCGCCGCTCTCGAAGCTCGTCGCGAGGCTGGCCGGCTTCGCCGGGTCGATCGGCGTCGCCGAGAAGACGATGCTGCTCCCGGTGGGAGCCGCCTGCTCCGGCGCAGCTCCCTTCGCCGGTGCCGGCTTGTCCTTGTCCTTGGAGTCCTGCGTGCTCTTCTCGATGACACGTTTGGCCTTGTCGAGGCCCGGGATCTGCGCGAGCGCCGGCGACGCCAGCCACATGGCACAGACCATCGGCACGAACCACGCTCTCAGGCTCAGTCTTGCTTGGCACATGTGAATCCACCTTCCTTCGCGTGCGGGCTAATGGGATCCCCGGTCGCGACGGCGACAACGCGCGTCGCGCACCGAACGTCAGTCACGCCGGACCCTGTCACAGCCGCGGTGCCACACAGCGGACCGGCGTCACAAATATAACGCGTCATCCAGCGCGGCCCCCTGCAACGCAGCGCTCCGACGCAGGCAACCAACTCCGGCACCGCGCACCGCTCCCGACGTCACGATGACCTTTAAGTCTTTATTTATCATACAGCTATGGCGCTAAGCTCCGCCGACGTGATTACGCCGGGTGAACGGTGACACTCTGTCCGGTCCGTTCGCCGGCGCCCCCAGCGGCCCGCCGGTCCGCAAACCACTGCAGGATGTAATAGAACACCGGCGTCAGGAAAATGCCGAAGAACGTCACGCCGAGCATGCCCGCAAACACGGCCGTGCCCAGCGTCCGCCGCATCTCGGCACCCGCCCCGGCCGACACGACCAGCGGCAGCACGCCGAGAATGAACGCGAACGAGGTCATCATGATCGGCCGCAGGCGCAGGCGCGACGCCTCGATCGCGGCTTGCCGCCGATCCAGACCGTGCTCGTGCTGCTGCTTGGCGAACTCCACGATCAGCACGGCGTTCTTGCAGGCCAGCCCCGCGAGTACCACGAAGCCGATTTGCGTGAAGAGGTTGTTGTCCATGCCGCGCAGGTACACGCCGGCGAGGGCGCACAGGATGCTCATCGGCACGATCAGGATGATCGCCAGCGGCAGCAGCCAGCTCTCGTACTCCGCCGAGTGCGTCAGGAACACAAAGAGGATGCACAATGGGAAGATCAGGATCGCCGTGCTCCCCGCCAGGAGCTGCAGGAGCGTGATCTCGGTCCACTCGAAGGCCATCGACGACGCCAGCTCCTGCCTGGCCAGGCCCTCGATCAACTTGATGGCCTGCCCGGAGCTGACCCCCGGCAGGGGCGCGCCGTTGATCGCGGCCGACGTGTACATGTTGTAGCGGTTGATCAGCACCGGCCCGCTGACTTCCGTGACATTGGCCACCGTCCCGAGCGGCACCATGTTGCCCGCCGCGTTCCGCACGTACAGCCGCCTCACGTCCTCCGGCCGATAGCGGAAGCCGGCGTCGGCCTGCAGCTTCACCTGCCACGTCCGCCCGAACTGGTTGAAGTCGTTGACGTAGTACCCGCCCAGATTGGTCTGCAGCGTGTTGAAGACGTCGTTGAGCCCCACGCCCAACGTCTTGCACTTCACGCGGTCCACGTCCACGTACAGCTGCGGCGTGTTGGCGCGAAACTGCGTGAACAGGCCCGCCAGGCCCGGCGTGCGGCTGCCCTTCTCGACCAGGTTATCGACCTGGCCCTGCAGCATCTGCAAACCGGCGTTGCCGCGATCTTCGATCATGATCTTGAAGCCGCCGGCGGTGCCCAGACCATCCACCGGCGGAGCGCCAAACACGGCGATCAGCGCTTCCTGGATCTCCTGGTGGTACTGTCGCCGCAGCCGGGCGTTGATCGCGTCGGCATGCAGCTCGGGGCTGTGTCGCCGGTCGAAATCGTCGAGCGTCACGAAAAGCGAGCCGAAGTTGGAGCCGTTGGCGTTGAGCAGAAATGACTGCCCGGAGATCCCGACGGTGTGCTTCACGCCCGGGGTCTGGCGGGCAATCTCGTCGATCCGGCGCATGACGTCCACCGTCCGCTCCAGGGACGCGGAGTCCGGCAGCTGCACGTTCGCGAGCAGGTAGCCCTTGTCCTGCGTGGGAATGAACCCGGTCGGCACCGTCTTGAAACCCAGGTACGTCAGGCCCAGCAGGCCGAAGTACACCAGCATCGCAACCGCGGCACCCCGCAGGCAGTATGTCACCAGCCGCGCGTAGACGCCGGTGCCCCAGTTGAACACGGCATTGAACCCGCGGAAGAACCAGCCCAGCACCAGGTTCAGCGCGCGCGTGAGGACGTCCTTCTTTGCTCCGTGCGGCGCCAGGAGCAAGGCGGCCAGCGCCGGGCTCAGCGTCAACGAATTGAACGCCGAGATCAGCGTCGCCGTCGCGATCGTCAAGGCGAATTGCCGGAAGAACTGCCCCGTGATCCCGGAGAGAAACGCGGTGGGGATGAACACCGCGCTCAGGCCGAAGGCGATGGCGATGACGGCCACCGTCACCTCGTCCATCGACTTGTAGGCTGCCTCTTTCGGCGACAAGCCATGCTCGATCCAGCGCTCCACGTTCTCGACGACGACGATTGCGTCGTCGACGACGATGCCGATCGCCAGCACCAGCCCGAACAGCGACAGGTTGTTCAAGCTGAAGCCCAGCACCGCCATGATTGCGAACGTGCCGATCAGCGACACGGGGATCGCGATCAGCGCAATCAGCGTCGAGCGCCAGCTCTGCAGGAACACGATGATGACGACCGCGACCAGCGCGAACGCCTCGATCAGGGTCTTGAACACCTCGTGGATGGACTCGCGCACAAAGGGCGTCGTGTCGTAGACGATCGCGTAATCCAGACCCGCCGGGAAACGCTGCTTGAGCTCGTCCATCTTGGCCCGCACGCCGTCGGCCGTCGCGAGCGCGTTGGAGCCGGGCAACTGAAACACCGCCAGCCCGACCGCCGGCTGTCCGTCCAGCGTGCACGACTGGTCCTGGCTCTTCGCACCCAGCTCGATGCGGGCCACGTCGCGCAGGTACGTCACCTGGCCCGCGGTGCCGGTCTTCACGATGATCGCACCGAATTCCTCCGGCTCCTTCAGCCGCCCGAGCGTGCTCATCGTGTACTGGAAATCCTGCCCTGCGGGGACCGGGGGCTGACCAATCTGACCGGCCGCAACCTGGACGTTCTGCTCCTTGACCGCGTTCACCACGTCCGTGGTGGTCAGGTTCCGGGCCCAGAGCTGCTCCGGATCCAGCCACACACGCATGCTGTAGTCCTGCTGCCCCAGGAACGACACGTCTCCGACGCCCGACAGCCGCGCCAGCTCGTCCCGGATCTGAATGGTCGCGTAGTTGCTCAGGTAGAGCTGGTCGTAGCGCCCGTCCGGCGAGAACAGGTTCACGACCAGCATGATGTTGGGCGACTTCTTCTTCGTCGTCACGCCGGTCTGCTTAACCACGTCCGGCAGCGACGGCGTCGCCATCGAGACGCGGTTCTGCACCAGTACCTGGGCCATGTCCAGGTCGACGCCCAACTCGAACGTGACGTTCAGGCTGTACGTGCCGTCGTTCGTGCATTGCGACGACATGTACAGCATTCGCTCCACCCCGTTCACCTGCTGCTCGATCGGCGCCGCCACCGTGTCCGCCACCACCTGGGCACTGGCGCCCGGATAGCTGCACGACACGTTCACTGTCGGCGGCGTGATCTCCGGGTACTGGGCGATCGGCAACGTGAACACGGCCACTCCGCCGGCGATCGTGATCACGATCGAGAGCACGGCGGCGAAGATCGGCCGGTCGATGAAGAAGCGTGAGAGCACGGTGAATCCTCGTTCAGCGGACCTTTGGCGGCGTGGCCGGAGACGCGGCCGGCGCGCTGGCGGCCGGCCGGTCGCGCGCGGTATCCGGTCCCACCGGCATCGGCGCCTCGATCGGCTTGACTGTCAGACCCGGCCGGACGCGCTGGATCCCGTTCACGATCACCCGGTCCGTGGGCGCCAGCCCGGCCGTGATGCCGCGCAGGCCCGCGTTGAGCGTACCCACCGTGACCGGGCGATACTCGACGACGTTCTGGTCATTCACGACCAGCAGGTAACGCTGCCCCTGGTCCAAGCCCAGCGCCCGCTCCGTTACGGTCAGCGCCGCGTATGGCTTGCTCACCGGCACGCGCACCCGCACAAACAGCCCCGCCAGCAGCAGCCCGCCTTCATTGGGAATCACCATGCGCAACTGCTGCGTACCCGTGCCCGGATCCAGGGCCGGCGCGACGTAGTCGATCACCCCGGCGTGCGGACATCCCTCCTCCGTCATCAGCCCCACGTACGCGGGCCAATTCGCCTCACGTACTTCCGGCTGCTTGTCCGGCGGGGCCCCCGCGGCGGCCAGTTGCCGGCGAACGTGTTCGCGCAGCGTCAGCACCCCGCGTTCGTTCGCGTTGAAATACACGAATATGCTCGTGTCGTTCACGATCGTCGCGAGCACCGTCGTATCCGCCGCGACCAGGTTCCCGGGATCGACCAGGTTGCGGCTGATCCGCCCATGGATCGGGGCCGTCACGCTGGACCACTCCAGTTGCAGCCTGGCGTTGGCGATGGTGGCTTCATTGGCACTGCCCTGCGCCTTCAGCGAGTCGCGGGTCGCCAGCGCGCTCGTCAGCTCGTCCTCGCTGGCCGCGCCGCGCTCGATCAGGCGCTGCACTTTCTCCAAGTCCGCCTGCGCCTTCACGAGCTGCGCCTGCGTGGCCGCGAGTGCCGCCGTCGCACTGTCGAGCGCGTTCTGGAACGGCCGTGGGTCGATCGTGAAGAGCACTTCCCCGGGCTTCACGCGGGCGCGCGGCTCAAAGTGCACCTGCTGCAGGAACCCCGTTACGCGCGCCCGGACCTCGACCTCTTCGAGCGGCGCGGTCGTCCCCGTGCCCTCCATCCAATCCGTCACCTCCTGCACCAGCGGCCGGCTGACCGTGACCTCCGCCGGCGGCGCAGCCGCGGCCGGAGCGAGCGCCTGCCGGTCGCATCCGGCCAGACCGCCGCCCACCAGCAACAGGATCAGCCAGGCCGGGTGGCGGCCCACCCGCGGCTGGACAACCGACCATCCAAGGGCTGACACGCCGGGAGAATCAGGAGACATGTTCGGCCTCGAGAAAGTGCACGCCGTGGGCACGACCAACGGACATTCTGCGACCAAGCCGCGCTACCCGGCGCGCCGCGAGCATACTGATACGCCAGACCGACGACAAGCCGCGCCCACTACCGGCTCCATTTCTCGAGCAGCGCCGCCGTCTCCCCTTCCGCCTGCAACTGGTACGCGGCCGCGTTCAGCGCGTCCGTCAGGTCCGCGCCGAGTGGCAACACGTAGGCCGCCACCTCATCCGCCACCGGACCGGGCAGCACCGCCAGCCGCCCCGGCGAGCGCGCCCGCTGGCCCGCCAGCTCGGTGTCGTCCAGCGTGACCCCGTCCACCGCCCCAGCCACCAGCGCGTCCACCGCCGCGGCCGTCGTGTCGAAACTCACGATCCGCGCCGCCCCGCAGCAGGCCACCGCCAGTTCAGACGTCCGCGTGCCGCGCTGAGCGCCCACGCGCAGCGCCGTCGCCGCGCGCCTCCGGGTTATGAGCCCGAGCTGCTCAAAGCGCGGAAGTGCTTCCAAATGCGCAAGTTACAGTAGAGGCAAGAACTTAGGGACTCCGAAAGACGCCAGCATGCGGCGCATGCCGTGCATGTCGAGTGGGGTTTTAGTTGCGAATTAGTTGCAAGTCAACGGCTCCAGTTGCGCTCCTTCGTAGAGCAATGGGAAGATAGTGGCACCGATCGCCAGCGGCCGCCGGGCCGAGCCGGGCGTTTGCCTGATTCTGAGAGGGGGTTCAAAATGTCGAAGGCTGTTAATCACGGCAGTTGCAACGCTCTTCATTCAGGATTCACTCGCGATGCTACGGTGGCTCTACGTCCTCGCTCATCTCCTTGTCGAAGCTGGCGCCGCTCGCCGGGACGCCCGCATCCGATTCCTCTAAGCCCAGGTCGAGATCCTCCGTCGTAAGCTGGGCGGTAACCGCGTCATTCCGAGCCCGGACGACCGTGCCCGGCTGCTTGTGATCGGTCAGGAGCTCAACCACAACGTCGCGGACGTGATCGGCATCGTCACGCCGCAGACGTATTGTCGTTGCGTTGAGGAGCAGCGTACAGGGCGGAAGCCCAAGCGCGTGGGGCGGCCTAAGATCGCCCGCAGCCTCCGCGGCGTCCCCAGCGGGCAATCACCTCAGGATCCACGCTGCCGGCAGGCGCGCTTGTCGAAAGAGGGGGCTGGGTCGACGGAGCGTGAGGGCCGATGCGCGGCCAGGGACGGCGTAACACGCCTGCGGCCCAGGCGCGCAGTTGTTCTGTTGGCCCGCTGTTTTCCAATGGGTCGCGACGACGAGCAATCTGATGCTCGAGATTGCCAGCGATGTGGCGGTCGTAGTAATCGAGGTCCCAGAGGCGAAGCGGCGCGTCACCGTGCCCCGCGACGATGAGCGTCCTGCCGTCGGGGGTGAACGACACGGAGCTGGCAGAATCCTCAAAGCGGTCAATCGTTAGGACATTGCGACGCGCTGGCACATCCCAGAGTTGCACATAGCCGTCGTCACTGCATGAGGCCAGGAGATTGGGATGCCCCGGCATATACGCTACCTCCCAGATCGCGGCCAGCGACGCCTCCAGCCGCAGATCAAGCGAGCGCGTTGCCAGATCCCAAATCTGAATCTGGCGACTCCAGCAGGCGGCTGCGAGTTTCGTTCCGTCAGCGCTGAATGCCGTGGTCCAGGGTGTGAGGGCCGCGTCGAATTCCGCGAGCAAGTCCCCCTGGGCCGTATACAACCGGATCATCCCCGATCGGTACGTTGTGGCCAATGTCCGGCCGTTTGGGCTGAAGCGCAAGCTGAGCACTTCACACTGCTGGGCCGGGATCGTCGTGAGGATCGCGCCGCCTGTCACTTCGTGAATCTGGATGGTTCCGTCCTGCCACGTCGCTGCAAACGTGTCTCCGTCGGGGCTGAAGGTCAGGGAGTGATTGGTTGCTGCGTGATGGCCACTCAGCGTGTTGATGACGGCGCCAGTCGTAAGGTCCCAGAACTCGATCAGGCCGGGACTGCACGTCGCCAGAATTCTGCCAGCGGGGTGGAAGTGGCAACGAGACCGGTAGTTGGCATGGCCCTCCAGCGCCCCGAGCAGGCACCCAGTAGCGGTTTCCCAAAGGCGCACGCGCCCGCTGTCATCGCTGGCGGCGACGAGGCGCCCATCCGGGCTGACCGCGGCAGGCCAATGGCCGGAACTCTGGCCGAGCGTGAGCACGCCGCCATCTGTGGCGAGGTCCTCAATGCGAACGGAGGCGCCAGGCGCCAGGCGAACATCGCCGCAGCCACGCGCGAGGACCCGATTGTCCGGGCGGACGTCGGCAGCTTCGACGCCATGAGCGGCCAACGGCCGGCGCGTGCGGGTGCGCAAGTCCCAGGCATCGACGCGCCACCACCCTCCCACCAAGAGTGACTGCTCGTCGCGCGAATAGCTCAGGAACCTGACAGTTCCGTTCGCGGCGCTGATGGTGCCCATACACTCATGCGTCGCGAGGTCCCACACCTTGACGGTCTTGTCCACGCTTCCCGAGGCCAGTTGTCGACCATCGTGCGAGAAAGCTAATGATGCAATGCTGCCACCGTGGCCTGACAGCGTAGCGATCGGCGGGCCCATGAGGCCCTGCCAGAGCTTGATGGTCTGATCGGCCGAGGCGGAAGCGAGCAGCGAACCATCTCGGCTGAAGCGCAGGCATGCAACGGCAGCGTCGTGGCCACTGAGCGTTCTGACGGCCTCACCGCCCGTGACATCAAGGACACGGATGGCTCCGTCGCCGGTCCCACAAACCAGTTGCGTGCCATCGCGGGTGTAGCGGACGGAGTAGAGAGCGTCTATCTGACCTCCAATCATCCGCACCGGCGCGTTAGTCGCGAGGTCCCAGATGATGACGGTGCCATCGAGGCTCGCCGATGCGAGATAGCGCCCGTCGGGGCTGAAATCGAGTCCATGCACAGGAGCCGTGTGTTCAGCAAGAGTGGCCAGGCATTTGCAGCCGGCATCATCCCAGAGCTTCACGACGCCATCGTCGCTGGCAGAGGCGAATATCCGACCATCCGGCGCGTACGCAACGGCGCGCACCGTCCGCTCGTGCATGCCCAGCGTGGCGAGGCTGGGGTTATGCGAATACAGTTCCCAGAGAGCCCAGAAAGAATGGTCTGAGGCGGGGTTCCGCAAGTGCTCGCCCCAGATGAGCTCTTCCGCAGCAAACAGGTCTCCCTTCCGGCCGAGCAGGCGCCCACGCTCGATGTTGCTGGCGGTGAGCTCGGCGTGCAGTCGAGCCGAGGCGGCATCGGCGCGCTGCTCTTCGCGCTGAGCCAACTCAAGGGCCGCAACGGTGTTCTCGCGCGCCTTGCGCTCACTGGCAGCCAGGCGGCGGTTCTTCTCGGCTTGAACAAATGAAACAACTCCAAACGTGGTCAGAAGGATGACTAGGAGCCCCGCCGTCAGCGCGATCCCGCGGTAGCGCGTCACCGTCTTCCGGAGCAGATACAACGCCGAATCACGGCGGGCTGCGATGGGTTCGCCGCGCAGGTAGCGGCGGATGTCTGCGGCCAGATCAGACGCAGTCTGATAGCGCCGCGTTTTCTCCTTCTCCAGAGCCTTGCTGACGATGTTCTCGATTTCGCCACGAAACGACCGGTCGACCGCTGCAAGCCGAACCGGCTCGGCAGCGCATATTCTCCGAACTGCCTCGGGAATCGACGTGGTGCGCACGTCGTGAGGCAGTGCGCCACTAAGGAGCTCGAAGAGGATCACTCCCAACGAATAGACGTCGGCCCGCGTGTCCACCTGTCGCCAGTCACCAGCGGCCTGCTCGGGGCTCATGTAGGCCAAGGTGCCCACGATCTGGCCCATCTGGGTCTGTGACGCGACGGACCGCATGCCCGAATCGGTGACACAGGCTATGCCGAAATCCAGGATCTTCGGCTGCCCCGACTCATCCACCAGGATGTTGCCAGGCTTGAGATCGCGGTGGATGACACCCTTGTGGTGGGCGTGCTGCACGGCATCGCAGACGCGCGCCACGAGTTCCAAACGCTCACGCGTGCCGAGGCGAGCCCTCTGCGCGTGCTCATTCAGCGTGCCGCCACGGATCAGTTCCATTGCTAAGAAGGGCTGGCGAGCGCCGGTACCCGTCTCGGTAGTGACTTCCGCTATTCCGGCCTCGTATATCTGTGCAATCCCCGGATGGGAAAGTTGTCCGAGCAGGTCGGCCTCGCGCTGAAAACGCCGCAGCACCCGGCCTGCCGTCAGGCCGGGGTGAATGACCTTCAGCGCGACACGCCGCTTCGGGTTCTCCTGCTGGGCCTCGTAAACCGCGCCCATGCCGCCCTCACCCACCACGCGAACGATCTCGTAGCGTCCGATGCGCTGCGGTGCCCGGACGCCACCCGTTGGAGGCGCATCGGAATCCGGGGCATGGGCCGGGGTCGCCATGAACTCCCCCATACATCCATCATTGGCCAGGAGTTGCTCCACGAAGGCTCGCAGCTCCTGATCGCCGTCGCACTCTCTGGCCAGCAAGGTGGCGCGTTGATCAGACGGCACATCGACCAGCCCCTCGAAGATCGTCCTGGCCCGTTGCAGTCGGTTTCCCAGCATGGTCTTCGGGCCGTTACAAATCCGCTCGCGTTCCCGCCACATACGTGTAAAGCAGCGTGCGCGCGAAACGCCAGTCCCGCTCCACCGTCGGTACAGAGAGTCCCAGCGCAGCCGCCGTCTCCGCAGCCGTCAGTCCGGCGAAGAAGCGCAGCTTGACGACTTCCACCAGGCGCGGGTCGTCCTGCTCCAGTTTCCGAAGCGCCTCATCCAACGCCAGGATCTCTTCGGGGGGCGACCGGAGTGACGCGTCCGCCAGGTCCGCAGGGTCCAGGTCGAGCCGTTTCCGACCGCCACCGCGCTTCTGTCGCTTCTTGCGGCGGGCCTGCTCCACCAGGATGTCGCGCATGGCTTGAGCGGCCGCTGCGAAGAACTGCCCTCGGCTCCTGCCGACCTTTGGCTCGTCCTTGCCCATTAGACGCACATACGCTTCGTGGACGAGGGCCGTGGGTTGGAGGGTGTTTCCTGGGGGAGTCCTGGCCATCCGCGCCCGCGCCAGCCTGCGCAGCTCAGAATAGACCAAGGTCAACAACTCGGCCGCGGCCCGGGTGTCGCCGGCCTCGACCGCTTGCAGAACGCGCGTCACGTCTCCCTCCTGCCCGCTCCCCATCAAGAAAACCTGCGCATTTTGATGGCCCTCGCCGACGAACGGCGGAGATAAGTATGGCGGCTCGCGGAACCGGGCAGCGGCCCGGCCCCGATTCGAACCCGCCATGCGCCATTATACCGGTTTGGAGAGCCGATTTGTCGCGCCCGATGGCAGACATTCCGACGGGAAATCAGGCGGCTTATCGGTCAGGGCGCGGGGGGCGGGCTGATGCGAAGGAGGAGCCGGAATGTCATCGTGGCGAGCTTGCCGCACCGCGTCGCGCCTGCTGAGCGTGTCGATACTGGCGTTCTGCGTAGAGGCCCAGGCAGACGTCGCCCCGCCGGTCGATATCAAGATACCGCTCGACACGCAGCCGGCGGTGTCGGGCCAGGAGTACGACGGGGCGCTCGAATTGCACCTGGGCACTGATGGGATTCTGACCGAACTATCCTTGGGAGGCGAGGGGTGGACGGTGCTCAGCTTCGACGCGCCGGCCGTGCCGCTGCGCGTGCAGACCGGCATTCTGCGGATCCCATTCCGGGCGCTGCCGCGCGACGCCGACGAGCCGATCGTCGTGTCGCTGAGATTCAACGGGTTCAAGCAAAACAAGCCGATCGAGGTAGGCCGAGCGTACTTTGCCCGGCGCGGCCAGGGGTACCGCGCCGTGCCCGTTCCCGAGTCCGAGCTGCCGCGATCGGTTCGAAAGCCTGTCGGCGATGTCGCCGGGGAGGGTGAGGGGGCCCGGGGCAAGGACGGCGACGGGCGCACGACGCTGCGCTTCGAGGGACGCATCGTGTACCAGCGGCCCGACGGCCAATGGGTCGGCGCGGACCGGCTCGACGTACGGATCTGGGACAGCGACACGATTGGTCACGAGACGATGTGGGAGGGATACACGGACAGCACCGGTTACTTCGATACCGGGTCGTTTTCGTGGGATGACTCCGGCGATCCCCCCGACCTTGTCGTCTACTTCGAGACGGAAACCAACTGGGTGGACGTGCACGACAATTCCGTCGAGGAATGGACGTATTGGTGGGAAACCGAGGAGATCGGGAACTTTCAGGGGACGTATCACGATTTCGGCAACCTCACCGTAGCGCCCGACCTGATGCCGGCGCTGCATCTGCTCAGCACCGTCACGCGCGCCCGGCGTTGGGTCGATACGCGGTCCAACGGTTACTACAACATGCCCCAGGTCGAGGTGGAATGGCCGGACGATTCCAGCAGCTCACCCGGCTGGTACCAATGCTGGGGCGGCGACGAGTCCGAAATCCACATGAGAGCTGATCACCAGTGGTGCGAAGACGTGGTATGCCACGAGTACGGCCACCATTTTGAGTGCAGTACGGACATGCCCGAACCCGAGTGGACTTATTGCAACGACGGCGACTGGTGCGACGAGGTGCCGGGTGAGGACTGCACGCATTGTGCCTGGTGCCAGGAGAGCCTCTATGTTGCCTGGATGGAGGGGGTCGCGCAGTACTTCTCGCACAGGATTCCTCCAACGTTCGCGGAGGACTACGTGTTCGACGTGGGCGGAGCCCCGCACCAACCGCTGTACACGGCCTCCTTCGAAACCCCGCAAACATGTCTGGAGGATCCGGCGAACTTCCATGATGCCCGGTTGACCGAGGGATTTGCGGCGGCCTTGCTCGTGGACATGGCCGACTACGGGCAGGACGACCACGATGGCGACGGCATCCGGGACTCGACCTGCTTTGGCGACGCGCCGAATCTCCTGGTGATCGGCGAGCAAGATCCGATGGACGTGTTGCAGTTTCTTGATGCGTGGATCGGCGCCTACCCCGGGCTGGCGGACGGTCTGTGGCCCACCGCGTTCAACGTCTCGCCGTGGTTCGCCGGAGATTCAGGGGACGACACCGAGCCCCCCAGCATGTTGTCGCTCGATTCGCCCTCGCATCCGCTGGGCAGCTTCGGCGTGTTGCCGTGTATCACGGTGGAGTGGCGACCGCAATTCGACGTGGAAGACGACGTGACCGGAGCTTGTGAGTACAGCTATGTGTGGACCACGGATCCCGAGGGAGAGCCTCCGGACGTGTTGCCGGATCTGGTTGACTTCTCGTCCTGCGATTTGCGGATTCACGGCGGGCCTTTCTACCCGGGTGAATATTACCTCTCTATTCGCGCTCGGGACTGCGCCGGCCACTGGGGTTCACGGGCGACCTTCGGCCCGTTTGTAGTCGGAGAATGCAATAACAACGGAATCCTGGACATATGCGAAATCGCCTGCGATCAGTCCGCCGCGGACCTGGACTGCGAGTTAGATCCGAACTTCTGCAACGTGGCGGGCTGCGGATCCGCGCAGGATTGCAACGGCAACCTGATTCCCGACGAGTGCGACATCGCCAGCGGCTTCAGCGCGGATTGCGATTTGGACGGTGTTCCCGACGAGTGCCAGACGATGTTCCATTGGAGCGGTTCCAGCGGATCCTGGCACACGCCGGCCAACTGGCTTGAAGGGACGCCGCCGACCACTGACTCCGAAGTCTGCATCGACGTGCTCGGCGATGAGACGATCACCTATTCGACCGGCACGCTGCAGGTCGCGACGCTGGCGTGCAGCGAGAATCTGGCGATCGAAGGCACGACCGGCGCGCGCGCGCTCACCGTCACCGAGCCCTCCTTCGTCCGGGGCTATCTGCGCCTCGCGAACAACGACAGCGTGCTCCAAGTGAACCAGCAACTCGACATCGCCGGCCTGTTCGAGTGGACCGGCAGCAATTCCAGCAACAGCGCGAAGTTGAAGGGGGCCGGCGTCACGTATGCCAACGGCGGGGTGGGAATCAGCAGCATCGTGCACCTGGATCAGCACCGACTCGTGCTCAACGGCAACAGCACGTCGGTCACTATTTCCGGACGAGTCGACTTCGCCGGTCCAGCCGTGTTCGAAATTCGGCCCGGTTCGACCTATGACCACCGCGGAAGCGGGCTTCTCTTCAACGGCTGGTTCAGCGACCGCTTCGTCAATGGCGGCACGCTGATCAAATCGGTCGACCCCGGATCCAGCACCATCTACATGTTCACCGAGAACAACGGGCTGATCCACGTACAGACCGGCACGCTGAAGTTCTACCTGTACGGAAGCAGCACCGGTGACTTCCTCGGCGACCCGGGCACCACGCTCCACTTCGTCGACGGCGGCTTTGTGTTCTACGCCGGTTCCAGCGTCGTCGCCCACACGGTCATCTTTGGCGGCGGCGGGGGCGGCTGGAACAGCGTCTACGGGACCTGGGATGTCGCCGGGCCGACCACCGTGCAGGGCGGCCAGGTGACCTTCGACTCCTCCGCAGGCATCGTCAGCTACGGCTCGTCGTTCTACGTCCCGGCGGGGACCGTGAACTTCAACGCGCCCATCGGCGGGCCGATCCATTTCGACACGTTCAGCGTGGGCCCCGCAGCCACCGGGGCAACGGCGAACTTCAACAGCGGCGACCCGGCGGAAATCGCAAACCTCACCATCGGACGCGGGTCTCTCCAAGGTCCCAGCCCCGTCACGATCAGTGGATTGCTTACCTGGAACCAGGGCGGCGGATTCAATGGCCCGGGAACCGTGAATGCCAACGGCGATGTGCTGGTTAACATAAACGGTGACGAGAAGTCGCTCCGCAATTGCACGTTCAACAACGCCGGCACGGCCACGTTCCTCGGTGGATTCAACCGGCCCACCTCGGCGGTGGTCAACAACCTCGCCACCGGCGTGATGGACTTCCAAGCCGACGTCACCGTCATCGGCGGCTACGGCCTGCCCCTCAACAATGCGGGCACGATGGTCAAGTCCGCCGGAACCGGCACGAGCACGATCCAAGCGTCCATGAACAACACCGGCACAGTTGAGGTCAAAACCGGAGTGCTCCGGTTCTACACGGGCTACGGCGGCAGCTATGTCCAGACCGCCGGTCAAACCGTGCTCAACGGCGGCAATCTGCTCATGTCCGGCCCCGCCTCACTCCAGATCAGCGGCGGCCTGTTGACCGGCGCCGGGACGATCACCGGCAACGTCGTCAACACGGCCGGCACGATGGCACCGGGGCTGCCGATCGGACAGATTGACATCGTCGGCACCTGTGCGCAGCAGGCCGGCGCCGCGCTCGACATCGAGTTGACCGATACAACGCCGGGCGCATACGACACGCTCGTTTGCACGGGCAACGTCTCGCTCGCCGGCGACCTGGCGGTTACATTCGTGCCCCCGTTCGAGCCGAGCCACGGCGACAGCTTCGTCGTCGTGACCTCCGGGGCGACGTTGAGCGGGACGTTCGGCAGCGTGGCCGTGACGAACCTGCCGCCGACGAAGATCCTGGACATTGACTACGGTGGGAACGCGGTCACGCTAACGGTGATCGGCGGCGACTGCGATTCCGACGGCGCCCTCGATCTCGACGACTTCGCGACGCTGGGCGGTTGCCTGCAAGGCCCCGACAACGGCGTGGTCCCCGGCTGTGATTGCCTCGACCTGGACAAGGACGGGGATGTTGATTTGCGCGACGCCGCGGAGTTTCAGGCAGCGTTCATGGGATAGTACTCACCCGGGGCCTCTCGTTGCCGAAAAAGTGCTCATCTCCAAAACGTCATCCAGCCCTTGCGCGAAGACCGATTCTCGGCTCGCTGCCATGGCGTGGAGAAGTGGACTACCGCAGCACCGGGCACGCGGATTCTCGAGGGATGTGCGCCATTCTTGCGAGGGCGTTTCCCGGAGTATCGGCGCGGACTTGCCGCGCGGGTCCGGGCGTCGATCGATGAGCCTCTCGCACCCAGGCCGCTCAGGCGTAGTGATGCAGCCCTCCGCGA
Organism: Phycisphaerae bacterium; assembly: GCA_017999985.1. NCBI lineage: Bacteria > Pseudomonadati > Planctomycetota > Phycisphaerae > Phycisphaerae bacterium. The sequence continues at coordinate 196,800 of JAGNKU010000008.1, read as the reverse complement.
ATCTGGTAGCCAGTCCAACGCAGCAACAAGTAGGGGGCACCCATTGCCGCGCGATCTCTCCTGCTCTCTCCGCCTGTAAGCGTGCTCGGCGAGCGGTTTCTGCAGTGTGTTGGACCGGCCTGCGGCGGTATACTGCATGCGGGTGCGATTCGGTAGTCCGCGGCCGGGCAAACACATCGGCCGCGCCGATGCGTTGGGCCGCCGAAAGCGAGCCGAACACGTCGGTTGGCCATGCGATTCTGCCGCGGGGAGGATTGTGACATGTCTGCCCACGTCCAAAACGGCTCGAACTTGGCACTGCTTTCACACCATTGCAAGCTGGCAAGTCCCGCGGTGTTCGCGCACGGCTGCATGCTCGCGCCGCGGGCCACCAGCGCGGTTCGCCAGGACGGCGGCGGCCTCAGTGCCGGGCTGCGCCGCATCGCGCTGCACGCATGCCTGCTCGCCGCCCTATCAGGGTGTCGTACGCAAAGCGATTTCGACGGCGACTACGACGTAGACGCCGACGATTTCGTTATCCAGACCGCCACCATGAATGGTCCGGATCGCCCGCCGGCCGAGCATGACCGGGATGACACGGATGTGGACCAGGACGGCGACGTGGATCTGCACGATTTCGCCGCCCTGCAGGTGTGCTTCGCCGGGCCGAACCAAGCCCCGGGCGCCGCTTGTTTGGTGGAGAACCTGGTGGAGCCGGGGACGCTGCATGGTCCGGCGGCCGCTCCATGCGGGACGTGCGCGGGCGGGGCAACGCCGGATGCGAGCCCGGGGATCTACGGGTTCTCAGGTGAATACTACTACGTCGCCGAGGACCTGCGGATTCCCGGTCGCGGATTCGACTTCGTTTGGGCCCGCAGGTACCGCTCGCGGATCGGTCCGAGCACGGCAATGGGCAACGGCTGGGACTTCTCATACAACATTTGGGTCGAAGCCCAGGGGCTCAACCTGGTTCTGCACGACGGCAATTCCAGGCGCGACCTGTACCACATTCAGCCGGACGGCACCTGGGCGCGGCGTGAGTCGTTCCGCGAGATCACGCAAAACGTCGATGGCAGCTACATGCTGACGTTCCCCGACACGGGAACGTGGAACCTGCACGCGCTCGACGGCAGCCCGCTGGCGGGCAAACTCGGCAGGATCGTCGACCGCAACGGCAACACGATGACCTTTGACTACGACGGGCTCGGCCGGCTGGTGACCATTCACGACACACTCGATACGCCGGCGCACAGCCGCGACATTTCGATCTCATACAACGCCGACGGATTCATCGCCGCGGTGACGGACTTCACGGGACGACAGGTTTCCTACGCTTACTATCACGACGGCGACGCCGGCGGCTCGTCCGGAGATCTCAAATCGGCAACGAGCCCGATCGTAATCGGCACGCCGACCGGCAACGATTTCCCCACGGGCAAGACGAACTTCTACACGTACTCACGGGGCTTTGCTGACGAGCGTCTCAACCACAACCTGCTGACGATCACTGACCCCAAGGGCCAAACCTACCTTCAGAACGTCTACGCCACGACCACGGATCCTGGCACCGTCGAGTTCGACCGCGTGGTGCGCCAAGTCTGGGGAGACCCCGGCGACATCATCGACTTCGCGTACGTTCCGCAGATGCCCGCGCCGCCCGCGAGCTACGCGATTGTGAAAGCAATCGTGAATGATCGCGCGGGGAACGTCCGCGAGTGCTTGTACGACGCGTACAACCGGCTCGTCTCGCAGCGCGAGTACACCGGCCGGGCCGACCCGAACCTGCCGACCACCGAGACGGAGAACCGCCCAACCGGCCGGCTGAGAGCCGACGACCCCGAGTTCTTCGAGACGCGCTACGAGTGGAACGTCGACGCATTGCCGACACGTATCAGCCACCCCAACGGCAACTCAACCGTCAACGTCTATGAGCTCCAGCTTGATCCCGACGCACCGCGGCGCTCGCGCGGCAATCTGCGGGAACTTCATCGCCTTCCGGGACCGCTGGGGGGCGATCAGACCGAGATCATCGAGCTGTTCGAGTACGATACGGGCTTCGGCGGCTGCTGCGGCACCAATTTCGTCACGCGCCATGTGGATGGGCGCGAGTACGAAACGCTGCACAGCTACGACGCGCACGGCAACCGCCTACACACCCAGCACCGGATTCCGAGCATTGTGGAAGACTGGGAGTACAACGCGTATGGTCAGGTCACGGCCCATACCCTGCCCGAGAACGGGAGCGGCCACCGGCGGCGGGATGAGTACACGTATTACGACACGGGTGCGCAATACGGGTACCAGCAGAGCACGATCGTGGACGCGGGCGGCTTTGCGCTCACAACCACTTACCAGTACGACGTCGCCGGGAACGCGGTCCGCGTGACCGACCCGCGGGGACACGACACCCAATACGTGGTGAACCAGCTAAACCAGATCGTCCGCGAGATTTCGCGCGAGATCATGGACGGGAGCGGCGTGCGCTACCAGCGGGACACGTACTACGATGCGGACGACAATGTGGTTCGCGTGGACGTGCAGAACATCGACGACCAAGGATTGCTCCAGCCGAACGCGTACTTTACGACCCTGTACGACTATGAGATCCTCAACCGGCTTATTCGTACGAGCCGCGAGGTGTCGGACGGCCTGTACGCGATCACCGAGTACGGCTACGACGCCAACCGCAATCGGACGCTGGAACGGTTCGGCCAGGCGACCAGCGGAAGCGATCCGTACAATATCGTCCGCACGTCCTACGACGAGCGGGACCTGGTGTTCCGCGAGACCCGTGCCGAGGGACACCCGAGCCAGTCAACGGCGCAGACCGATTACGACGGCAACGGCAACGTCCGCGCGACGCGGCGCGGAATCGAGGATGCCAGCCCGCGAATTACCCTGTACACATGCGACGGGTACGATCGGCGCACGACGCAGACGGATCCGATGGGGAACGTGACGACCTGGCACTACGACGCCAACGGCAACCGCATTTCGGTGCGCCGTGACGGCGAACTGACGGACGCCCCGGGAAGCGCCGGCAACCAGCGGCTCGCGGAAGAGTATGGCCAGTATGACGCCATGGATACGCTCGTGCACCGAGAATACTTCCACTTCGACACGCTGACCCAGGCCCCGATCGGCGACGGTTTTTCGACGACCCAGTGGGTCTACAGCGACAATTCCCAGGTCCTGGCCGTCACCGACGACAACGGCCACACCACCTCATACGCTTATGACACGGCCAACCGGCAATCGGTCGTGACCGACGCCCGGGGCAACACAGTCGCTTACTCGTACGACGCGAGTTCAAACATCATCGCGGCGACCGAGGTGGACAAATCTGATCTGGGCAACCCGGACCAGTCTTTCGTGACGCAGCGCGTCTACGATAACCTGGACCGCCTGATCCAGACGTCCGACAACGTCAGCAATACCCACCAGTACCGCTACGACTCGCGCGACAACCTGGCCCTGCACATCGATGCTCGCGACAACCAGACGCGCTACCACTACGACGGCCTAAACCGGGTGGTGCGAACCGTAGGCGACATGGACGCCGACGGGCCGGACGATGCCTGGCCGGGCGACGGCAATCCCGACATCGTGACGACCCAAGGCTGGGACGATTCGTCCCGACTCGTCGCCCAGACCGACGACAACGGCAACACGACCGCGTACAGCTACGACCCGCTCAACCGGCGCATCGGCACCGACTACCCTGACTGCACCGCGGATTCGGCGATCTATGACGTGTATGACAATGCCGTGAGCACCGTCGACGGCAACGGCAGCATCGTTGCCAGCACCTACGACCTGCTTGACCGGCTGACCGACCGGTCAATCACACCCGGTCCCGGTGTATCGGCGGATACGACGTTCGAGAGCTACGCCTACGACGGGCTATCGCGCCTGGTCCGCGCCCAAGACAATGACTCCCTGGTGACGTGGGCCTACGACTCGCTCAGCAACGTCACCACCGAGGTCCAGCAGATCGCCGGCGGCTTCAATCGCACCCTCAACGGCTGGTACGACGGCGAGGGCAACCTGACACGGCTCTTCTATCCCGGCGGTCGCATGATCGACCAGACCTACGAGAGCCTGAATCGGCCCCGGACGGTCAGCGATTACCCCGGTTCAGTCATTGCGACCTTCAACTATGTGGGCCGCGACCGCGTCGAACGCCGGGACTACAACAACGGCACGCGCTTGGGAGTTTCCTATGACGGCGTCCGCAGAATCATGGGCACGCATCACACGGTGATTGCCAGCGGCCAGAGTTTCGACGAGCGCACCTACGCCTGGGACCCGATGCACAACAAGACTCATGGCGGTGTTACCACTCCGCCCGACACTCGGAACTACACGTACGACGCGGCCAACCGCCTCACTCTTTCCGACCAGATCACGCCGCCGTTCACCTCGACCCAGTACCTGCTCGACGGCGTCGGTAACCGTGAGGAGGTCGTGGGCGGTTCTCTTCCTGGCCTGTACACGATGGATCCGACGCTCTGCGAGCCGGGCGATTACCAGATGAACCAGTACACCACGACGCCCTCCAGCGGTTCATCGCCGCCCCCGACTCTCCTCGCTGAGCCCTTTGATTATCCCGATGGGAACCTCGTCGGAAACGGCACTTGGACGGCCCACAGTGCTAGCGGACTCTATCCGGTTCAAGTCCTCGGCGGGAGCGCCCGGCTCGCGCAGGGCGCAGGTTCGCGTGAGGACGTGAACGCGCTGCTGAGCGCGACGCTGGGCGCCGGTCAGAAGTTCTACGCCGCCTTCGACCTGACGAACACCGGCGGTAACGGCAACGTATATTTCGCCCACTTCAAGGACGCCGGCACGTCCAACTTCGCCTCGCGCGTGTTCATCACCAGCAACAGCCTGGGCGACTATACCGTTGGCCTGAGCGGCACCTCGGGCACGATCGGCGCAACCTGGCCCGCCGGCCTGACCTTCGGCATGACTTACCGCATCGTCACGTCGTACGAGTACGACACGGGCAACGTGGAACTCTGGGTTGACCCAATCAGCGAGGCCAGTCCGCGCATTACGCACACCGGCTCCGTGCATTACGCCCTTTCGGCCTACGCGCTGAGACAAGCCACGCCTTCCGCGGGAACGTCCAACCAGACCATCGACGACCTCTGCGTTGCCGACTCGTTTGATGGGGCGCTCAACGGCTTGCATGGGTCTGGGAGCACCGTCCACCAGTACGATCACAACGGCAATCTCATCGACCAGGACAGCGCTACACGCACGTTCACCTATGACTACCGCAACCAACTGGTGGAGTTCTTCCGGGCCGACATCGGCCAAACGACCACGTACCGGTACGATTGCCTCGGCCGCCGGATCGAGAAGAACGTGGGCGGGACCGTCACGCGCTTCTATTATGCCGGCCGGCAGACGATCTCCGAGCAGGACGGCGCTGGTACGACGCTCGCCACTTATGTCTACAGCGCGGGCGGCCGCGTGCCCTTGCAGATGATGCGCGGGAGCCAGCAGTACTTCTATCACGAAGACGACCTGGGCAGCGCGGTGAAGATCACCGACTACTCGGGCGCGGTCGTCGAGGGCTACAGCTACAGCGACTTCGGCGAGCCGTCGTTTTTCGACCAATACGGCAACCCGATTGGCCAGAGCTACATCGGCAACCCGTGGCTGTTCCGGGGGCACCGCTATGACTCGGAAACCGGGTTCTACCTCATCTCAAACGCCGTGCGCGCGGATGACCAGCAGCCGAGGTCCTGGTACGCGAATCTCCCGAAGGCCGGACTGTATCCCTTGGAATTCTATAGCTACAGCAGTGCCGGTGGAGTCGGTGTTGAGGTGGCTTACATGGACACTGGCGTCGGGCGACTTGTAGGGAGAAGTGCGGCAGTAATGTGGCACGCGCCCGGGTCTCTCGGGAATGCGTACGATTACTTTGCCAACAACCCGACCAGTTGGGGCATCGAATGGTCGATGTACCCGTCGATGCAAGAAGGAGACGAGCATGAATGTCCGGACTGCAAACGGGCCCGCGAGGCTCGCAAGAGGGGGTGGTGGGCCGAGAAATGGGACGTGTTGAGACACGGCATTCACTGGCCCCACCCCGATCCGAGCGGTGGCCCTCTTCCGACCGAGCCTGGGGTTGGAGGTGTTCCCGGAGAGGGAGGAACCCACGGCTCAAACCGTGGCACATTCGGTGAAGGCCGCGGACCAAATGGCAAGGCGACAACCCCTGGCACAAAACCACCTGGCGCTCGCGACAGCCCCCGGCAGGAGCAGCCGCCGAAGCCCGGCAAGCTTTGCTGCTGTATCTACTGGGACGACACGCTACACGGCAAGATCAAAGTAGACAAGGACGGTCGCTACTATGGATACGGAGTGTCAAACGTCCACGCGCCAGCCGATGCCAATTGCGACGCGTGGTGCCAATCAACCATGAAGGCACGCTGCGGCTACGACGGCCGGTGCGACGCGGACATCACGAAAGGCTACATCAAGGCGCGCCTCGGCAAGTAGCCGATGGGCGGAGAATCCCCAGTTGAGCAGTCTTGAGCGCCAGCGTGGTGTGCCTACACGGCTGCCACGCTACGGGCCGCCAAAGGCAAGCTGGAACTGAACGAAGTCCGCGAAGTCCACGTCGGTATCCCCGTCGAAATCGAATACGTCCCGGCACATCTGCGACGGCATGACCCAGTCCGGCGAGCCCACCGGACCACTCATGCAAGTCGGGAATTCCGCAAAATCTTCGAAGTCCACGTCGCCGTCGCCGTTCCAGTCGCCGAGCGCGGGGCAGCCGGCGCCACGGTCGTGAACGAAGACATCTGTCCAGCCGTTGGTGTCACCGGGCACGAGGCTGGACGCCAGGCTGTGAAAGCCCACGTAGCGCCCGTCGCCGGAAATGGCGGGGTACCAGCACTCGTGATTGCTCTCTGCCCCGTCGGAGGCGACGCTGACGCGGCTGGTGGCGCCGCTGTCGCGGTCGTGGACGAAAACGTCGTGGAAGGTGTTCGTGTCGCCGGGGACCAGGTTGGAAGCCGCGCTTGCAAACGCCACGTAGCGCCCATCGGCGGAGATAGAAAGACCGTATGAACCGCTGTCAGAGTTGCCCTGCGTTCCGTCTGAAGCGATGCTGACCCGGCTCGTGGTGCCGCTCTCGCGGTCGCGGACGAAAACGTCGTAACGACCGTTCGTGTCGCCGGGGACCAGGTTGCTCGCGTAGCTTTGGAACGTCACATAGCGCCCGTCGGCCGAGATGGATGCATACAGGCTCTCGGTGCCGCCCTGCGTTCCGTCAAAGGCGATACTGACGCGGGTCGTGGTGCCGCTGTCGCCGTCGTGGACAAATACGTCGTCCTCGCCGTTCGTGTCGCCGGGCACGAGGTTGGAGGCCCGGCTTTGAAACGCCACATAGCGCCCATCGCCTGAAATGGAGATGCCGGGGCCAGTGGTGAGATAATCACCGCTACGGTTGTTGCCCTGCGTTCCATCGGAGGCCACGCTGATGCGGGTCGTTGTGACGCTCTCGCGGTCGTGGACGAACACGTCTTCATAGCCATTCGTGTCGCCGGGGACGAGGTTTGAAGCGGTACTGGTGAACGCGACGAAGCGTCCGTCCGCGGAGATGGCGGGGCGTTGGCTGGGGTAATTGGCCTGCGCGCCGTTGGAGGCGATGCTGACGCGGTTGGTGACGCCGGTCGTCCGGTCGTGGACGAAAACGTCCCGATACGTGTTCGTGTCACCGGCCACGAGGTTGGTGGCGTCACTCTGGAACGCCACGTAGCGTCCGTCGGCTGAAAGGGACGGCGACGAACTGTTCAGATTCCCGTGGGTGCCATCCGAGCGCACGCTGACGATGGTGGTGGCGCCCGTCGCGCGGTCGTGGACAAGGACGTCGGCGTAGCTGGTCCAGTCGTCAGGGATCAGATTCATGGCGGTGCTGTGAAACGCCACATAGCGGCCGTCAGCCGAGACAGACGCGGAGTAGCTGGCTCCGTTAGCCTGCGTTCCGTCGGAGGCGACGCTGACGCGGGTGGTACACTGGCCCGACGCCGAGGCAACGCACGCCATGACCAGCGCGACGATCGCGCCCGATTGACCTGCGCGACGAAGTTGTGTTGAAGCAATCATCTTCGTCTCTCCACTTGGGCGGCGCACGTTCCGGGCGGCCGCCGCTTTGCACCCGTTTTCGGCCAGTCAGTTGTCGAAATCACCTTCACAAGCTCGCAAGAGCGCCAATCGCAACGGATGATCGACCGGCAGTGTGCGGTCACAGATTTCAATCGCCCGAATGAGCGTTGATTTGGCCTGCTCACCTTGCCCCGCGTGCGCTTCGAGTTGAGCAAGTTGGTAGAGCGTTTGCGCAACCAGGGGGTGCTCGTCGCCAAGGAAGCGGATTTGTTGTTCCAGACCTCTGCGCGTCAATTGCTCAGCAGTTGCGTAGTCGCCCTGACCTTGGCGTGCTCGTGCCAGCAGGACGAGCGCATTTGCGCTGTCGGGATGCTCTTCTCCGAACTGGCCGAGTCGCAGATCGATGATCTCCTGGCAGAGTGCTTCGGCCTCCCTGAATTCGCCCTGGTCCATGAGCAACGTTGCCAGACTGCGCAATGCTCGAACCAAGTAGACAAACTCGACGCTGGCCTGGCCCGCTCGGTTTTCTAGTGCCGCCCTCAGCAGGGGTTCGGCTGCCGGGTGGTCACCCTGAAGCTGGCGCAACTCGCCGATGCGGTTCAATCGCCACGGATCGTCCTGCTCCGAGACGGCCTTGGCCTGCCGAATATGCAACGCCTCCAGGAAATACGGCTCGGCCGCGTCGTATGATCCCATATCGAGCAGTAGCGTACCAAGGCTGTCGCGCACCATCGCGGCGTAGGGATCGTCGTTTCCGAGGCAGCGGCGATAGATGCTCAGCGATTCCTCCAGTGCAGACCTCGCTTCGACGTACCGACCGCGACTGTGCAGGAGGTTACCGAGTCGGTGCAGGCCCCAAGCAACATTGTCGTGACTGTCCCCCAGCAGGGTGCGATACGTCTCAATCGCCTCACGATACAGAGGTTCAGCAGCGGCATAGTCCCCTTTGACGTGCAGGAACTTGGCGAGCGCGATCTTGCTGCCGGCCACGTCGCGGTGGCCTTCGCCCAACAGGCGCTGGCGCATCTCCAGCGTCTGACGAAAAACCGGTTCGGCTGCAGCGTACTGCTCCTCATTGAACAACGCCATTGCCAGATGTGACAGGCACGTGGCAAACTCCGGCCGGTCGTTCCCGCCGATCTCCTGGTGGATAGCCAAGGCCTCCCGGTGCAGCGCCGCAGCCTCCTCGTACCGCTGCCGATACTGCCTGGCCAGGCCAAGATGGTCGAGACTCTCGGCAACTGCCGTGGGATCGTCGGCACACACCCGTTGTCGGATCGCCAGCGCTTCCTCCAGTAGCGGCTGAGCTTCGGCGAAAGCGCTCTTGTCAAGCAATAGCAGGCCGAGGCTGTTTAGACTCGCTGCCACGATCGCGTGCTCGCCCCCGAACAGCTCGACGCGAATCGCCAGCGCCCTTCGCAAGTGCTGCTCGGCCTCGGTGTAGAGACCGATATTCTGATATGTCTGGCCGATTGCCTCATGGGCTGCCGCAAGCGCCGCAGGCTCGTCGCCGAGCTGCATGTCGACCCCACGGGTCGCCTCGTCGAGCAGGGCACGGCGCAGCGCGATATCCGAGCCGCGCCCGACCTCGGCTACCTTCAACAAGAGGCCGCGCAGTGTTTCCTGCACACGATCGGCGCTGCGCCGGGCGGCGACTTCGGCCGTGTGCGCGGCGGTTATATCATGTAGCAGACGGCTCTGACGGCTGTAGAGCATCGAGAGCGTCAGCGCCGAGACGACGGCGAGCGTGACGAACGCGACCACGATTATGGTCGGCAGCCAGTGCTTCGCAAGCGTCTTGCGCAGCACGTACAGGCTGCTGTCGCGCTTGGCGTCGAGCGGCTCGCCGTGCAGTTGGTGGTTCACGTCGCGCGCTATCTCGCCGGCAGTCTGGTAGCGGCGCTCACGCTCCTTGGCCAGACATTTCAGCACGATCGTGTCTACGTCGCGGGGGACCTGACGGTGCAGGGCGCTGGGGCGCTGCGGTTGGGCATGCAAAATGTTCTGCATGGCCTCGCTGGTCCGTCCGTCGACGGCGTACGGAAACGTGCCGGTCAGCAACTGAAACAGGATTACGCCTAACGAGTAGACGTCCGTGCGCAGGTCGATCTGGTCGCGTAAACCCTCCACCTGCTCCGGGCTGGCCCACGGAAGTGTCCCGACGAACTGGCCCGTGGTGGTCAGCGGCTCGCCCCCGGTTTCCGGGGCATCGCGACCAACCAGCTTGGCCAGGCCAAAATCCAGTACGTACGGCCGGCCCTGGGCATCGATCAGGATGTTGCTCGGCTTCAAGTCGCGATGGATGATCCCCCGCAGGTGTGCGGCGTTGACCGCGTCGCAAATCGTCGCGAAGAGTTCCAGAACCCGGTTCGGCGCTGGCCTGGGATCCTCTACGATCAGCACATCGAGAGGCTGGCCGTCCACGTAGTCCATCACGATGTAGCCGAAGCCCGGCCGCGAGCCGCTATCGTGAATGGCGGCGATGTTCGGATGACGCAGGCTGGACAGCGCTTTGACCTCCCGATCAAACCGATCGCGGTGACGTGCGTCGGCAAAATGCGTCCCTGGAAGCACCTTGACCGCAACCGTGCGCCCAGTGGAGCGCTGAACGGCCTCATACACCGCTCCCTGCCCGCCGCGGTGAATCGGGCGGACGATGTCGTAACCGGGGATTGTTGGCTCCGGCCCTGGCAGGTCCGGCGCTTCTTGGTCGCTGCAACCGCTGATTGGGTGTGCGTGCGCGCTGCGCTCCGCCTCTTGAATCAACCGCAAAACGCGCAGCCTCTCTCCGAGCGCCGGCATCAGCTCGGGGTGCGCGCTTACCACCGAGTCCTCCGCCACCAATTCGCCGTGTGCGCGGCGACTGACCACGTCCGCAAGAACACTTCCGAGGCGGTCAGCCGGATCACTCGGGAACGGCACTGACGAAGACACGGAGCGCAACTCCAACGGGCGCCACAAGTCACAGCCCGGCTATCAACAGCAAAAACGCCCGGCGCGCCCGCCGCCGTGAAAGAAAATCGGGACCTACGAGCCCGAACTCAGGAACCCGCTCGCAGAACCCATTCGGCTGCGGAGCAGGTCCAGCCCGCGCCGACACAAGCCGTGAATCGCCCGCTCGGTCTTGTTCATCTGGGTCGCGGCGGCGGCGACCGACCAGCCCTGCAGGTACACGAGGCGTATGGCCTGTTGATAGTGCTCCGGGAGCGTTGACAAGGCACTTTCGACGGCCGCGACCGCCTCGGCGCGCGCGGCACAGCGGCTCGGGCTCCGTCCTGGCGCGCTGAGGAGCTCGATCAGCCCGATCCACGAATCCCGCTGCTCCAATCGGCCGTCCACCGCTCGCGCCCCGCCGCCGCGCTTGGCAGTCCGTAGTTTGCAGATCTCGTTCCGCAATCGCCGCAACGCAATTGTGCACACCCAGCGCCGAAACGCGTCGGGGTCTCGCGGAACGAACCGCGCAACGTGTCGGAACACCTGCACATAGGTCTGCTGCAATACGTCCTCGGCATCCAACTGGCCACGCAATGCCGGTGGGATGCGCGGGTTCAGATAGGCACAGAGGTCCGCGTGCAGGTTCATGAGTACCAGCGTCAGCGCCGTTGTGTCACCGGACACCGCACGCTTTACGGCGGCGAGCATCTGATCGTCGCTATCGGAAGGCCCGTTCATGCGTACAGATTCATCGGTTCGCCCGGCCGACGGAACTCGGCCCGGGGCAAAGAAGCCCACATCGCTCCGCACGCGTGATTGTACCCGCCGGGGCGCCGGGTCTGCACGCCCTGTGGCGGTCGGGAACCGGCGAGAGTCTGCCGCCCAACTCCCTGTGCAACAGGCACATAACCCAGCATCAAACGACCGGCTCCGGCCATGAGGCAAGTCGTCCCCACGCTCGCGCTCCGCCCGCGGGAAACAAATGGCTGCGCCGCAAGACAGAAGCACCGTGGGCGCGCGCTGCCAACTTGCTGTTTGAGACCAGACAGTGCGAACCCGCGAGCTCGCTTCCACCGAGTTCGAGTAGCAGGCTCAAACGCAAGGAGTGTGAGATGTTCATCATCCGGAACTCTGGAGTACCGGTTTGGGTCCTGGTGGCGACAATCTTCGTCTGCGGTTGCCCGCAGGCTGGCGAAGAAAGGACCGACAACGGCACCGCCAACGACGGCCAAGTTCAAAACGGCGATGACGGAACGCAGGGCGGTAACGGCAGCGCGGGCGACCAGCCGATCCACGTCGATGGCCCCGTGTCGCTCGGCGATCCCGGCGCGCCCCGGATCTTCTTCTCCGATCTGATCAGTGGCCCCTCCCACGGCGGATACAACGACGCCGGAGCCATCGTGACTCTCTACGGCAACGGCTTCGGCGACCAGCGCGGGAGTGCGACGGTCACGATCGGCGGTGGGCAGGCAGCCGCCTATCTCGCCTGGAGCAATACGCGGATCGCGGTTCAGATTGGCCCACAGGCGTCTTCCGGCGACATTATCGTTCACTGCGGCGCAGGCGACAGCAACGGCCTCCCGTTCACCGTACGCGATGACCGGCGGCTTCTGGCCAGCGGGCCAAGTCGTGCACGAGCCCGGCGACTGCGATGGCGATGGGTTTGTGGACCTGGATGACTTCGGCGTTTTTGCCGGTTGCATGGCGGGACCGATGGCGAGTGTGTCGCCGGAGTGCCGGTGTGCCGACCTGGACGACGATGGCGACGCGGAGTTGGCTGACTTCGCCGAGCTTCAGCGCGTTTTCGCGGGCCCGTAGGCCATGCGCTGGATGATCGATGAAGGGCCCGCGCAGGGCGCCGGTTTCGCGCGGGATGTGCGCGACGTGTGCCCGCATCGTGGCATAGCGAACAGCTTTCGAACCGAGCCGGTACCCAGCTGCGCCCAGATTTCAGCTTCGGCCGTCGCGCAAAGGGCAGATGACGTCTTAGAGATGGATACACTCCCGGTCATGAGAGGCCCCCGGGGGTGCTATCCCATGAACGCTGCCTGAAACTCCGCGGCGTCGCTCAAATCGACATCGCCGTCCTTGTTGAGGTTGAGGCAGTCGCATCCGGGCAGCACGCCGTTGTCGGCACCCTGCAGGCAGTCGCCCAGCGTCGTGAAGGCGTCGAAGTCGAGCGCGCCGTCCATGCCGCAATCGCCGCCGATCACCGTCAGCTAAGCGAAGTTCGCGGTGTAGTCCGCGTCGACCGTGAGGATCATCGTCGGCGGCAGGTTGTGCACCGTCACGCTGTCGAATGCGACGCTCAGCCCGGCGCCGCAGGCCGTCACTACCACGAACGTGTCGCCGTGCTGCGGCTCGAACGGGCTGACGAACGTGACGTCCAATTCGCCGGCGAGCGCGACGAGGCCAGTGCCGACCAGCTTGTCGAATTGGCCGGGCGCCGTACCTCCGATATCGAGCTCGAGCGTTCCGCCGGCCTGCTGCCAGTAGGAATAGGTGCCGGCGATCGTCATTTGTCCGACCGACAAGCCCGGTGTCAGCGGCCGCTCGCGTTGACGACGAAGCCCGTGACCGTCCCCCGCGCCGGTCAACAGGCGGCCGAGCGTCTTCAGGCGGGGATCGTGCCGCTCGCGTCGACGGCGCACATCGACCTGATGCGCGAACAGGCCGCGCGGAAGCGAGAAGCCGGCGAGCAGGCCAAGGCGGCACTGGCCGGTGTTCTCAAGGACATCGCGGCGGCTGAGAAGTAACAGGAAGCAGTGTACGAACGCATGGCGAGGCCGCCCTGAGCTCAGGAACGGGGTTTTACGGAGAGGGCGGGATTCGAACCCGCGGTACAGTTACCCGTACACACGCTTTCCAAGCGTGCCCGATCGGCCACTCCGGCACCTCTCCAGTGAGTTTGTTGCATTTTCCGTTGCATTTTCGACCCTGGCGCGGTAAGGTCTCCGTTAGGCGTAGCGGAGAAACAAACCATGCCACGAAACCTGATCTTCGTCCGGATCATCGACCTACCTGACGGCTCCGTCCGCCGCGTCGCAAAGGGAGGACGCGAAATCCACGGGCTCCATTATCACCGAACCACGCCGAAGGGGAAAGAGCCCGAGCGCGGCGTCTACTACGCCTATCGCGACGGTAAGCGCGTCCGGCTCGGCTCCGACCTGGCGAGCGCTATCCGTCAGGTCACGCCCGGAGAGACCTATTGGACGCCCGAGCGGACCCGGCTCCACGAGACCCACGTAGAGCTTGAAATCGCTGTCCAAGACCTTCTATCGCCGCGTGAGGGAATGCGCGAAGTCCCCACGCCCGAAGCGCAGCGCCGAATAGAGCGCTTGCTCCAGGTCGCGCAACAGCCCACGCCAGACAGCCCGAGCATCCCATCCGCCGAGCGCCTGTCAACCTGCCGCGACTTCTGGCGCGACGACAAACAGGCGAAACGCTGCCGCCCGTCTTACGTCGCTGAAACCGTCCGCGTCTTCAATGAATTCATCGCCGTCATCGGCGACAAGCCCGTCAACCAGCTCCGCAAAACCGACTTCACCGAATTCGAGCGCTACATGGTCAAGGGCGCTAACGGACAGGTCGCGCCACGCAAGGCAACCAAGGGCAAAGCCACGGGACCGAAGGGCGCGCAGAGCAACCCCAACAATTGGTATATGCTCCGGCGTAAGGCAGTCCGCGCCGTCCTAGACCTTGCCGTCCGCAAAACCGAGTTTCCATTTCCGGCAGACCTGATCCGCTGGCTTGACGCAATCGACGCCCGGCAGGTGACCGCCGCCGCCACCAACCGCCAACCCCTGCCCGCTGATGTTTTCCGAGCGATCATCGACCTTTGCGAGCAACGCGCCACAATCGACGTTGACGCCCTGCCCACGGCAACCGACGCGGACAACGGACGCAAGGCGCAGGCAATCATCGACAAACGCGAGGCGATCCAGTTTGCCGCATTGCTCCGGCTCGCCTGCCAAGCCGCCCTCGATAATCAGGATGTTTGCGCCCTGAAATGGAGTCACGTCCGACTTGATGCCCCCACGCCGCATATCGACTTTCCGCGACAGAAACCGGCATGGTCAACCGGTCAACCCATCGACCGCAAAACGCCCCTGCTCCCTGAGACCGCCCGGGCGCTGATCCGGTGGCGCGAATATGAGCGCCCCACGGAGTATGTTTTCCGCAACGCTCGCAAAGCGCCTTGGACGTATGACGATATCAGCCGCGTTTTCGGACAGCTCAAGCGCGACGCCGGACATAACTCGTATTGGAGTTTCAAGCATCTTCGCAACGTCGCCCCCACCGTCCGCCGTGACGCCAAACTGCCCACCGATATGAGCGATACGATTCTCGGTCACGCAATCCACGGCACGAGCCGCTTCTATACGGGCGACGCCGACGAAACCTATCTGCTGCCCCTTGTCCGCGCCGTCGGCAACCGGTATTTCGCGCAGACGAAACAAGCCCGCCAGACCGCCAAGAAAACGCATTAGAGACCGCCTGGCGAGCGCAACGCCCCTGCCCCCTGTCACGGCAGGGGCGCTCACGTCTCAGGGCATCCCCGACGACTCCGCAGCGCCAACAGAATTCCGCCCGATTTTCCGCGGATTTCGCTTGGCGTGGCGTCCGTTTCGCGGCCCAGTATGAGGGTTGGGGAATGACCCCCAACCCAACGTGAAAGGGTCGCGCCCGATGAAAAACCGCGCAGAGAAATCAAAGCCCGCCGCCGCCCATCGCCCCAAGATCGGCGCATACGTCAGAGTCTCGACAACCGACAAGGGTCAGACCACGCAATCACAACGCCACGCAATCCGCCAATGGGCGGACGCTGCCCACGTCAGACCCGAAGACGTGACGTTCTTTGAAGACCGGCGCTCCGGCGCTTCAACCGACCGCCCGGCGCTCCACCGTCTCTTGCGCGCAATCGACGCGGGCAGGGTCGATACGCTCGTGGTCTTCCGCCTTGACCGTCTCGCCCGATCCACCCGTGACGGTCTCGGCATCCTGGCCAGCGTGGCAGACAAGGGCATCCGCGTTGTCTCGGTCTCTGAAAACATCGACTTTTCAAACTCGACCGGACGCCTTATCGCTTCGATCCTCTTGTCGGTTGCCGCTTTCGAGCGTGAAACGACCGTGGAGCGCATCCGCGCCGGTATGGAAGCCGCCAAAGCAGCAGGACGCCACGTCGGACGCCCGCGTAACGCGAAGCGCCACGCCCTGATTGCGAAACTCAGGACAGACGGTCTCTCAGTGATACAGATTGCCGACAAACTCAAAATCACCCGGCAGGCGATTTACGGCATTCTCAACAGAGGATCAGAGCCCGCCAACGGAGAATAGATAACAGGGTATTTCGTGTTTCAGAGACAAGGGCGCTGGCGACTCGTGGTCGTTAGCGCCCCTTGTTGTTTCACGACCCCAAGCAACGCGCTTGATCCGCCTGATGCCCGCCGATGCGCCGATTAGCAGCGATGATTAGTGGCGCTCCCCACCTCGCCCGGCTTACCGACCCGCATGTCCGCCATTAACCCAGCTTGGCGTGTCACGCTCGGCAGGTTGCCGAGCTGAATGACGCCAACATAACCATTACCTTAAGTGGACATTTGAAAGCGACAGGACATAGCCGCCAATCAAAGGACATAACGCATATCTCGCGCAGTCCTATGCAGAAGTGCTGTATTTACCGATGCTTTCTGCAAGTATTCTAGAGCCGCCAACGTAATTCAGCGGCATTACGCCAACATAAGGGTAGACTTCGCCAACATATCTATAGCCTTGGAGCGGACAAGGCGTGACATTGCAGACCGCCGAGCATGTCTAGAAAGGATAACGTGGGGGGAAGAAAACGACCGCCGCCCCTTTCCACGTTAAGAAATTCTTTTTGCCCCTTTCGGCGTTAAGAAGTTCTTTTTGATCCTGTCCGTTTTCTGCCGTGGGCACAGAATTACGGATGCGGCGCTCCGCTTTTGGACAGACTGTCCGGAAGCCAGCGCCCAAAAGAAAGAGCCCCCGGGTGGGTGGTGCATACTCCCCGGGGGCGTCCACGTAAGTCCTGGCTTGCGCCAGAATGGAGCGTCAAACAACGCTCTTATTGAAGCAAGTCATTATACAACAAAGTCCGTTGCATTCCTCTTGTGATTTGAAAGAAAAGGGGCGGCGGGTTCGTATCACAGGAGAGTGAGTTTTGAAGTGACCGCCGCCCCCATCAGAGAGACAGAGATATCGCATTATACCTTCACCAACCGCTGCCGCTCCATCCTGCGCCTGATCCTGACCCGCTGCTATCGGGCAGCAGAGTGTCAAGGCGCGGCGTGGGGCAAGTGAATACCGCATACGGCTTGTCGCTGTCATACTGATAGACCACGGCAAAGGGGTTGTAGTAGTCCGCGCTTCCCATCGCGGCATCGTGAAGGGCGATCAGGTCGCATTCAAAATGCGAAAGGTCTGATCCAAGATCAAGCCCACGGATGTTTTCAATGGCGTAAACGACGCCTTGGCGCTTCAAGAGGTAAACCGTCCGCTTATACGTCGCGGGCTCCGTCTCGGTTTCAGGTTGAAACATCGCCCACAACCTGGGGGTTAGCTCTGCCCAACCGGGCAGGATCAGGGACGCCGAGACGTTGTAACGCAAGGGCGCGCCCGTGGCTTCAAGGGCGGTGGTCACGATGCTCGGCGACTCGCGTTGAAATTGCCCTCTGACCACGGTCGGGCAAACCGTATAGCCCCATTGCTCGTTATGCGGGTTCAGGCGCTCGCAAGGATCGGCGGCGGTCACGATCTTCATTCCGCGATAGAGCCCGCCGATGCTCTTGTCCTGCCATTCGACGCTGATTAGGTCGTCGGTTGACGGATCGTAGGCGACGGGCTGAAACACGTAGACCTGGAGCGTATCACCAAGGGACTCTATGACGTTACCGCTGATCCGGGTGGCGTCCCCTGCGCGTGACGGATACTGCGAGCGCCTTTCGACGTTTGCTTGGACGGGCGTAAACGTCAGCTCGCAAATCGTCTCAGACGATCCGTCCGTCAGGATCAGGTCAGCGACGTGACCTATTTCGTAGGCGTCCAGCGGCAACGTGATATCGACCGTGACGGTATCCGAGATTTCATCCGCCACAAGAAAGCCCATATCAGGGTAGATATCACAGGTCACGCCGTCATCGAAGGGGTCGCGGGCATTCAAATTCCAAGCGGCGCTTGTGCTGCCTTGGTTGCCGACGCGCAGGGCAACCGTCGCCATTCGTCCGGTCGTGAAATAGCCCAAGTCGATATTGGTTGTGGGCGTGGCGAGCGCCGCGCTTTGCGTCAGGTCTGAGGCGGAAACGAAAACTAACATTCCCAACCCTTTTGCCGCAGCGCGAAGTCCGCGGCTTCGATGAGGCGATTGAGCGCTGCCTGACAGGTCCAGAGCCGACGGCGCAGGTGGCGATACTGCTCTTCGTCTGCGATATTCTCGATTGCGCGATATTGCGACTCGCAAGCGAAGCGCAGTCGCACCAGGCGATGCAGGTCGCTGCGAGCGTCGTTTAGCAATTCGGCGATGTTTAGGACGTTGGTTTCGATTTCACTGATAAGGTCTGTCATAGTTGCTCCGTTAGAAGAAAGGGGCGAGCCGGGGGGGCGTTAGAAAAGGTGGGAAGCCGGAACACCTCTTCGTCTCGCCGCGCCCGGCTCTTGAGAGTTACCCTGAAGGAGAGGGGGACAGACAAGGGTAACTCTCAGAGGATACGTCGTCGCCTAGCTCTATGTCGGCGTGGTCGCGGGCGTTGGCGAGCAACGCAAGCCCCATCGACCTATAGGCGCTATACATCTTCTCAATCCATTGCGCGCCTTTTTCGTAGGGGCTCGGGGTATCCGCGCCAACAGTCACTTCCCCAACACTTGCGAGGTTGCTCTCCGGAAACTCTAATTGCATCCGGTTCGCGTAGTTGGGAATTAAGCGGGCAATGGCAAGGTAGCGCTCGGCTTCCTTCAATTCATCGGCGCGATCTTCGTCGAATTCATCATTCAGGCGTTGCCCGGTCTTCCGGTAGATTTCTCGGCGGGCTTCGTCCAAGGCGCGCTCGAATTGACCGTAGGCGAAAGTCCCTTGTGTGACGCTCGCCTGACCGGATGATGCGCCGTGGTCGAAGCCCGACCACAAAATCAGCTCTTCGACGTTATTGAAGGTCTCACGCGTCACTTTAGCTCCCGGCTCCGTTGCTGATCCGGACAAGCGAGCGTCGGTTTTGGACGGCGACGCCGAGTCTTTCGTAGATCATAAAATCCTCAGTCCGGAATTCAGGCGTAGCCCAATTTCTAACCTGAAGCGGTTGTTTCTGATTGATGGTTCCGCCGCCGCCCATACGGCGATCCAGGACAATCACGTCATCGGTAGGCACCCAGCTATCGGGGTCGTTTGCATCGGCAAAGTGACCGGTATTGACCTTCCATATGTTGACGCCAAGCAAGGGGACGCTCAATTCACCGGTATCGAGGATGCGCGAATTCGTCCATATATTCTGCTGCTGCAAGAATGAGTTATTCACAATCGAGAAATACAGCTTGGCATTGACCAACACGTCGGTTGGGCGAAACATACCGATCCGCATAAGCCCTTCGACTTGCTCCGCTGCCGTCCCTGACTCCCAAAAGTTGCTCAGGTCGATGGTCGTCAGCGCTGCCTCAAAGGGGCTTGCAAACCACGTCAACACGCCGTGGAGCCCTTCAAGGTCAAGCTGCGCCTTGCTCACAAGATGATTGTGATAGGTGGTCGCATTGGTCCCGTCTGTCGCGGTATGCAGCGCGTCCATCCAGAGGAGGTCGCGCTCCAGGGCGATTGCCGCGCCCATCGTATTTAGCTCAAGCTGCTGCGCGGAGAATGGGATATCGAGGGTCTCCTCTTCGGTCACGTAAGAGCGCAAGCCCAACGTATGAAAGCCCGTCTGTTGGACGGCGCGTTGACCCTTGCGGCGCTCGAATTCGGTATTCTCGGCTCCGCGCTGCGCCCGTTGAAAATGCTCAAAAGTCCGGTAGACGAAGGTCAGACCGGTATTGACGCTCGCCGTGCTGGCAAGCTGCGAAGCGACCGAGCGGTAGGTGACCGTTTCGAGGATCGGGTCCAGGTAAACGGTCGGGATGAAGTCCGCCCATTCCTTGGCTTCGTAGATGCGTCGCGGCGTTAGTCCGTCAGTCTGAATGCTGAGTTTCAGGTTGTCGAATGACGCCCGCTTGGCAGGGTCATTGAAGGTGCGTAAGTAGTCGCCTGCCGTAAAGCGGCGGGCGCAGGTCTCGGCGGGCTCATAGGTCGCGTCGAGACGTTGGAAGAGATCATTCTCGTATGTCTTTACCATTGGTTGTTACCTCGAATAAAAGAGTATCTTGCCGGTTTCGCCGCTGCTTCCGCTGCTCAGAAACTTTCCAAGCGGGCGGTTGTCACTTGCCGCGACGTAGGCGGTTATGACCCCATCGGCAGCGGACATAAACTCCGCGCCGCAGGTGAAGTTACTGCCGATGGTCACGTCAGAGAACGTCCCCGTGGTCTTTCGGGCGTAACAGACCCCTTCGGCATTCAGAATCTCGCCTGTCAGGACTTCCGCCAGGACGATACCGTCCGCCTCTTCGCCAGCGCCGCATAAAACGACTTCGTTTTCGATGCTGCTGTATTTGAAAAGTCTGTCGGCGGGCAGGTCTGCGCCCGCCCGGACTCCGGCGCGGACGCCGCCGGATGATAGGTTTACACTCGCCATTGCTTATTACCTCTCAGGTTGGAAAACAGGTCTTTGAGATTGCGATACTCGGGCGCGCTGCTCCCTGACTCCGGGTCAGGGGCGGGCGCGACGGTCGTTAGTTGCTTGCCGTCTGGCAGGTCGGCGGTTAAGCGGGCTTTCTCGGCTCGGGCCAGACGTAGTAGGTTTCGAGCGGATAGCCGCTCACAGATTTCGGATAGGTCACTTTCGGTCAGGTCGGGCAGGTTGCTACGGGCGTAGCGCCGGAATTCTGCCTGCGCGTGGTCTCGGAAGTCGCGGGCGTCCGCCAGCTCTGATAGGACACCTGCCAGCTCGGGCGGGGGCGTTGGATCGGCGGCATACTGGCGGATGATCCGCACCACGTCGGCGGCAGAGACGATGCCCGCCCCTTCAACGGCAGGTCTGCCGACGAATGAAATATGGTCAGGGACGAAAGCAAGGTCACGGGCATAAACGCCGTCCGATCCGACCCGATGCCCCTTGGGGCAGGCGTTGAAACTCGGCGCGTCCAGGTCTGCACCGCAGGCGCTACAGACCGACCGGACGGGCTCGTAACCGCAGGACATTTCACGGTGAATTCCGTTTTCAATGCGCGCAAAAACGTCGCGCAGGTCATCCGTCCTGATGCCGTAGCCCCTGCCCATCGTGACGGTCTCGCCTGCCTGATCTTCGATCCAGGCGTCATAGATGCGCCCGATTTGGTTGGCGGCTTCGGTTTCGTGGTCGCGGAAGTAAATCGGCTTGCCGATCCATTCATCTACGGCGGCGCGTTGCCCCTCAGGCGTTATGTCGGTCGCGTTGCGGTTGACGCCTGATCTTGCGATAACGAAGACGCCGAAGTCAAAAACATCGTCCGCGGCAAGATCGGCGTTGCCCGCCACGGCGCGTATCTTGTCCAAGTCCGGCGCAGTAGCGCTATGCTCGCGGATGGGCGTCACGCGCAGGTTGTGGCGCTTTGCCTTGGCGGTATTCCAAAGGCGGCGGCAGGCGTCGCGGCGCTCGGCGGAATTGGGATACTCCCGCTTAACGGCGCGATCGTCGATGCAGCGATCAACATACTGCGACTGCGTTTCTTTGTCCGTTGGTAGTGGTAGTGGCATATATCTTACTTCTCCGTTTCTGTCATAATTCCTTGTTGCCGGTTGCCCGCTCGTCTGTCCCCTTGGTTGTGGACTCTGCCCGGGCAGCGTCGGGCGTGGCGGGCGCTTCCGGCTCCTCTTCGATCTTGTCCGCCAGTAAGTCGGGGTCGTATGCTTCATCCGCGCCGCAACGCTGCGCCAACCATTCAGGGGCGCGAATTCCGTAACGGACTTCCGTCAGGTCGTTTTCCCAACGGAGCGCGCGGGCTTGCTCCTCTATTTGTTGCTCTAGCAGTCTCGGCTTTTCAAACGACATTTGGGGCGCGACGGGCATCCCTTCAAGGCGTTGGACGATCCGCCAGAATGACGTATTCCACGCCGCCGCCGTTGCCTCTTGAATGTTGTCTAACATGCTCTGCATAACGAGAATGCTTTGACGGGCGTAACTCTCAGTCCCCACGGAGCCGGTTATTGTTACGTGAAGCAACGCGGGCGGGATGCCCACGGCAGCGAGCAACATCGAAACCACAAGCCGGGTTTCATCCGCGACTTTGACCCCCAAGGTTTCGCCGCCGATGATCTTCACTTCGACTCCGGCAGGCACAAATAGGTCGGCGTCAACGCTGCCGATTTGGGCAAAGACGTTTTTCGCGGCGGTCAGGCGCTCGCGGAATTGTTCCTCAGACAAGCCCTCTGTCGGTATTGCGACCTGAAAGCGCGGCTTGCCCAAGCGCTGCATAACCGTGATTTGGGCTTTCAGGATTTGGCAGAGACTATCAAACTGCCCGACGGCGCTTTCAAAAAGCGATGATCCGTAGTAGTCCTGTAGGTCTGTCGGGTCTCTTGTGACCGCGATACATTTCTCGGGCGGTATCGTCCGACGATCCAGGGGGCGCATCGACTCGATAGACGGCAATTGCAGGTAGCCCGTCCGCTGCCCGCGCTCGTCTGCCAGGACTCGGATTTCGTAGGACGGCGGCACGACCACGCGATCCAGGGTCAGGGGCTCCCGCTCGCCCCAAACGACTTCACCGATGCTGTAGCCGTAAATGAGACTCTGCCGGATCAGCGAGTCATTGACCTGATGGAGCCGATAGGTCTGCCATATCTGACGGCAGCGCCGATCCACGTCAGGGTTGCCGGAATTGAAGCGCGGGCGAGAATTGGTCATCCGGACAATGACGTTGACCGCGCCGACGGCAAGGGGCGTCCCGTAGTAGATGGATCGGAAGAGATCCAGGCGATCCGACGCGGACAAGCCCACGTAGAAGCGCTGGGCATTCAAGAGGAGTCGAGTATCGACCACCCGTTGGGCTCCCGCTGCCACGTCAAAGGCAGGCGCGGGCGCAGGGGCAGGCGATCCGAAAAGGCGGCGCAGTAGTCCTACCACGTTGCCCCCTTCCGCGTGACCGCCTCAAAAGCCCACGGCGTTTCCACGCGCTGCCCCAGGTAGCGGGCAAGCTGGCAGAGCGCGACCACGATATCCGCGTCCGACGTGGGGAAATCGTGACGCCCGGTTAGCGGATTGACGGGCGCGGAGAAGCCCAACAATTGCGCCGTTATTCGATGATCCTGCCAGACGATCCGTTGGGCGCTTAGGGCGCGCTGCAAGTCCTGCAAGGCGGTTAGTTTTGCGGCGTAACCGCCGACCCGGACGGGCTCCGTGGCAACGCCGAAGCGGTTGCCGAGCATTTCGCTTAACGTCTGCTCTATGCCGGGGTCGTAATAGAGCCGGTGAATGGGGCGGGTCCGCCGTAACTCCAAGATCAGGTCGAGTAGGTCGGGGTAGCCCGCGATCCGCTCTGACCCCTGCCTGACGTAGCGGTTGCCGTCCCTCACGAGACTGATTAACTCGCCGATTTCAAGGCGGCGCAGGACAGGGTTCCAACGGGCGACGATCAGGACAGCAGGGCTCTTATCAAGTCCGGGGTCCAGCGAGTAAATCCAGGTGTCGGCGCTGCCACCTTGGGGCAGGTCGCGGACGTGACAGAGTTTCACGTCTGATGCGTTGAAAAACGCCCCCTCAGTCCTGACCCAGCGCCCGAGATATTCGCGCTCGAAAAACCACCGTCGCCCCTGCGCCGTGAGCGATCTTTCTTGCTCCGCGACGAATTCCGCGGACAGGTGGTCAACGTCGCGCCAATCTGCCTCATAGACGCGGTGGCGTGGGGTCTCGCCGCGCTCACGGGCAAGGCGCTCTTGCGCCTTGAAGTCTTCATACAGGGCGTGGAAATACGAGCCGATTTCACCGGGCGATGATAGATAGACGGCTCCGCCGCCCGTGGCGCAGAAAGGCAACGTGACGCCGATTATCTGCTCAGGGTAAAGGAATGAGGCGGCTTCGTCATAAACAACCAGCCCGTTACCGTCTGTGATTGTGCGTCCCCTGACGTTAGACGCGTCAAGTCCTACTTTCAACCATTCGACCGATGCGCCCCATTCATCGCCGCCGACGTGAAGCGTCCGCCCGCTGACCTTCCAGGTGGCATAAGTCCGCAGGTAAGCCGATTGCTCAAATACGTCCAACAGGCGCTCGAAGAATTTGGCGGACTGCTCGCCTGAGGGCGACATAACGTAGGCGGTATATCCACGGCTCGAAAACAGCTTCCAAGCCAAGTACCAGCGAATAACCGTTGACTTGCCGAATTGCCTGCCCCACGGCAGCAGCGATGATTGACGCTCCAATGGCGACGTGAGGACTTCAACCTGTTTGCGATGGGGGCGGACTTGCAGGACGTGGCGGCAGAATGCTACGGGGTCATCGCGGAGATACCGCGCCAAGGCGATTTCGTCATCATCGAAGCTGGCGACGATCAGCGCCGGGTCAATCTGTTTCTTGCGCGTTTTCTCCGCTACTACCACGGTAGGAATTGACCTTTTCTCTTTCGGACTGATCGAGCGCGCCGAATAGGGCGCTCACGTTTCGGGCGTCCCCTGTGATTTGCAGGTTGACGCCATTGGCAAGGGCAAGCTTCAGCAGCTCTGTTTTCCATTTAATCACGAGCGGCATAAGCTCTTTCCATTCTTTCATCTTGCGCTCTAGGTCTTCGGTATCCACGTCGGGCTTGTGGTCTGCTACCTCTTGGTAGTCCGTCCGCTCGCCGTCAAAGAATGTCCGCCGATCTACGAGGCGTTGCTCCCAGATATGCAGGCGGACAAGGGACTCGGCGAGCATTTCTTGTATCAATGTCGCCTTGGGGTTTTCGCGCTTCCATTTGCGGAGCATCCGCCCGAAGCGCTCGCGCTCGTGGCGCGTCACAAGCCACGATTGTTTCGGCAGTCCCCACGTTGTAGCTAATTCGTATTCTCTCACTGTTACCGTCCTAGTCGATTAACGATAGCCCACCGTCGGCGGGCTCCGGCTCCGGAGTATCATCGGGCAAGTCAGGGTTGGTGAAGATATCAGCGACATAGGCGCGATATCCTTCGTCCTGTCCTGCCATTTCGCCAAGTCCAAGAGACAACGCCTGTAGGGCTTCCGGCAGGACTGAGACGGTCATTTCGCTTCCGTCCGTCCAGATGGTCATCGTGGCGAGCCCTTCACCGCGCCTGATTTCAAAAACGACGTGTCCAATTGCTTCCTTCATAGGTCAGACCCTTCCTAGATATTTGAAATTCCACCAACGCCCGACGCTGTTGGCGCTCATCCACGCCAACCATTCTTTCATCGTGAAAGGTCGAGTGAGCCGATACGTATACTTGCCGGGGTTTCTGCGAAACGAAATCGTCACGATGCCCTTTGACCCTTCAACCGGCTTCCGCTTGCCGCTTCTGACGGTCGCCGCGATCGGCTCCCAAGAGCTGAATACGATTGCCTTGGAGCGCAGATTGCGGTAACGATCACCCGTCACGTCTGCACCGCTTTCTGGCGGGCTCTATCCCAAGTCGCTTGCGCGACTCCCTCGCGGCATAAGGCGAGCAGCGGAGCCCGTGGTATGCCTCTAGATGCGCGGCAAGCGCCGTATCACCGTAAGGCTTTCGTGGCGGCTCGTGGGCGATGATGCCCTTGACCGCTTCATCAATTCTATCTCGCGGATAAATGGGCGGGCGTCCTACAGGCGTCCCGCGTGGTATGTATTTGCGTGCCATTGGTGGTCTCCTCTTTCACTCATTCAACGCGACCGCCGCCCATTCCTTCAAAATTCTGGCAGGAAATCTTTTCTGCGCGACGAATGTGTATTCATGGACACAGAAGCAACAGAGCCCGTCATACAGAAGATCATCTTGCAGGTGGTCGAGTCGCTTAAGGGCGACAACATCGTCAAGCATCTTGACCGCCTCATCGCGCAGACTCGCAAGGCAGAGGCGTCAATCAAGCGATATCAGAGCGCGATCAGGGGGTCAGGCAGCGCGGCGCGGACTGCTGCCAAGGCGACGGACGCCTACCGGAGCGCCCAACAGAAAGTCGCGCAGAGCATCAAGCAAGCCCAAAAACCGATGCGCGAGCAGCTTGACCTAATACGGAAATACAGGTCAGAGTCGGCGCAGGCGTCCCGGGCGAGTCAGGGTCTCGGGCGCGCCAGTCTCGGACTTGGGCGCTCCCTGAAACAGACCCTTGGGCTCTTGGCAGGCGGCTCCCTGATCTACTCGGCGGTTTCGCGGATCAAAGAGACCGTCCAAAAGGAATTCGCGCTTGCCTTGGCGGGCGGCCCCGGGCAGGTCGCCGCGTTGCGCGGTCTGACAGGCGGGCGGAATATGCTCGCGGCGTCAGACCTGGCGGGCAGGTTTCAGCAGCAGAACGCCTACGCCCGGTTTGCCTTGGGCGAGCAAGCGCTGCCCGGACTCGTGGCGGCGCAGCGGGCGCTTGAGAAGATCGGCTTGGACAGGGCAAACGAAATCATCCTGGCGGTTACGGAGTCATTGGAGCCGGACAAACTCAGGCAGTTTGTCGAGACCGCCGCCGGGGGCAACGTCCGGGGGGCGCTGATGGGCGCGGCGACGGACAAGAACATCATGGCGGTAACGACCGCTCTGAATGCCCTTAAAACCTCTCAGGGACTCGCTGGCGCTCCGCAAACGATGGACCCGGTATTGCGAGCCGCCGCCAACCTTGAAAGCGCCGCCCAACGGATCGGCGACGCTTTCGATACGCTCGTGGTCAAACTCGCCGATCAGCTCGCGCCCCAAATCGACAACCTCGCGAGCGCCATTGAAAAGGCGGCAGGATGGGCGGGCAAGATCGGGACGGATCAAGGCGCGTCCTGGCTTGAAGTCGGCGCGGGCGCGGTGGGCGCTTACCTGGGGGTCAAGGGCATCGGATGGGCGGGCAAGCAAGGTCTGCAATGGGCAGGGGGCAAGCTCTTAGGCGGCGCTGGCGCGGCGGGCGCAGGTCGCGCCGCGACCCAGGTCATACCCCGGATCGTCGGTTTCGCAGCGCCGGGCGGAGTCGCGGCAGCGCCCGCCCTGGCAGGTCTCGGCGGCGCTGCCCTCGCGGGCTTGGGCGTCGCGGCGGCAACCGTGGGCGTGGGGCTCAGCGCCGGAATGGGCGCGGGCTACCTGATGGAGCGCGGCGGACTAATCGAAGCCCAAGAGCGGGCGGACGCCCAACAAGCGCGCTTCGCAGAAATCGCGCAAAGAAACAAAGCCGCCCAAGATCAGGCAACCCGCTTGAAGGGCGAGCGTCAGACCCTTGACCTTGAAATCGGGCGCTACTCTGAGGAGCACAAGCGTGGTTTCGTCCGCCGTTTCTTTGGCGCGGATGATTTGAGCGAGACCGACCGTAAGGTCGTCGCTGAAATGGGCAAGCGGCGCGAAGCCCTGACCCGCCAGATAGAAGCCCTGAATGCCGCGCAGAAAGAAACCGCCAAACAGGCAGAGCAGACCCCCACGCAAACCACGCCCGCGAAGTTAGCGCAGGACGCGCAGAAAGCCCAAGTCGAAGTCGATGCCCTGAATGACAATTTGAAGCGCCTACAGGACAACGCCGCGAAGCGCGTAACCCTTGACCTGTCCGCCCAAGAGGCAGCGTCAGTATCTCAGCTCGCCCGGCTCCAGGCGCAGATAGCAGAGACCACGCCATTAGGGACGATAGGCGCGATCAATCAGCTACGCGCCCTGCAACAGACCCTTCAAGTCGAAATCACCCGCCTGACTGAAATCCTCGAAAGCATAGATCAGAGCACCACGGAAGGGGTCATAGAAGCAAACAAGATCAGGGCTCAGATTTTGGGCTTGAAGCTGGAGCAGCGCCAGACGAGCGAGCAGATAAGGCAGTCCTACAAGGGCATGGATCAGATTATTGGCGCGGGTCGATGGGAGAAGGTCTTATTCGACTTCAACCACAACGTCGCGAAAGCGCTCGAATTGGGCATCAGTAATCCTGCGCTCTACCCGGAGCCGTGGAATAAGACCGGTATGCCTGTCCCTGCAAGTCAGATTTACGGTCCCGTTTACCGCGAGTATCACGATCGCGTAGAGCGCGTCCGTAACCAAGGACGCAAGGTTGACCAGCTCAAAGAGATTAACAAAGGGCTTGCGCAACTAATCCGGCTTGAAGAGAATGACCTACCAAGTCCGTTTCCTCAGGCGACAAAGTATCAGACGGAGAAACGCCCTGGGTCGTTATGACCTTCGTTAAATTGCGACTTTACTTTCCGGTTCTTTTATACACAATATTCTCTTAATCACAAGCAACAGCGCGTCTGCCTTGATCTTCTCTGTTTCTGCCTGTAACTTGATATAACCAGACTTGCTCACTGCTTCTGCTTCTCTTTGCTTATCAGTCTTACGATTTGAATTCAGTAACGCCTGAGAATACGTTTCCATATACTCTCGATTTACTCCCGCTGCTTTCATCGCTTGCTGTTCCCATCTGTGAATTAGCGCTTCATACTCTGCATTTGTCATATGGTTTCCTTTCGTTCTTCGGTTTCCTAGACTGCTCAGCCCATTCGATGCTCTAATCGCTTCGCTTATCAGAGCATCGGATAGCCCGTTTGACCCAGTAACCCATCACGCCAGTCTTATTCGCTGTGTCATAAGCGATTATCGAGCGCTTGTCCCTTCAAGCCTGTTGAGCGCTTGTCCCTTCAAGCCTGTCAGAGAAGGTGGAGAGACCACTCCCTATTAGGAAATAGGTAGTGGTTTAACGTCGGCTCTGTCGTCGAAGTATGGAGCCGACCGACTACCGGGCTTGTTTTTCTTCGCTCTCCCGGACTATCCCTGCGAAGTGACGTGCTTAAGACCGCCCTGTAGTATAGTGGTCACAGCCCCAGGACGATCCGGCATACGCTCTGCTACGTCGGAGTGCCACGTCATCCCATTGCATCCGCGCAGGGTAGAGACGTGACTTGCAATTTGTTGCCGCAGTTTTCTTCTGCTATTCGCTTCCGTCGGCGATCCGTCGCTTGCGCGAGGGGGCTTTCTTGCCGTGTTTCACGCCCGACCCTACGGGAGCCCAAGGGTTAATTGATTGTAGAAATGGGATGCCCCACGGCAAGGGTCGCTTACCGTGGGGCTGATGGTCCGCTGTTTTGGGGGCAACAGAACGAGCGGAATGTCTTTTCTACTCTTTCTGTTGCCCTTAGACCATCTTCCCATGCGTAATTATACAACGTTTCTTGCGCGAGCCCTCTTTTCTGCGAAAGATTTTTCTGCCCGCTGAGAAAATGAGCGCCCGCCCCTGATGCAACCGGCGCGCGTAGACCGGCAGGGGCGGGCTTCGGGTACAAGCGCCCTCACTCAGGGCGCGAAACAGGGACAAGGGGATATCGTGGTGCATCCTTCGGCGTCACCCATACCTTGACGGGCTGTCCATCATCATCCTCCTCAACATTCAGGTCGAATGCCGCGCCCTTGGGCGCTGCCTCTATCTGTGCTGCTATTGCGTCCAATTGCTCGTCTAAAGACTGCTTCACGGCGTAATCTCCGGGGGCAGGCACAACATCCCTGTTGTCCTGCCCCTGTCAACCGGTCAGGCGCTCCGCCCTGACCACTACTCTACCTATATATATGGGCGAGTCCGCCGCCAAGGCGGGTCGAAAGAAATCTCGCGGAAATCTGAAAATTATTCTGTGGCCCCAATCGTGGACACAGAGGTTGCAAGTCCGTATGCCTGCTCGCGAGTGACCGGTTGCAGGCGCGCTACTGTCCGTGGATTGTAATTGGTAATGACCCATTCGTGCTTGGGATTGGGGGTATTGACGCTGCCGGTATAGTCGCGCCGCAGAAATCGAGCGCCCGAAACGTTGCGAAACAGGTCATACATCTGGACGCTCTGATCCACGGTCATAATCCACCGATGGGGGCAGCGCCTCAGGACTTCCGCGAGACGTAGGTAGTCTCGCCATCCCCAATCGAAACCGGGGTAGACGGGCTGTCCGTGGTCACGGCGCGCCCCCAAGAGGTAAGGGGGGTCAAGGTAAATCGTGACGTTGCGTCCGGGCGCGAGCACAACCTCTTCGTAGTCGGCGCAGGTTATCCGCGTCCCTGGCAGGATGGCGCGCCAGTAGGCGACGCGCTCCGGACTGACCACGCGCATACCGTTTTTGTGAGCAGCGGGAGAATGATTGGGCTTGCGCCTGATGATGCCGCAATAACCGTGGCGCGTCAGGATCAAGGTTTCGAGCGGCAGCGGATATCCGCGCTCTGCCTGCCCAAAATACGCGGAGAAATAGACGATCCGTTGGCGCTCGTCCGTGGTCGCGAAGCGCCGGACGGTTTCTATGAGGGCGGGCGCGCTCGGATCGGTCGCGACCCACCGGTAGAAGTCAGCATAAGCGGGATTTACATCGCTGATCCATCGTCGGATCGTGGGCGGGACGCGAGCGTAAACGGCAGCAGAGAAGCAAAACGGCTCCCTGAATTCCAACGTATCGGCAGGCATCAGGGAAACGCATTTCGCGCCAAACCGGGTCTTTGCGCCGGGGGCGCGGAGCAAGGGCGCATAGATGTTGCGGCGCGTCATACCTTCACCCCCTTCGGAGTCTTCGCGAGCGCCGCTGCCGCTTGGGTCAGGACTTTTCGCAGCTCCGCGACTTCCGCTTCGATCTTGGCAACGTAGGTCAGGCAAGACGTGGCGATCTTGCGGTATCGCGCCGCGTCCCCCTGCAAAAAGACCTTGCCGTGTTTGATCGTGACGCGCCGGTAATCGCGCAGAAGATCATAGACCCTGCCCAATGGCGCAACGTCCCTGTCAAGCGCCTTGCGCGTCCCCTTGCTCTTGCCCTTTCCCTTGTGCTTGCCCTTGGTGCGCGGCTCCGTCGGCTCCGTCGCCTCCGTCACGACTCCATAGCGCTTGTAGGCTTCCCAAAGTCCGACCGGCAGCGGGTCTGTCGGCGCAATCTCGCGCTGATGCTCGCGACCTTCGTAAACCGCGATATACCGGTTGGCGGTTTTGATGCTGAAGGGCAGTTTCGATTCTGCCCACGCTTCCCATCCGTGGGCGTTTTTCTCGCGCTGCTTGATGGTTGCGAGCACCTGACCGTTGCGGCAGGCAAGCTCAAGATCGACCTTGCCCACGCATTCAATGGCGCGATGGAGCTTGCCGACAAACTTGACCTTGATTGCATCGGGCGCGTCCGGCTCGGGCAGGGGCGCGTCAAGCGCGTCGCGCAATAATCGGACGGCATCATCCGGAAGCGGACAGACTGCTGTCTCTTTGTGGACAGACGTGTCCTCAATGGTCGCATCGGACGGCGTTGACGTTACGGTGACGTGGGGCGCGGACTTCGGGCGCGTGCGTTGAAGAGATTGGGCTGGCATGAGCGCAAAATCTCCCTATAGGTGGGAGACCTCGCGCCGTTCTCTGCCCATTTCCCTAGGACGGAGCAGATGCCGCGCTCCCCATTGAAGGGGAACCAAGCGGGGGATGGTCACACCGGTTGACGGGCTGTCGAAACAATCGACCACGGTCAACCTGTTATTCACTTGTGGCGCGCATCGTACCAGATTTCAGGCTCAAATCAAGAGCTATCCGTTGGCGTGACTTCCGCTGGCGGATCAGGACGGCGGCTTGTCCACCGTGAATTTCAAGTAGGTAATGCCGTCACGCGTCCTGAATTGTGACGGATTGCCCGGCGCGATCGTCACGCCGTTTTGGCGGGCGAATTCGTGAGCGCGGTTGACGGCATCCGGGCCGTCCGCGACGCTCTTAATCGCAGCGCCCCCATCTTCCCATCCGACTTTCTCCGGCCCGCCGCGAAAAAGTCGCGTGAAGAAATCAAAAAGCCCCATCGGCGTGCCCTCTCACTTGGTTTGGTCAAACAGGGACGGCTCTTTCTGCCCGCGCAAGTCGCCGTTGCGCTTCGACAGGTCTATCGGCTCCCATCCGGCAGGATCAAACCGGTAGACGCTGGCGCGCAGGTAGGTTTCGTCCAGCTCGAATGAAACCCAGCGCCGCCCCTCGCGCTCCGCCGCTTCGCCCGTCGTATTCGATCCGCAAAACGGATCAAGCACCACGTCGCCCGGCTCCGTCAGGTAGCGGATGAAAAACGTCGGCAATTGCTGAGGGAAGCGCGCCGGATGCGGTTTGATCCCTGCCTCGTTGCAGCGCGACATATACGTCCCGTTGGCGTCATTGTTACCGAAGATCAGGATATTCGGCGGAATGCTCCCGCCCTGATCCTTGCCGAATTTCTCCGTGATGTTGTGACCGCTCGGGCGCTGCTTCGCCCGATACCCCCGCTTAATCAGGCGCTTCATATCGGCGCTGTATTCGACAAGAACGCGCCGGTTGTCCGCCTTGGGATTCTCCGATTTCGATAACCACCAGAGACAGTTAACAGCATCCTTCACGCGCAGCTTGCGGACGGTCACCCATTCGGCGGGCGCGGGCAGCTTGGCAGGGTTGTACCAGTAGAATTCCTGCGCCAAGTGAAAACCGACCTGACGGCAGAGCGCAATCAGTAACTCGAAATGATAGAGGGAGCGAGTCGGTTTGCCGGGCGTCCACGCGCCACCGATATCGACCACAAGCGAGCCGTCATCGGTCAGGACGCGCTTGAAATCATCCGCGAATCCGAGAAACCAATCGACGTATGCGCCCTGATCGGCGTTGCCGTATTCTTTCTTGAAGTGAAGGGCATACGGCGGAGAAGTCATAATCAGGTTGACCGATCCATCCGGTATGTCGGCGAGCAGCTTGCGTGAGTCCCCCAGGTATGCCGCGCCGTGGTCGGTCTGAAAGAACGCCTTGCGCTTAAGTTTGAAGCCGCTCCGTCGGCTCATTGCCGTAACTCCAAGGCAGCATCAAACGCCGCGAACGGATCGGGCGTCCAAAGCGCATTCGGCGTGACCGGCACGCGCTGCATGATCGTCAGAAACTCCGGACGATCCGGACGCCGCTCCAGACGGCGGACAGGGGCAAAGAGAAAGTCCCAACAGCCGGTCTGATTGAAAAGCGAAACGCCGATCACGTCGAATTCATCGAAGCGGTAACCGCGCGTCAGCGTCCCATCCTTGCTATTGCGGGTCCGCTGCAATTCGACCTTGAAGCAGCGCTCGGGCCGCGTGAAACATTCATTCCGGATGTTTTTGCATTCAAGTATCAAGTCCTGCCCTCGATACTTGACGATGAAGTCCGGCTTGCCGTCCACGTCCTGCCATTCAAAGCCCGCGATCCTGCCTGCCTCTTGAAGCGCCTCAAGTCGCCGACTCAGATACAGCTCAGCAAGCTTGCCCTTCACGTCAATCTGCGCCCGAAACCCACGCTCGATAGCGCTGAGGATGTCGGACGCGGGCGCGTTCAGTTTGACCTCAAGCGGATGCGGCTCCATTGCCGCCAACCTAGCGTGACCCGCTTCAGGTTTCCAGCATTAGAAGCCCCTGCCCCCCGACCGCCAAGGCGTTAGGCGAAAGTTTGGTAGTCGATTTTCGCCCGCCGCCGTGGTATCCTGCCCCCATCGGGCGGATCATCGGCGCTTCCGGAGCGGCAGGGGGTCAGGGGCAAAACGCCACCGGACGAATGCCCCCGGAAGCGCCCCCCGATCCGTTGCATTTTACGTTGCATTTTCCGCCCAAGTGAGCGAGAAAAACCGCATTCTGACGCAACCAGAGGGGTTTCCGAAGTCGGGCGACCATTTCCAAGCGTGCCCGATCGGCCACTCCGGCACCTCTCCACAGTGCAGCCGGCGTGCGCGCCGCACCGATGCCAGCGGACATCCAGCCTATGCGATCGCACGCTCCACGGCAACCGCCGGCCGCGCCGAGTCTGGGTTCCCGCCGACCACGCTACGCGGACGCCGGACTGCCCGGAGCGGCGGGCAGCTCGATCCGAACGATCAGACCACCATCCGGGGCGTTTTCCGCGCTGATGCGGCCGCCATGGAGGCGGACCGCCTGGGCCGTAATGGCCAGACCGAGGCCGGTGCCGCCGCTGTGACGGTCGCGGGCGTCGGCGACGCGGTAGAAGGGCCGGAAAATATCCTGCAGCGCACTCGCCGGCACGCCCGGGCCCCGGTCGCGGACCTCGAGCTGCGCGCGGTGGGCGCCACCTTCGGACACTTGGTCCAGCGTGACGGTAACCGTCGTGCCTTCAAGCGTGTAGCGCACGGCGTTACGGACCACGTTCTCGATGGCGCGGCGCAGCAGCTCGGGTGACCCAAGTACTGTGCAGTCCGCGCTGGCCGTGAAGACGACCTGGCGGTGCGCCGCGCCGGCCTCGAAACGCGCGTCCGCCACGACCAGTTCCACGAGCTCGGCGAGCGCAAGCGGCACCTGTTCCGGCTGCTCCGCGTTGTTCGCCAGGCGCGTGAGCGTGAGCAGTTGGCCGATCAGTTCGTTCAGACGCTCGGCATCGCGTTCGATGCGATCCAGCGCCGGGGTCGCGGCGTCACCGGCGGCGCGCCGCGCCAACCCCAGGGCCACGCACACCCGCGCCAGGGGCGAGCGCAGTTCATGCGAGATGTCCCGCAGTAGCCGCTGCTGCGACGCCACCAGCGTCTCCACGCGCTCCGCCATGTAGTCGAAGTCCCGCGCCAGATCCGCGATCTCATCGCGGCGGCGACTGGTCGCGGACCCGGCCCGCGCGGTCAGGTCCCCGGACGCGAGCCGCCGGGCCGCGGTCCGCAACCGTCGCACCGGCGCACTGAGGTAGCGCGCCAGCCCGTAGCACAGCACACCACTGACCGCGATGACCGCGGCCAATTGCCAGCTCAAGGTGGTCCAGTCCAGCCGCGCTTCGTTCCACGGGCCGCGTGTGACGTGCGCCACGAAGACATGGGGCGCACCGGTGCGGCCGATCACGCGCACTGCAATCAGCGGTCCACCCGGCGTACGCTGCAGCGCTTCGGGCCGGTCCGCGTCCAGGCGCGCGGCAATGTCCGTCGCCCCGTCCGGCACGGGCGCCGTGGACAGCGCGCGGCGCTGCTCATCGAGGAGCACGGCGCACATGCTCGTCACTTCCGACAGGCGCGCACAGAAAGCATCCAACTCCGTCACGCCGCCGCGTTCCCAGGCTTCCAGCGCCTCCTGCCCGCAGAGCTGGATCGTGTCATGCAGCCCGCCGCGCGGGGGCGGATTCAACCTGCGCTGCCAGAAATCGAGCGCCACGAAGATGCCGACGACGAGGATCATCGCCGGCCAGAACCAGAGGAAGATTTTCAGGAACAGCGTGCGCATGGCGCTACGGCCTCTCGTTGGCGTGCGGCGGCGGGCCTTCCGCGGCGGGTTCCGGGCCTGACCGCCCTGCAGAAATGGCGTAGAGGTAGCCGCAGCCGCGCACCGTCTTGATGCGCTCACCTCCACCGGGTGCCGGCCCCAGCTTGCGGCGCAGGTTGCTGACGTGCATGTCGATGCTGCGGTCGAAGGGCATCAGCTTGCGCCCCAGCACGCTGCGCGAGAGCTCGTCGCGCTCGACGACCTGGCCGGCACCGCGCAACAGCAGCTCCAGCAGCGCGAATTCGGCCCCCGTGAGCTCGACCGGCGTTCCGCCGCGCTGGACGACGCGGGCCCCGGCGTCCATCTCGACATCGCCCACCACCAGCCGCCCGGGCGGCGCGCCGCGCGGCGCTGCGCTACGCCGCAGGATCGCGTGGATGCGCGCCACCAGCTCGCGCGGATTAAACGGCTTGGGCAGGTAGTCGTCGGCTCCGATTTCCAGGCCGACGATCCGGTCCACATCGTCGCCGCGCGCGGTGAGCATCAGCACGGGCAAGGCGGACCGCGCGCGAATCCGGCGGAGCACCTCGAAGCCGTCGAGCCCGGGCAACATCACGTCCAGCACCGCCAGAGCGTACGTGCCGCTGAGCGCATGCCGGATGCCCTCCGCGCCGTCGTGGGCCGCCGTGACGGCGAATCCGGCCGCTCCCAGGTAATCGTTCAGTAGCTCGCAGAGCTCTGCATCGTCATCGATCAGCAGAAGGCGTGGGGCCGGGGAATCGCTGGTTGGCTCCGGCATGGGCACTACCGTACGGACCTCGTCTCCACAGTATACACGTGATGTTTCGGCAAAGCTTCGACCAGCGGCGTGTAAAGAAGTGTCAGCCGTTTTTTGCGCAGCTTTGCGCGTGCTCGATGGATCGGCCACATGGGGACGGCCATACTCCTGGTGGGCGCATCCCATGAGGCGCAACGGCCGCGTGGTCGGCAGCGCCAGTTCAGCCGGGCGCCGGGAGTGACGATTCATGCCGCAAGTTTGGAAGTGGCTGCGGGCCGCCGGACTGATCGGCGGCGCAGCGGTAATCGTGCAGACCAGCGCCTGTGCGCTGGACGCGGAGAGCCTGTTGTACGACGTCCTGACGACGCTGCTCGAGGAACTCGTCGCGGCCGCCGCCTCTGGCGCATAGTCGGCGGGCGTCCGCCATTGTGGCCGTTGTCCCGAGCGTGGCACAACGAGCGTCAGTCGCCAGACTCAGCGTTTTTCTGCCGGCGGAGCCAGGCCCCAGCCGCGCAGCAGGTTCTTCCACACGATGCACGCCTCGGGGCAGGCGATCTCCCAGCCGCGTTCGATGTTGGGCTGAAACGTGTACCAGGGCTTGCCGGTGTAGTGAAACGCCTGGGTCACGACGGTCTCCGAACTCGCAATGATCTCCGCACCGGGCGGGACTTCGCGCACGATGAATCTGTGCGACTCCTCCGCGAAGAAATGCGACGGTCGCGGCAGGCCGGCGAAGACAGGGTCATCCGCGACGATGTCGAGGCGTGTCGGCCCGACTTCGACCTCCCGATCCATCGCGACGTTCTTCTCGGCCTGCGCCAGGATCTGGTGCCCCAGTCCGGTACCGATCAGCGGGGCGCCATGACGGGCCGCGGCCCGGGTCGCCGCGATGACCTTCTGGCGGTCCGGGTTCTGCTCTCGGTCGGCATAGGGCCAAAGCAGGATCAGCGCCGGATCCAACGCCTTCAGCTTCGCCGGCGTGACCTCGGTGTACGACAGGAACTGGATGGCTGGAAAACCGTAGACGGTCTCCAGCTTGTAGATCTCGTTCCACCGATGCAGTCCCTCCGTCGCGGGTCGTTCGTGCATCAGATCGATCACGACAGCCGGCCTTGTGGGGCGCGGGTATTCCCCGTCCTCCTTCGCCTTGACGATCAGGAACCGCACCGACCCCGTGCCGTGGATGGACACGGCGATCGAGTAGTCGCCGTCGAGTGAGCCGGTGTGCAGGCGGACGAAGGCCTTGCGCTTCTCGCCCGGCGCGGCCTTCGGCAGGAACTCAAGATCGACCAACGACCGGTCCTTGGTGGGCCGCAGGCAGACGAACACCAGCGGCTCGCCGGATTCGACGACGTATTCAACCCCGACCTTGACCCAGCGGAAAGGCTTGAGTGCGCACGGGCTGGACACGAGGTCGCCGCGCGCCAGGTCCGTCGTGCCCTGCAGGGTGACGCCGGTACCATCCGTGGGAATCGCAATCGTCGCGTCGCCCCTGGGACCGATGCGCACCGTGCTGCTGAAGTCGTCCGGGTTCACGTCCATGGACAGCGACTCAAACGTCCAATCGGTGATCGGCTGCTCGGCTGTGCCGCCCGCCGCGAAGCGGTCGTTCTTGATCGGCAGCAGCGCTTCGTTCGCGCGTCCGGCCTCCTTTTCCTGGCCGACGGCAGCCGGCGTGAGCGCGATTTGCAGGCCGCACGCCAGCGTGATGAGCCACGCCGCGACGCGCGTCGGGGGCATTTCCTCCAGGTCACGGTGCATGGATTTCTCCTGTGTTGCCGGTGGTCCCACCGGCGCGTGCGCGGATGACCTTCATCGCTTCCACGCGCGCTCGCGTTAGCGCCTGCGAGGCAGCGACATCGATGTCGGGCTGCACACCCACCCGCTCCCAGCCGGTGCCCGTCACCGGATGGATCGGGCGGCCCTGCGGAATGACGACGTTGAACGTGTCGGCCACCCGGGCCAGAAAGGCAGAATGCCCCGAGCCGCAGGTCCGCTCGCCAATCACGGTTGCCCGGCCGTGGTGCTTCAGGTCGTAGGTGAACTCCTCGGCCGCGGACCCGGTGCGCCGGCTGGTCAGGATGAACAGCGGCGTCGCGGACAACCGCTTGCCGGGCACATACGACTGCGTCCAGGATTGCGTGACGAGCGGCTCGCCGCGGGTCTCCGTGCTGATCAAATGCGTGGGCCGATCGAAGAAATAGCTGGCGAGCAGCCGGACCATCGCGCCGGTTCCGCCGCCATTCGCGCGCAAGTCGATGATCAGTGCATCGCAATTCGCCAGCAACGCCATCGCCGCAACCGCGGTGTCGCCGCCGACCTCCGGGGGCGCGAACTGGCGCAGCTCGAGGTACCCAATGTTGTCATCCAGGATCTCGACCTTGCGAAAGCCGAAGTTGTCGCGCCGAAAGAGGGCGTACACGCGCTGCCGCGTCTCCTCCGAGTCGATCTGGTCGACTTCGAGAAACGCGTGCGGCGGACCGACCTCGACGCGCAAATGGCCGTCGTCGTCCACCGTGTGCAGATCGCGCGTCAGTTGGCCGGCGAACTGCGTCGGATCCGTGATGGTTTCGTACGCCCCGTCGGCCAGCCGCGCGCGGATGTGGTCCGCGCAGGCGCGGCCCACGTCCGGAGTGAGATGGTGTGTGATGAGCAGATCGGCAATCTCGCCGACGACGACTTTCCTGCTGATCGCGTCGAGGCTCGGGGACTCGGTCTCCTGCGCGCGCGCCACGGGCCGCATGACGAGTGCGGGCAGGCCGAACCCCACTACAACCACGAAGATCACCACCGTATGTCGGTAGCACGTCCACGCGCGGGCCATGACCCCGCCCTCCTGCACAAGCCTGGTTGACATCCGGGGGGGTATTCGCAGCGGCCGCGCCTATATTGGGCGCGCCATGCGGATTGGGTGGGATATCCGCCCCCGTCGCGCGGCATGGTCGGTGCTAGCGCTTCGCGATAACGGATTCGCGCCGGACGAGCTCCGGCACGGCATCGTCGGCAGCCTCCAGGCCGGTGGCAAACTGCAGCTCGTTCATCGTCCGCTCGGTCTGCACCATGCTGGACGCCACCTGGTCGACCTGCGTGGAGATGAAATCCGGCTCCTGGCGGTTCACCGCCAGCTCGCTGAGCGCGCAGATCTTGTTCTGCAGGCGATCGATCTCGAGCTTCACCAACTCGTAGTTGTCGAGCGCTTTCTGGAGATTCGCGAGCCGGTCACGGCACGTCTGCAGGTTGTCCTCGATCGCCCGGCGCACCTTCTGGCGCTGGGCCTCGTCGGAGATGCGCTCGGTTTGCCGCAGCCGGGCTTCCAGGTTGGCGATGTCACGTTCGATCTGCGCGCGGTCGGTCTTCTGCTGGAACCGGTCGAGCGAGTATTCCGTGAACAGCAGCCGCAGGTAAATCCAGAGCAGCCGGTCCAGGCCGGCCAATTGCAGCTCCTCCAGCGGCACGGGCGCGCCCGCCCGGCCGGGGTCCTTGATTTGCGCCGCGAGCTGCCGCAACTCCAGGCAGCGCGTACGCAGGGCCTCGAAGCGCTGGAGCGACTTGGGCGGCAGCGCCGCGACGATCCGGCTCAGGAGCACATCGGCAGTCGCGGAGCCCTGCCGGCGCGCCGTCTTGGCGGCCTGCGCGGCGACGTAGGCCTGGAAGCGCGGGTGCGAAGCCAGCCCGCCCACGTAGAGCAACTCGCCGGCAAGCACGAGCGGCCCCCAGACATCCGGACGGCCGCTGATGAGCGCGAACGCCAGGGCCCCGAAGAAAACGAGCAGGTTCCAGCGGTGCGTGAACGCCGCCTTCAGAGACCTGCCGAAATGCAGCGGGCCGCCGCGCTCCACCGTCGTGATTCCTCGTCAGCGCTCGTCAGGCCTCAGTGGCCTTCCTCCAACTCGCTGATCAGATCGCGCAGGTAGCCGACCGTCTCGTGGAAGCGCGCCTGGCGGCGCATCTCCTTGACCGGCCGGTCGGCCGGCTCGATCACCAGCTCGCGCAAGATGGTACCCGGCGAATTGCTCATGACGTAGGCCCGATCGCCAAGAAAAACGGCCTCTTCGATCGAGTGCGTGACAAAGAACACCGTGGCCTGCACTTCCCGCCACAGCGCCACCAGCAGGTCCTGCATGTGCATCCGGGTCTGCGGGTCCAGCGCCCCGAAGGGCTCGTCCATCAGGATGATGCGCGGCCGGAGAATCAGCGTGCGGGCGATCGCTACGCGCTGACGCATGCCCCCGGACAGCTCGTGCGGGTACTTGCCCTCGTCGGCGGCGCGCAGCCCGACCCGCCGAATCCACCAGCGGGCCAGCTCGTAGCGCGGCCGGCGCGGCACGCCCCGGCATTCCAGACCGAAGGCCACGTTGTCCAGCACCGTGCGGTGGTCAAAGCTGGTGTAGTCCTGAAACACCATGCCCCGGTCCGCCCCCGGCGCCACGACCGGCGCACCCTGGACGTGCACCGTGCCGCTCGTCGGCGGATGCTGCGGCTCCAAACCGGCAATCAGCCGCAGGATCGTGCTCTTCCCGCAGCCGCTCGGCCCCAGTACGCAGACAAACTCGCCCTTGTTCGGCAAGTCCTCGACGACGAAGGTCACCTCCTTGATCGCGGTGTAGGGCTTGGGGCCGCCGGCGCCATAGGTCTTCGTGACGTTGCGGAACTCCACCACCGGAGGCCGGACGACATCTGCCGCGGTGCGCGGATGCTCCAGGACCTGGCTCATGCCGAC
The DNA here is from genome assembly GCA_017999985.1 of Phycisphaerae bacterium. Classification (NCBI taxonomy): domain Bacteria; kingdom Pseudomonadati; phylum Planctomycetota; class Phycisphaerae; species Phycisphaerae bacterium. Next base: position 155,925 of record JAGNKU010000008.1, on the reverse strand, counting down.
GGTGTGGGTGGGCGCCGCGGCGGCGGGCGCGGGCTGGGTGGAATTCGTGGTCATGGGCGTGGCCCCACTGTGGTACCGGGTCCGGCCGGCAGCGGCTCGACGTCCGCGGGTTTCCAGAAAATGCCTTTCAAGCACTCCCAGCCGTGCAGGACAACGCACACCAGTTTCCACAGCAGGCCGGCGCCACCGTAGCGGTGTGGGAACAGGCTTCGCTGCACGGCGTAGATCAACCGGTCCAGCGCCAGCGCAACGAGCGGAATGATCATCAGTACGAGCAGGATGTGCTCACGCTGGCCGCGGCGCTGCGAGGTGATGATGATGTCCCCGAGGCCGCCTGCCTCGCCGCCGAATTTCACCAGCTCGGCGAGCATGATGTAGCCAAATGCCAGCCCGAACAGCACGCGCAGCGAATTGAACACGCTCGGCAGCGCCAGCGGCACGAGCACCTTGAGCACGACCTGCCGACGCCTGGCCCCGAGGGTGTACGCGGTGTCGAGGTACTGGCCGCCGATGTCCGCGATGGCCCCCGCGGTGTCAGAAATCACGAACGCGACGCACGCAATGAAGATGAACATCACCTTCTGCAGCTCGCCGATGCCGAACAGCGAAAACGTGAGCGGAATCAGGGCGGCGACGGGAATGTTGCGCCCCACCAGCGTCAACGGCGCCAGCAGCGCCGCGATCCGGCTGAAGCATCCGCAGAGCACGCCGACCGGCACGCCGATCAGTGCCGCCAGCGCAAAACCGAGCGCCACGCGCTTGAGCGTGACCAGCGTATTGCGGGTCAGCGCCCGGTCAAACCACAGCGTAGGAAAAGTCTTGAACGTCTCCAGCGGGCTGGGCAGGACCGTCGGCCCGAGCAGGCGACTCTCCGGTTCGCCCCGCGTCACAAACCACCACGCGCCCAAACAGATGGCCACGCCCAGCACTCCGCTGAGCGCGGCCTGCCAGCGCGGAATGGTCCGGCGAAGGGCAAAGAACGGCCGCGCGCGGCGGCGCGCGACGGGGGTCGGCGGCGGCGCAGCCACGACGTTCTGGGCATCCGCGGGCACAGCACCGGCCGGGGTCTCGGACGGGGCGCCGGGGCCCGCGGCTGGATTCGCTGGTTGCTGATCCATCATGCTCCATTCACGCCCCATCGATATCCGGGCGGGGCACCCCGGCTTCAGTGCCAGCCATCGACGCCGGCAGTTGGCGCGCCATGCGCTGCGCTAGGCCCTCTCCGCCGGGTAGACCTTGATCTCGACGCGCCGGTTCTTGGCGTGGTTGGTCGGGTCCTGCGAATCCGCCGGCCGGTCCCAGCCGAGCCCCTCGACGCCGAACTGGTTGGGGTTGAGCTTGTACTTCTTGACCAGCGCCTCTTTCACGGCGTTGGCGCGGTTGAGCGAGAGCTCCTTGACCAGGCTGGGCGTCACCTGCCCCTTCATCGAGCTGTCGGTATGCCCTTCGATGACGATGCGGGCGGCGCCGAACTGCCCGACGAGCTTGGCGACCTCTTCGAGCACCAGGTCCACGGTGGGATCGTAAAGCTCTTCGACGCTCTTGCCGTCCTTCTGGCGCGTGACGGTCTTCGCCAGGTCCCAACTGTTCGGGAAGAAGTGGATGACGACCGTGTTCGTGAGAATCTCGTCCTCGGCCCGGATCTCACTCACGGTCCGGGGCGCGAATTGGATCTCGTATTCGTCCTTCTGCGACGCGTACTTCTCTTCCCCGCCCAGCTTCGCGATCAGCGAGAAGTCCATTACGCTGTCAAACGACACCGGCTGGTGCCGGATCGCCCCGATCCGCCGGTAGAGGTAATACGCCTGGTTCCAGACGCGCTCGAAGTTCGTCGGGTTGTTCTGGTTCATGAAGAACTGGAAGTTCTCGGCCCAGTTCGTGTTGTGCGCGTCGCCGAACATGTTGAACGCTTCCGTGGGCGGGATGTTGTAGCCCTGGCCCATCAGCTCGGCACAATGCTTCTTCACATCCTCATCGTGCAGCGCCTGCATCGCGTCGAAAATCCCGCGCACCAGGCCCTCGATGATGCCCGGATGGTCCTTCGCAAAATCCGCCCGCGCGAACCACACATCCGCGATCAGCTTGTTTGCGGTCGCGGTCGTGACCAGCAGCCGATTGCCCCGCACCTTCTCGAGGTTGTAGATGTCCGGCGCCCACGACACGGCCGCCGCGATGTCCTTCTGCGCGTTGAACGCGGCCGCCGCCTGGAACGCGTCCTCGGTGAAGACCATGTTGACTTCGCTCGGCTGCACCCCGCCCGCGACGAGCATGTTCAGCGCAAAATAGTGCGACGGCGAGTTCTGGGCCAGCGCGACCTTCTTGCCGCGCAGGTCGGCGACGGTCTTGATCACGTCGCGGACGACAATGCCGTCGCCGCCGTTGGACCAGTCAACCTGCTGGTAAATCCGCGGCATCACGCGGCTGTCGCGCGGCTTGCCGCCGGCGTCCACGAAGCCCTCCAGGAACAGCGGCACCATGTCGAGCGTCGCCCACCCGATGTGCACGTCGCCCGCCGCGTACGCGTCGCGCATCGCCACCGGGTTGTCGATCAGGACCAGCTCGACCTTGAAGGACTTCCCGTCCGGCGTCTTCCAGACCTTGCCGGCCTTGAACCCGTCATTCGCCTGGATGATCGGCGCCCAGCCGGCCCAGACGTTCAGCGCGAAGCGCACGGTCTCGTCGGCCAGCGGCTTGTACGCCGAGATGCCCTTCACTTCCGGCAACCGCTCGGCGGGGGTGAACTTGTATTCCTTGACCGTCGTCACGCTGGCCGCGTCGGCGGCCTCCGGGCCGGTGCCAGCGGGCTGCTGGGACGCGGTCTCGCCGGTCGGGGTCGCCACCGGCGCGACCGGGGCGGCACCGCCCTCCCGCGCCCCCTGCGGCGCGAGGATGTCGCTGCGATAGAGCGCGAAGCCGATCAGGCCGATGATCACCACGCCAAGTGCGATATAGAACGGAATCTTAGGCTGTCCCGCCATGGCCTTTCTCCCTGCTGTGTTTGCCTTGAAGCCGCATTGTGTCTCACGCGCTGCACACCTTCCAGGCGCAGCGACCGCCCGGCCCCGCCGTCACTGCTGTTCGGCGGCGGCCTCGGCCAGGATCCGTTTTTCATAGATTTCGGCCAACCGCGCCTGCAACTGCGCCCCATCGGCCGCTTCGACCACCGCACCGTTCGCGGACTTCAGGAACGCGAACTGTGCGGCTGACGTGTCAAACGCGACAAAGTGAATCTCGACCTCGCCGCCGGTCTGCGCGAAGAGTTGCCGTGCGATGCGGTCGGGCGGCAGTCCCACGGTGTTTTCGCCATCCGTAATGCAGACGACGTACTTGCGGACACAGCCGGAGGCATACAGCGCCTTGAACCCGGCCTCCAGGGCCTGCCCGATTGCCGTGCCGCCCCCGGGTCCGGGGAGCTTCCGGACGGCGGACCGCGCTTGCTCCGCTTGGAAAACACCCATGGGCAGCAGCTTGTGCACGGCGCTGCTGAAGTGGCAAATGGAGAGCTGCAGTACCCGATCGGTGTGCGCCTGCTGCCAGTCGGCCGTGTAGTCCACGATGCCTTCCAGCGCCCGGCGCGCGATCACATGCTTGGGGCGCTGGGTGCCGCCGGAGTCAGGCACGTTCTGCGACATGCTGCCGGATGTGTCGATCAGCAGCACCACCGCGGTGCACAGCCGCTGGTCGACCTGCGGCAGGTTGATCGTCCGCGCCCCGCGCGGCGCGCCCGCCACAGCCCCGCCGGCGGCACTGGGCGCGCGCGGCGGCGGGCTCTGCTCACAGCCGGCCGACAGGATCAGGGCCCCCAGGCCGGCGATCATGAGCGCGCCAACCCGCGGGCGCCGTGCCAGCGTTCGCTTGGCCATCGGTGGCACCTGCCTTTCAACCACGGAAGACGTGCTTGGGCCGCGTGGCGTGCATCGCGTGCAGCAGCCGCATGATGTCGTACGCGGTCAACTCGCACAACAGCTCCGTGACCCGTCCGTGTAACGTGGCCGAGAGTTCCGGCTCGATCTCTTTCATCAGCTTCACGAGCCGCTGCTCCTGCGCCGCCACTTCCGCGTCATCGACAATGCCGTCTGCCAGCGCCGCCATGAAGGTGCGCAGCTTGCGGGCATAGCTGTCGATCTGCGGTGTGGTGCCGGTTTCGTCAAGCCAGCTCAGGCGCGCCGGCTTGGAGCGTGCCGCTTGGGGTTTGCTCTTCCGGACAGGCCGCGCGGCCTTGCGCGGCGCCACCTTCTTCACGGTCTTCTTGGTCTTTTTCACGGCCGCTCCCTCAAGGCGTCCTCTCATCGGACCACTGTATTTCCCAAGCCGAGGCACGGCCCGACGCGTGCGCCCCACGCGCCGCCCGCGGTCAAGCCTCGATCAGCTGTCGAATCGCCACCAGGCGCTCCTGCAGCTGCACGCGCCCGTTCGGCGGCATGACGCGCTGCCGCCAGGCCGGCGGCAGCAACTGGAGCTGCGTGCATTCCAGCACCGCCGCCAGCTCCTGCAGCTCCTTCTCCAGCCCCTGCACCGAGGGGATGAAATCCGCCAACGCGGCATCCAGATCGGCACCGCTGACATCGTCGCGCCGCGCCGCCAGCGCCCGCCGCCGGGCTTCGAGCACCACGCTTTCGATGTCCGCGCCGCTGAGTTGTCGCGCGGCCAGGCCGGCCGGCAGCGTGTCGGTGGCGAGCGTGATCTTGTTCTTGCGCGCCATGGTAGTCAGCATGGCCTGGACCTCGGCGTCATCCTGCGGATAGAAGAGCGGGATGTGCACCTCGGCCCGCCCTTGCCGCTTCAGGTCGATGGGCAGCAGGTCCGGCCGGCACGTCAGCAGCATCCACACGATCCGCCCGCGGTAGCGCGTGTCGCCCATCTGGCTCGCAATCATCGAGAAGACGCGGCTGGACGTGCCCGAGTCGCCCTCGGCGCTGCGGCTGCCCAGGGCCGCGTCGGCTTCGTCGATCACCACGACCACCGGGCCGAGTGAGCGGAGCACCGTCAACACGTGCTCGAGATTGCCCTCCGTCTCGCCCACGTACTTCGAGCGGAAATTCCGCAGCTTCACGCAGGGAATGCCGATCGAGCCGGCGTAACACTCGGCCAGAAACGACTTGCCCGTCCCCACGGCCCCCGCGATCAGGTACCCCATCGGCACGGCTTCCAGCCGCCCGTGCTGCAGCAGTTCCGCGTCCTCGCGCAGGCGCTGCTTGGCGGCGTCCTGCCCCACAAGCATGTCAAGCGTGTGGTTGGGCTCGATGAACTCGAGCAATCCCTGGCCCTGCCGCTCGATCATGGACTTCTTGAGCGCGCGAAACCGGGCGCGATCCACCGGCCGCCCGCTCTGGCGCGCCTGCGAAAGCAGCAGGTTCAGGCCCACCAGGCTCAAGCCGTTGGACACCTCCGCCAGTTCGGCCGACGTGAAATCGGCGAGCGCTTCCAGCCGCGCGCCCCGCGCCGCCCAGTCGATGAACGCGGCGCGCGCCGCGCGCTCGGGCATGGGGATCTCGATGGTCGCGACGTGGGGGCTTTGCACCAGGCGATCGTTCACTTCCGCCAGCTTGTCGGCAACCAGGCAGATCGCGGTGTTCACCCGCTTGATGTACGGGTTCTGGGCCCACCCCAGCAGCCGCACGACATTCGTGCTCACCCCGCGCGGCTGGGCGCCGGGCTCAGCCGCCGGGACCAGGTACTGGGCATAGTCGAGCAGGATGCCAATGCTTTTCTGCCGCGCCGGGTCGTTCTCCAGCAGGTTCCGCTCCATCAGCCGGTCGAGCAGGAGCAGCGCGCTGTCCGGCTCGCGCGGCCAGGCGCCCGGATCGCCGAGTCGTGCTGTCAGGTAAGGCATCATGGCCTGCAGGCGCTGCGCGTCGGTCCCGGGCTGGGCCCGCAGGCCGCCCGAAAGGTCGTACTGCACGACGATGTCCCACGAGCCGAACACCTGGCTGGCCAGGAACTCCGTCAGACCGCAATACGCGGTGCGCGCTCCCTCCGGGCCGGCGATCAGGTCGTGGACATTGCCGTGCAGGATGAACACGCAGGTGGTGCCGGAGAAGTAGGCCTCCGCGAGGGCCTGCGCCCACGGGGGAAATGTCTCCGGAAGTGCCATCTGCCGGTTCATGCGGGGGTGCTCGTCTGGTCAGGGGCCGGGCCGCCACTCATACCTGGCCCTGGGACTGCGTCGTTTTGGCCGCGGGCCCGAGTTCCTTGGCCGCTTCGGCGACCGGTGCGGTTTCGGGCGTGACCAGCCCGGCCTGGATCTCGAATTCGCGCAGCGCCTGGTCCGCCAGGGCCTTTTCCATCGCCTGCTCGCGCTCGACCTCGACGACGCCCTCGCTCGACAGGTCGGCCGCCACGCGGGCCTTCGCACGGTTCAGGCTGATCTTCTCCTGGATGACCTGCTCGATCTGCCCGAAGTCCGTCGTCACGTCGAAGTTGAAATCGCGCGCGAGCTTGGCCATCTCGGCCTCGGCCCGGCTCATCTTCAGCTCGGCGTCGTATTTCTGGATCTTCTCGCGCACCCGGGCCAGCTTGCCGCTGGCGTGCTTGATCTTGGTCAGATTGTTGTTGTACGACTGCTCGTGGAGCTTGAGCTGCTCCTGGTTCTCGCTGTACTGCTGCTTCGCCTTCTGGAGCTCCAGGGCAAACCTGGCCGCCGTCTCGCGGTCGCCCGCCTGCAGGTAGGCCTTGATCTTGGCCTCCAGGCTGGCGACGTGCTGTTGATCGTTCGCCACCTGCCGGGAAACGCGCTCCACCAGCGCGCGGTACTGCTCGAGCCCCTCGCGCCCCTCCTTGAGCTGCGCGACCGCCAGATCGTATTCATACTGCATCTGCGCGATCGGATCGGCCGTCCAAAATGCATTCGCGAGCTTGTTGAGCTGGGCCCGCAGCGAGCGCCACAGTTTGGCCAGAATCATCGTCCCACCGACCTTTCCCAAATACGCGGCCTGCCTCGTGCAGTCTCCCGGACGCAGGTCTGGTCCTCGAGTCGGCTGGAGCGGCGCCCGGACAATGCACCCTATATGCCACTGCGTCAGTCGCGTCAATTATACGAACGGAGCCATCTTGGAACGACCCGCCCCCCGGACCACGCGCCCGGACTACTGCGGCGCCGCCGGCTGGCACAGCTCTGGCGTGCAGGGCACTTCGTACCCCATCCAGGTGCCACCCTGGTCCGCACACTCCCAGATGGTCAGGTAGTCGTGGCAGACACCATCGATGCAGCAGGCCCCCGGCGGCGGGTCGAACGCGTAGAAGACCGCGTTGACCCAGTAATGACTGTGCTCGTCATCGCACGCGAACGGGGTGGTGAACTGCGGAGCGATCCAGATGTAGTCGATCGAGGTCGGTGCGGGCGGGGTCGCGAGAAACACCTCCTGGCAAGGTGCGCCCTCGGCGTAGTAGATCTCCAGGCCCGTGCAATCCTCCCCGTCGTCCCGGATGAACATGACTTGCACGTCGAACTCGGCCTGGACCGTGATGCCGTACAGGACCCGGTCGCCGGGCTCGACCTCGATGCGATACCAGTCCGTGTCGCGCAAGTTGCCGTCGTAGTAGCTCGTGCCGCACACGGTCTGGCCGTCGGAGATCAGACCGTAGGCCGGCGGATTCAGCCCACAGCCGCCATTCGTGTCTGTCCCGCACGGCTCACCCTCCTCGAGCGCGCCCGGCGGACAAGGGACAACGCACGGAGGCGGCGGGATCAGCAGGAGTTCATACGTGCCGCAAGCGCCGCCATAGCCATCCACGACGATGTAGTAGGTATGTCCGGCCTGGAGGAACACCCAGGATAGCTTGGATACAAACGCCGCCGGGTGCGACGCGGTGCTGCAAGCGTCATCGTTGCACGCAATCAGGTTCCCGGGACACTCACCCTCGTAGACATACAGCTTGGTGTCGTAGTCGGTTTCAGCCAGGCAAAGGGTGATATCCACGACGGTGTCCCACGCGGGCGCGTACCTGTAGACGACGTCCGGCGCGCCGGGCTGGTTGAAGGGGCAACTTTCGTCATAGTCGTCGGTATAGCCGCACGTGCTGCCCAGGTCCGTGTACGGCTCGCCCGTGATGATCTTCGCATTGGCGCACGTGTCGCCGGGCAGCACACAAGGATTGGGGTCACAATCCGTGCCGGGGCCGAGGAACGCCCCGGTCAGCCGGCTGTCTTGGACGAGCACCATGACGAACGGGTTGATATCGCTGAAATTTAGCGCGCCGTCGCGGTTGCAGTCGGCGTTCGCCCAGGCGCAATCCGGCGCGCTCCCCCCGGACAGCAAATTGACAAACGGGTTGACGTCGGCGAGATCGACGTCGTCATCGCAGTTCACGTCACCCACGAGCGTGGCGCACCTCTCCGCTGGAAGCACACGACACTCACCATCGCTGTAGCAGCAGGCTCCGGAGTCCCCGCGCACGTCGGAGTCCGCCGGTGCTGCGCCGAGCACCAGTCCGACCACCATCCCACTGAGCGCGACGTGGTTGCGCGACATGCTGACACCTCCTTCGCCTGGTGGAACCGCCCGCGAAGATCGCGCCATGCGAACTGTGAGGTGACCGGCACATCCCGTCCACCCCGACGGGCCGTGAACCTCCGACGATGGTTTCAGTCTACCACTGGGCCCACGCGCGAACAAGCCGGTCGCGGTTCGGCGGCGGATTCCAACGGCTAGAGGCTCCGATCCAGCCGGCGGTACTGGATCGCCTCGGACAAGTGCGTCGACGTGATGTGCTCGGCGCCGGCCAAGTCCGCGATCGTGCGGGCCACACGCAGGACCTTGTCGTGCGCGCGGGCCGACAGGCCCAGCTCGCTGACCGCCCGACGCAACAGACGTTCGCCGTCGCCGTCGATCACGGCGTACTTGCGGAGCTGGCGCGAGGTCATGCGGCCGTTGGTTGTCGTGCTGCCCTGGCCGAAGCGGGCGCGCTGCACCGCGAGGGCCTGCTCGACCTGCCGGCGCAACGTCGCGCTGTCGGTGCCGGGCTGCGTGTCGCGCAAGGCGGAGATCGGGACCGCGGGCACCTCGACGTGGATGTCAATCCGCTCCAGCAGCGGGCCGGAAATGCGTGCCAGGTAGCGGTCGATCTGCGGCGCGGAGCATTTGCACGGTTTACGCGGGTCGGTGAAGTAACCGCATGGACAGGGATTCATCGCCGTCACCAGCAGGAAGTCGGCCGGGAAATCGGCGGCGCTGTGCGAGCGGGCGATGGTGACGGTGTGGTCCTCGATGACCTGCCGGAGCGATTCGAGCACGCTGCGGTTGAACTCGGGGAACTCGTCGAGGAACAGCACGCCATGGTGCGCGAGCGAGACCTCGCCGGCCGAGGGGATCGTGCCGCCGCCGACCAGCGCCGCGATGCTGATCGAATGGTGCGGCTGGCGGACGGGGCGCGTCGCAAGCAGACTGGTCTTGCCGGGCAGCTTGCCGGACGCGGAATAGATGCGCGTGGTTTCGAGCGACTCCTGCAGGGACAACGGCGGCAGCAGCGTGGGCAGGCGCTTGGCCAGCATCGTCTTGCCGGCGCCCGGCGGGCCGATCATCAGTACGTTATGTCTTCCCGCGGCGGCGACCAGCAGGGCGCGCTTCACGTGCTCCTGCCCACGCACGTCGGCGAAATCCACGTCGTATTGCGCGGCCCGCGCGAAGAGCGCATCGAGATCGACCGTCGTCGGTTCGAGCGGCAGCTCGCCCGCCAGCAGGCTGACCGCCTGCGCCAGCGAGTCGATGCCGTAGACCTCGACGCCATCCACGACCGCAGCCTCCTCCGCGTTCTCGCGCGGGATCAGCAGCCCGCGAAAGCCGTTGTCGCGGCACAGCAGCGCAATGGAAAGCGCCCCCTTGATGGCCCGCACCTGGCCGTCCAGGGCCAGCTCGCCGGCGATCAGATACTGCTCCGCCATCTCGCTGCGGAGCTGGTCGTCGGCCAGCAGCAAGCCAATGGCGATGGGCAGATCGAATGCCGGCCCCTCCTTGCGGATATCCGCCGGCGCGAGATTGACCGTCGTGCGGGTCTTGGGCAGCGCGTAGCCGGAGTTGGCGAGCGCGCTGCGGATGCGGTCGATGCTCTCTTTGACAGCCGAGTCCGGCAGGCCCACAAGCGCCGGCACACCAAAGCCATGCCCCGTGACGTCGACTTCAACCTCGCAAGGATGGGCCTCGATCCCCGCGAGGGCCATGCTGTGGATGCGGGCGAACATGGGCGGGATTGTACTGAGGGACGCGCGCGAACAGAAGCGGAGCAAACCGGTCCCTGTCCGAATCCGCGATGCACGTCCCAGTCCATGGTGACCCCAGGCGACGGTGGGCAGGGGAAGTTCTGGTCATGGAGCGATCGCCCCGTCAACCTGCAAGTTGCGCAAGCTCCCGACCCAGATTCGCACGCGCTGCAGCTTCGAAACATTCAGCACCCCACTCCGAATGGTAGATGCGTGCCCGTTGCAGGAGTCTCCGCAGGAACTGCGCCCGCCCCGCGCGATACCGGGCGTCGTCCACCTGGCCGTACTCCTCACGGATCGCCGCCACGTACGCATCATAGTTGTCCGGCAGGGATCCAAGGATGGCGAGATCGATGTCGGCGAGCAACGCCGCATCACCCGCGAGAACCGTGCCGTCGTGCCGCGTGGCGAGGATGAGTTGGGTCACCGCGCGCTCGTGCCGGACCGCGATGGGGCCCAGCCGCGTCAGGAACATCGCCGCGACGTCCGCACTCCGCGCCTCGTTGTCCGCCCGCCCCGGCACGTACACACTGTCGTGCAGGTACAGGGCGAATTCCACCCCCACAACGTTCCCCATCCGTGGCCGGGCCTCGTCGAGCCATGGCAGGCACGCGGCGACATGTTCGAGCGTGTGGTAGACGCGCGGGGGGTGCGCGTACAGCGCCGCGAGGATGTGCCAGAGCAGTTGCGCTGCGGACTGCACGGTGTCGCCGGCCGGCGCCTCAGTCTGCGCCAGAGCAGCGCACACGCGCTCCCAGCGCACCGCCAGGGCTGGCGCCGCCGGATCAGACATGTTCCCGATCCAGGTGCGCGAACACGCACGCCGGCACGTAGGCCTGCACCACGTCGCGCCAGCCAGCGGACCCGATCATCCCCCTCACCAGGCTGGAGCTGACCTCGGCCATTTCCCGCGGCGGCATCAGAAACACCGTCGTAACGCGGTCGGTCAGGTCGGCGTTCACGCTGCGCATGGCGCGCCCGTAGACATAGTCACTCTCGTTCCGAATGCCGCGCAGCACGAAACCCGCCCCGATGCGCTCCGCGTAGCGCACCAGGAACTCGTGCCCACAACTGCTGACCTCCACATTCGGCCACGGCCACGCGATCTCCGCCAACCACTGCAGCCGCAGTTCGCGCGGATAGGTCGCCGACTTGTCCGGGTTCACGCCCACGGCGACAACCAGGCGCTCGAAGAGCCGCGCGCACCCTGCTCAATCATCCACTGGTGCCCCAGCGTGGGCGGCTCGAAACTGCCGGCATACACCGCGAATTCGCGCATGGGAGCGATCCTGTACCCACTCACGCCAGCGGCGCGAGCACGACTCGCAGCGTCACAATCTGCTTCGGCGCCGCCGTCACAGTCACGGCCTTGCCGCGAACGGCCAGCTTCTGCTGCGGCTCTTCCAGCAGGTTCGTCGTGTGGGCGGCGCGGACATCGGCGATGAACTCGAGCCGTTGCCGCGCCGGCTCATCGAGCGGATTGAACGCCCGTACGATCACCGCCTGCCCGTCCTCGGAGGCCTTGCACGCCGTGATGATCAATGGCCCCGGCCCGCAGCGCAGCCACGATCCGGTGGCGGGTAACACCACCGCCTGCTTCGGCACCTGGCCCGCGACCAGCCGCTGTCGGACCACGTCGGTGTAGATGCACTCGATACCGGTGGCCAGGCGCTGCCCCAGCCGCAACAGCTCGGCGACCGGCAGCGGCCCCGCGTGCGGAAAGAGCCAGTACGTGTGCCGCGTGCGGCCGAGCATCTGCCCGCCGTCCTCGCCCGGCGTGCCCACGGTCCGCCGGAAGCCGCGGAACAGCGTGAGCGCGATGGGCCGCGCGGGCAGGTCGCGGACGGCCGACTCCGGCTGGCCGCTGCTGAGCACCGCGAACCCGCGCTGTCCGTCGTTGACCGCGGTGAAGGAATACTGCGGCTTGGTCTCGACTTCCGGCTCGTGGAGTTTGTACCAGTCCGGCCGCAGCGCCACGGGGCGCTCGACGACGTCGAACGCACTGTCGGCGAAGTACGTCTTCACACCCAGCCCCGTGGGAAACAGCACGCGCAGTCGGTGGTCGCGCACCGTGTTCTCGACCTCGGTGCGGATCTCCAGGTATGGCGCACCGGCGCGCAGCGTAAGCCAACTGGTGATCACCAGCGGCATCAGCGTGCTGCTGCGGCGCATGACTTTCTGATCGTGCTCGAAACGCGCCGGCACGTGCAGCGCGCTGCGCAGGCGGAATGTCGTCAATGCGAAGCCGTCGTGCACCAGCGCAATCTCCGCCTGGGTGCCGTGGCTCGTGAACCACTCGTCATTCACCGCGGTGCCGTGATACCAGCCATCGCCGATGTCCGCCCGGTCCTCGAAGGTCAGCAGCTCCGTGTAGGTCTGCCCCGACTTGCGGTGCAGCAGGTCGATGGTCCCGTTTGGCCGAATGCTTACGCGCAGGTGGTCGTTCTGCATCTGGTGATCGTCGAGCACCTGCGTGCCGGCGGAGCGCGTCTTCTCGGTGGTCGGCTTGCAGAGCAGCGTGGTCCAGCCGCGTGGCGGCAGTGACAACTGCGCGGCGACGCGGACCTGCTCGCTGACCGTCTCCTTGAACCCCGCGAGCCGGTCGTAAGTCTTCACATTGGCCTGCTTCACAACGTCCAGACGCTGGTACTCGACCTCGCGACCGTCCGCGTCATACAGCCGGAAACCCACGATCGGTTCATAGCCGAACCACTCCGAAAAGCGGTTCTTCGTGTCGGCCTTGAAATACAGCGGAAAATCCAGCACGCCGTCAGCCGGCTGATCGGTGGGATTGAAGATGGTCACCGTGAAGTCTTCGTCGCCCTTGATCTGCGGCAACCGCATCCGGTCGGTGAGCGCCCGCAGGCTGAAGTACAGGTTGCGGTCCGCGATCATCCGGCACTGGTCGAAGCGGTACAGCATGTCCTGGTGCACCTGGTCGATGCTGCATCCGCAGATGCTGTCATGAGGGTGATTCCGCAACAGGTACTTCCAGGCCAGCCGGAGGTAGCCGCGCGGGTACGCGCAGCCGGCCAGTTGCGCCAGCACGGCGAAGGGCTCGAGCCAGTGCAGCAGGCGGTGTTCACACGCGGCGTTGTGTTGCTTGAGGTAGATGCGGCTGCTCGCCACGCCCGGGATCACGTTGCCGTTCTTTTCCGCGGTTTCCCTCAGTTCGCCGCGAAAGACCTTCAGCTTCAGGTTCTGGCGGCGCACCTCGGCAAAATACTCCGCCAGGGTCGTGTGCCTCACCGGCAAACCCGCCGCCCGCGCCCGCCGAATGAGCTCGGGCGTCGCCGGCTCGGCGGGCATGTGATCAAGCCCGTCGAAGAGGAGAAGGGCGCGACCGGGAACGCGCGGCTGCTCGATCTCGAAGACCTGGCGCAGGCCCGCGAGCGCCTTGGCGTAATCAAACTTGCCCGCCGGCGTGTGCGACTTCATCCGCACGACGAAGTAGTACTGGCCGTAGCCGACATCCTCGAACACGTAGGTCAGGACTTCGCTGCCGTCGGCGGCCTGCCAGCGAAACAGCCCGGGGTGCGTGGGGTAGTTCGTCCCCCGCCAGACCGCCGCCGTATCGATCCCGCACCCACGGAAGAGCTGCGGCAACTGCGAGTTGTGGCCGAACGTGTCGCAGACGAAGCCGACCTTCATCACGCCGCCGAACTCAGCCGCGAGCTGGTGGCCGCGCAGCAGGTTGCGGATGAGCGCCTCGCCGCAGGGCAGAAACTCATCCGGCTGCACGTACCACGGGCCGACCTGGATGCGTCCGGCGCGGATCAGCGCCTCCAGCCGGGCGCGGTTTTCCGGCTTGATCTCCAGGTAGTCCTCCAGCACGACGGTCTGACCGTCGAACTGGAAATAGGGAAACCGCGCGTCGCGCTCCATCAGGTCGAGCAGCGCGTCGATGACGTCCACCAGCCGGCTGCGGTAGTACTGGAACGGCTCGTACCACTCGCGGTCCCAGTGTGAACTGACCACGAGGCAGCCCGTGGGCGCGCAACGACGCGCGCCCGCACCCGGCGCCCGTCGGCGGCTGGGGGACGGTTGTGATGTCATGCACTAATCCTCCGCGCGCTAATGCCCGCGTGATGCGCGGACGCAGGCGTCGCGCCATGCGATCCGCGCCCGAGTGCGACAAGACCACGTCCCGGCAGACCTCAGCGGCGGGTTCCCTCGGAGGTGCGCTTGATCTTGCGCGGGGTCGGCGTATCCGTCGTGGGGGCGCGCTCCACGGCCGGGGCGCGCCGCGCCTCCCCTTTCCGCCCACTGATCGAAGACGCAGGCAACTTCACGCGGTACGGGCGCTCCGTCGCCGCGACTTCGCTCCGCGGGCGCTCCTGCCCGGGTTCGCGGGACACGCGCTCGGTTCCGGGCCGCGGGGCCGTACGACCGCGTTCACCCGTCGGGCGCTGCGCATCCGCCTCCCAGGTGGCGCGCTGCCGGCGCAGGTCACGCAGCCCGTCCACGTTGCGGGTGATCGTCGTCCGGCGACCTTCATCCAGCGTACGGAATCGATACCGCGCGTCGTCGGAGCGCAGCTCGCGCACCGACCGGCCCACGATCAACGTGCGGCGCTCGGCCTCCGGCACGCGGCGGACCCGTTCAAGCTGGACCCGGTACGTGCGCGGCGGCCGTTCCGCGACCACCACCCGCCGACGCTCATACGTGCGACGCAGTCCGTCGAGCCAGGTCCCATTGTCGCGATACCGCCAGGCATACGTCACGTAGATCGGGTCATAGCAGCCGCGCCGAACTTCAAACCAGGGTTGAATCCCGCGCCGCACGTAGTCGGGCGCGTAATAGTCCCCGAAGTAGTAGTGAACGTAACTCGGCCGTGTAAAGAGATGGACCGTGAAGATGTCGGTGCTGATGACGATCTGCGGGACATAGTGGATGCGCCGGTGGAAGAACAGCGGCCGCGCGACGCGCACGGGCGCAAACAGCAAGCCACGACGCTCGACCACGAAATCCCAATGGCCATCCACGAACACGACCCCACCGGGCGACCAGACATAACGGGCCGGGATCCACACCCAGTCCGGACGGGCCCGGAGCCAATACCCCGGCCGCCAGAAGTAGCCATCACGGCGCTCGACGCGGACCGTCGGCGGGGCCACCCACTCATAGTTCGCCTCGAAGTACCATGACCCGGGTACCCAGATGTAGTCGGGGCTCGGCGGCGGACCCACCGGACCCTCGTCCAGATTCTTCGGCGGCCGCGGCAGATACTCCAGTTCGCGATCCTCGTCGGTGGACCAGAATCCCGGCACCCAGCGATAGCCCTCCCGCGTGGCGGTCCAGTGTCCGGGCACCCAGTCGGCGTCAGGCGGCGGAACCCGCCAGACGCCGCTGATCCAAATGTACTCGTTCTCTTCGTCATCCCAGGCCCAGTAGCCGGGAATCCACTCGGCGTCGCCGTCGGTAAACTCCGGGGCTTCGTCGGGCACGCCCTCGTCGAGGGGGTCGGGCGGGGCGTGTGGAGCGAGCAGGCCGGCCTCGGGGTCGAGATTCACCGGGCTGGCGAAAGCTTCGTGGACGGGCCCGCGCGTCAACACCTCGACGCCGGATTGCTGCATGGCGTCAGTTTGCGCTGGGCGCCGGCGTACCGGGAACGGGGCCCACTGTGCGGACGCGGGGGTGAGCGTGAACAAACCGGGGAGCAGGTCCACGCTCATGAGGATGAACGCGGTCAGCGTGATGCGGAAGAGCGCCTTCATGATCGAGTCTCCATGGTGGTGACGTGTCTGCGAACAACACTTCCCCACTGCACCTTGCTCGACAACGGTGCCGGGCAGCTTCGTGATTATCGTAGGCGCTGTCAGCACCGGCACGCAACACCAACCTGATGCGCGGCCCGTCACGCCGGTTACCGTCTGCGGTCACCTCGCCGGCGTGAACGCCCCCACGCGCGATCGGCCCTGACAAGTTCGCCCTCCGCGGTGTACACTCGATCCCGTGTGACGATCGCAGCGAGCCCGCGACATGAGGGCAGCCGAGAATATGAGAAACCACCCGTCGAGCCACGTCATCCCGATCGTGCAGGCCGTTCTGAGTGTCAGTGTCGCCGGTTTCGCCGCGGTGGCCGCCGGCCAGCCGGCAAGCGCCCCCGCCACCCAGGCCGTCGCCGACCAGTGGGCGCAGCACTACCGCGACCGGGTCGCGCAGTTCGAGCGGGAGAACGTACCGCCGCAGAACGTCGTGCTCGTCGGCTCATCGCACGTCGAGGGCTTCGACGCCAGCCTGCTGGCGCCGCGCTGGCACGTCATCAACCGCGGCATCGCGGCCGACCGCATCGGGATCGGCGCGCGCGGCATCCTGCACCGCCTGGATTGCTCCGTGTTCGACTGCCAGCCCGGCGTGATCGTGCTCGAAAACGGCGTGAACGACCTGGGCGAGCTCTGGCGGCACGGCACGCCGTCCCTGGACGAAATCGAGACCTGCTATCGCGAGGTGGTACGGCGCATCCGCACGCGTCTACCCGACGTCCCGCTGCTCATCGCCGATCTGTTCCCGACGCGCGACCGCTACGCCGACCTGGTCCCCTTGATCGTCGACCTGAACGACCGGTTGCGACAGATCGCCGCTGATTGCGGCTGCACGTTCGTGGCGGCGTACCCCGGCCTGGCGGACACGCAGGGCCTGCTGCGCGCCGAGTACTCCCGCGACGGCCTGCACCTGAGCGACGCCGGCTACCGCGTGTGGGCGGGACTGCTCGACGAGGCGCTGACCAGCGCCACGACCCGCGGGACGGTTCTCAATGCGGCGGAAGCAACGCAGGAATCGGACTCGAAACTGCTCTGGTACAACGCGCAGCAGTTGGCCATCGAAGGCAAGGGTTGGGCCGACACCGAAGCGTTCTACGAGCGACTCCCCGCCCGCGCCAGGGCGCACGTCACCGAGGCGGTCTGGACGCTGAGCAAGCGCACCGCCGGATTGGCCGTACGCTTCGCAACCGATTCGGGGACCATCGCGGCCGTCTGGGACGGCGGCACGGCCATGAACCACATGGCGGCCACCGGCAACAGCGGGCTCGATCTGTATGCCCGGCGCGAAGGCCGCTGGGTCTTCCGCGGCGTCGGGCGACCGCAGCCGCAGCGCACGACCGCCACGCTTGTGAGCGGCCGGCCCGGCGAGCTGACTGAGTATCTGCTGTATCTGCCGCTCTACAGCCCGGTGAAAGAGCTGCTCATCGGCATCGACCCGGGCGCCCGCCTGGTCCGGCCGCCGGCGCCGCGCACCCAGCCGATCGTCTTTTACGGCACGTCCATCACGCAGGGCGGCTGCGCTTCGCGGGCCGGCATGTGCCACACCGCGATCCTGGGGCGTTGGCTCGACCGCGCGGTGATCAACCTCGGCTTCTCCGGTGCGGGCAAGATGGAGCCGGAGATGGCCACCCTGCTGGGCGAGCTCGACGCGGCGCTGTTCGTGCTGGAGTGCCTGCCGAACATGACCACGGACATGGTCCGCGAGCGCGTGCGGCCGTTCGTGCGGGCCCTGCGGGCGGCCCGGCCGACCACCCCGATCCTGCTGGTGGAAAGCCCGCTCGGCGTGCCCGACAACCCCGGCAACCGCGCCCTGCGGGAGGCGTACGCCGACCTGCTCCAGGAGGGCGTGAGCCGACTCCACTACCTGCCGGGCGACACCCAGCTTGCCGGCCCGGAGAATGGCACGGTCGACGGCGTGCACCCGACGGATCTGGGCTTCCACCGCATGGCCATGGCCTACGAGCCGATTCTGCGGGCGGTTCTCGCGTCACATCCTTGAGCGCGGCGGCCCGGCCGGCGGCGCTGCGCGGTCCAGCATCTCACGGACTCTCTGCAGCAGTTGCCGCCGGCTGTACGGCTTCTCCAGGAAGTCAACGCTCTCATCCAGTACGCCGTGGTGCGCGATGACGTTTGACGTGTAGCCCGACACGAACAGCGTGCGGACGCCGGGGCGCACGCCCGTCAGGGCCTCGGCGAGTTGCCGGCCGTTCATGTCCGGCATGATTACGTCGGTGATCAGGAGCGCGAGCGGGCCGACGTGCGCGGCCGCCAGCTCCAGCGCGTGGGCCGCGTCCGGCGCCACCAGCACCTGGTACCCTGCGCCCGCCAGCATGCGGGCGGTCATCTCGCGGACCGCGGGATCGTCTTCGCAAATCATGAGCGTCTCGGTCCCGCCCGGTGGCGCGGACTCGGCCCGGGCCGGCTTCGCGAGCGTGACGGGTTCATGGACGGCGGGCAGGTGGACCTTGAACGTCGTGCCCTTGCCGCGTTCGCTGTAGACGCTCACGTGACCGCCGGCCTGTTTCACGATGCCATAAACGGTCGACAGTCCCAACCCCGTGCCCTGGCCCTTCGGCTTGGTGGTGAAGAACGGCTCGAAGATGCGTTCCAGCGTCGCGGGGTCCATGCCGTGGCCCGTGTCGCTCACGGCCAGGACGACATGTTCGCCCGGCTGCGCCCCCGGATGCAGCGCCGCATACGCCTCGTCCAGCACGACATTGCCGGTCTCCAGCGTCAGGCGCCCGCCGTTCGGCATCGCGTCGCGGGCATTGACCACGAGGTTGACGATCACCTGCTCCAACTGCCCGGCGTCGGCCCGCGTGGCCGCCAGGTCCGGCGCCAGGATCTGCTTCAGCGTGATGTTCTCCGTGAGCAGTCGCCGCAACATCTTCTCCAGGTCGCGCAGCGTCGCGTTGAGGTTCAACACCTCGGGCCGGATGACCTGCCGCCGGCTAAAGGCCAGCAACTGGCGCGTCAGGGCCGAGGCGCGGTGGGCACTGCGCTCGATCTGGTGCATGCCGTCCAGCAGGTTGCGCGCGGTGGGGTATTGGGTCTTGAGCGCCTGGACCGCGAGATCGAGCTGGCCGAAGACTGCGGTCAGGATGTTGTTGAAATCGTGCGCAACGCCACCGGCGAGCTGGCCGACGGCTTCCATCTTCTGCGCCTGGCGGAGCTGGACTTCGAGCCGGGCGCGCTCCTCCGCCGCCGCCTTCAGCTCCGTGACGTCGCGGCTCACGGCGAAGATCAATTCCTGTTCCATCAGCGGATACGAGTTCCACGACAACCAGCGGTACGCGCCGTCCTTGCAGCGATAGCGATTCTCGAACGAGCGCACTTCCAGCCCCCGCCGCAGGCGCTCGCCGGCCGCGATGGTGGCGGGCACGTCTGCGGGGTGCACGAACTCCAGCCAGGGCGACTTCGTCAGTTCTTCCGCGCTCCAGCCCAGCGCGCGTGTCCACGCCGGATTCACCTGCCGGAGGCGCCCGTCAAACCCGGCGACGCAGAGCAGGTCGATCGAGGAGTTGAACAACCGGTCGCGTTCATCCTCGGCCCGCTTCAGGTCCGCGATGAAGCGCGCCTGCTGCACGTTCTGGTAGGCCTTGATCGACAACTGGTTCGACAGGACCGACAACGTGTGGGCAACCTTGCGGAACTGGGCCGCCGACATCACCGGCACTTCGAGCAGGGCCCGGCGGAATTCCTCCGGATCGGCGTCGAGCTCCCGGGCGTACTGACTGATGCGCTCCAGGTCAAGCGATTCATCGCGCACCTGGCCGATCAGCCAGTTGGCGATGTGCTTGCCGCCGACGGTGATGCTGGCGCCGGCACCCCACAGGCCGGCGCTGAGGCACGGTCGCACCACCAGGCCTGCTGCGCTCACGCGCCCGAGTTCCGCGTCGGACTGCGCGCACCGCTGACGTCCCTTGGGGCTTTTGCGGACAAACTCCGCGCACAGGCGACAGAACCCGCTCGGACGCGTGAGCGGCACGCCGTCCGGGTCGGTGATCAGGGCCGCGACGCCGCTGGATTCGGCAAACGCGTCCTGGATCTTCTGGATCTCCGCGAGGTCGAACAGATCGGAGAACTGCAGCGTCGTGGTGTCGTCCAGCGGCCGTGTCATCGCGACAATCCGGCTCTGCAGCGCCTGCTCGGCGCGTTTGCGCTCGGTGATATCCATGAGCGTGAACACCGAACCGGCGCTCGCGTCCTCGCGCCGCAGGGGCGCCCCGCTGACCATGACGTGCACGGCGCTGCCGTCCTTGCGTCGCAGGCGGTGTTCCGTCTGGATGATGTCCTGCTGCTGCGCCTGCTGCTGGAACGTCCGGCCGGCGAGCTCATACTCCTCTGCGGTGAAATAGAGGTGGCGCATGTCCCGGCCGATGACCTCAGCGGGGCGGTAGCCCAGGATCCTGACGATGCAGTCGTTGACAGACCGAATGTGCCGATCGGAGTCCACGATGCCGATCGCGACCGGGGCGGCCCGGAAGATGCTCTGCAACATGGCCTCGCTATCGCGCAGGGCCGCCTCGCTGCGCCGCCGCTCCGCGCTCTCCACACACAGGGACACCAGGGTGGCCAGCGTCGCCGCGAGGCGCTCATCATCCGGTGACCACTGGCGCGGGGCACCTACCTGCTCAAAGCTGACCAGGCCGCCGAGGCGGCCGTGCAGCCACACGGGGGCGTCCACGAGCGAGGCGATGTCGTGGGCATCCCAGTAGGTCGCAGGAATGTCGCGGGTGCGCGGGTCGCTGCGCACGTCCGTGGCCGCGATCACCTGGCCCTTGCGGTGGCTGGCCGTGTACGTCGGGAAATCCGCGCTGCGCAGCGTCTCGCCGCGGGCATGCTGGCCGCTGCGGCGCTGAAACGCGTCCACGCAGCGGATCGTCCGGTACTCGTCTTCGTACCACCACACGCTGACGCGCTCCGTCTGGAGCAGCTCCGCGCCGGCCGCCGTGATCTCGGCCAGCGCCGCCGCGAGCTCGCCGCCAAACAGCGCGCCGTCCATCATCAGTCGCAGCAGCACCTCGGTCTGCCGGCGCAGCTCGGCCTCGCGGCGGCGCTGCTGCTCCTCGGCCTGCTTGCGCTCCGTGATGTCGAAGAAGATCGTCGCAAAACGATCCCCCTCGAGGGGCGCGATGGAAATCGCAAAGTGCCTCGCCAGCGACGCGAAATACGTCTCGAGACCGGCCGGCTGGCGCGCCTCGACCGCGCCCGCGAACTCGCGCAGGTACGGCGGCTCCGGCGTCCCGTAGGCTTCCCGCGCCAGCTTTCCGACCACGCGCTCAGCCGAAAGCCCGGTGACCTGCTCGTAGCGCGGGTTCACTTCGAGCAAGCGGTAGTCAACCGGAATCCCGTGCTCGTTGCGAACCAATTCGTGCAGGGCCACGCCCTCCGCCATGCTGGCGTACAGCGAACGGAACCGCGCTTCGCTGGCGCGCGACTCCTCCTCCGCCCGCGTGCGCTGTACGCTGCGCCACATGCCGCTCATCAGCAGCGTCAGTTGCCGCACGTCGGATTCGTCGTAGTCCGTGTCCTTGTTGCCCACCCCGGCTACGATGACGATGCGCTCCCCGTCGAAGACCGGTACGTTCATGTGCCGGCGCAGGGTCACGTGCCCCGCCGGCGTACCCTTCTTCCACGGGCTGGGGGCCGCGTAGTTGTTGGTGATGATGGAGCGGCGCTGGCGCACGGCTTCACCCCACAGCCCGGTCGTCTGGAGCGGGTATTCGACCGGCCGGTTCTGGACCGCGCACTCCGCCATGGCGGTCTTGGACCACGCGAACATGGTGAGGACGCTTTCGTCCTCGTTGACGAAGGCGATGTAGCCCAGGCGGCTGCGCGTGAGCCGCACCGCCTGTTCCATCGCGAATTCGGCAATGTCCGCCAGCGTGGCGTCCGTCTTCTGGTTCAGTTCGAGCAGCGCTTCCAGCCGCGACTCGTTCAGCTGCAGCGCTTCCTCGACGCGCTTTCGCTCGGTCAGGTCGGTGTGCGTGCCGACGACGCGCAGGGGCTGGCCCTCCGGCGTGTAGCTCACCACCTTGCCCCGGTCCAGGATCCACTTCCAACTGCCGTCCTTGCAGCGCATCCGGTATTCGCTCATGTACGTCGTGGCCTGCCCGGACAGGTGCCTGTGCAGGTCGGCCAGGGCTCGCGCCCGGTCGTCCGGGTGCAGGGCCTGCTCCCACCACGCCATCGTCACGTTGATCTCGTGCTCGGCATAACCCAACATCGCCTTCCACTGCCGGGAGCAGATGATCGCGCCGGTCTGTGGGTTCCAGTCCCACACGCCGTCGCCGGCCCCCTCGAGCGCGAACTGCCAGCGCTCCTCGCTGGCCCGCAACGACTCCTGGATCTGGGCAGCCAGGATGACTTGCGAGGCCGTCGCGGCCACCGAGGCGAGCAGGCGGTCATCTTCCGCGCTGAGCGGATGACGGGAGAACAGCGCCAGCACGCCGATCGGCTCCTGGTCGGCCGACAGCAGGCGGTAGCCCGCGAACGACGCCAGCCCAAGCTGCCTGGCCCACTCGCGATCATGAACCCGCGGGTCTTCCGCCACCGTGTTGGTGAGGAACGACGGCTCGTCGCCGGACGCGATCCGGCCGATCTTGTAACAGCCAAACGGAACGCGTCGATGCATCGCGCCATCCAGGTGCGTGTAGCGTCCGGAACTCGCGACCAGGTGCAGACAACGCTCCCGCCGCCGGCACACGTGCGGCCCCTCGGCAACACCGGCATGAACACAGTCGGTGGCGCATCGATCGCCGGGCAAACTCAACCAGATGCGCGCGAAGTCGGCATCGAAGAGCCGGACGACGCCGTCCGTGACATGCCGCAACTTCGCACTCAGGTCGCCCTCACCAAGCAAATCCTCCTTCAGCCGATTGAGGCCCTGAACGAGATCCTCCCCCCGCTTGCGCTCGGAGATGTCAATCCCCATGCCCATCACGCACGGCCGGCCGTCCCGGATCGTGCGCAGGCTGTGGCAGTAGTAGGGGGTGGCGTATCCGTCCTTGGACACGACCACCACTTCCGCCACCGCCCAACCCTGCGAAAAGACGTCCTGCACGCGCTGGGTAACCAGTTCGCGGCAGTCCGGATGCAGTAGGTCGAGGATTGTGCGCTCGGCGATCTCTTCCGCCGTGTACCCGGTCAGCGTCTCCAGCTTCCGGTTCCACTTCAACATCCGGCCCTGCGCGTCGAACACGAAGAACACACCGGGCATGGCCTCCAGCGCCGACTCCGAGAAATACCGTTCCTGTTGGGCTGCCTCCTCGGCCTGCTTCCGCGCGGTGATGTCCTCGTAGAAGCCGAGCACGCCGCCGGGCTGCCCGTCCGGATCTAGCAGCGGCACTCTCGTCGTCTCGACCCACAGCTCGGTCCCGTCCACCCGCTGCAGCCGCTCGACGATCCCCCGGCGTGGCTGGCGACTTTCCATGACCGCCCGATCTTCGGCCCGGTACCCCTCCGCCACGACCCGCGGCCGCCACAGGTCGAAGTCGGTCTTCCCGACCACCTCGGCGGCGCAGCGTAGCCCGGCGTCGCGTGCAAACGCGTCGTTGCAGCCGCGGTAAACGCCGTCGCGGTCTTTCCAGAAGACGGGATGCGGCACGAGTGCGAGGAGCTGCTCCACGCTCGGCTGCCAGCTCGCGCCCGGACCCGACGGTTCCATGCCGTGGGTCGCGGACCGGCTTGCGCATTCCGGGGGCGCGTGAGTCCGAATGTTGCCATCGGGCTCCATGATCACACCTCACTCGACACCAGCGCCGACAACTCGAGCGCTATCAACACCCTGCCGACTAGCGCTGCAAGACGACGCGTGGCACGCGCACGACATGCCTTGGCGCCGCGCAGCCTCCGTTGCCGCGCGCCACCCAGTGATCCTATAAGTATAAATGGCGGGGCCCCTGGAGAAAACGCGCAAGAACTGCGCGTTTCCGCCACGCACGGCGGTCCGCGCTCCAGGAACCGAAGCGGTACGCAGCGTGGCGCGCCGGAGGCGCCCCCCTACACGCCGATGCCGCACCTACGGTTCAAGCTGGATCTGCACGTTCACGAACTCAAAGTCGTCGAGATCGCCGGCACAAGTTGTGCTGCGCAGCTCCAACGTATTCACGCCGACATGGAGCACGGCCGCGTCGAAAACCGCGGCAAACCGTCCGAAGCTGCCATTCGCCGGTGAGTTGCCAAGCCGCGCCACCTCGGTGCCGTTGATCCGGATCGGATGCGCACACTGCACGCCGCGCGTCATCATCGTCAGCCGGGCGCGGCGCAGTGCCGCGTCGCCGGGAATCTCGAAGGTCACTTCAAAGCGCCGCCCTTCGCTCGGCTTCTGGAACTGGCTGTTGATGCGCCCCTCGAACAGGTCATTTCCCAGGTGATGCACGTCCGGCACCGGCTCAAGCACGATCCGGTCGCGGGCCCGCGGCTCCAGCGCGAAATCGAGCACCATGTCGCCGGCCCGCAGCGCCGCCGACGCCACATTCTCCGTCTTCGGCAGCGCCTCGGGATGCGACGCCGTCAGCGCGAAGTGCGCCGGCATCTCCGGGAAAAACAGCTCGTACCGGCCGTCCGGGCCCGTGTACGCCGCCACCGGAATGCCGTCCGCCAGGTCCGCCCGCACCAGTGCCCCGGCCAGCGGCGCGCCCGTCGCCGCGCTGGTCACGCGCCCGCGCAAACCACCGCTCGAGTCGTCCGCGCGCCCCGCCGCTAGCATCGGCAAGAGCGTTCCGCTCGCTTCCAGCAGCAGCGTGCATAACGCCGTCTGGTACACCCGCCCTCCCACCGCCGCCTGTTTCCCGTCCGGCGGCCAGCTCCCCGCCGGCTTGCCGCGGCGCTCCTGGTGACGCAGCAGCTCCGCCGTCAGCGCCTCGTGCCAGCGCACCCACGGCTCGCCCTGCACGTGAAACAGAGCCAGCGTCGCGAAATGCCAGTAGTAAGCGTTCGGCTCCGGCTCCCACGTCGGCGGATAGTCCCGCAGAAACGCCAGCGCGCCGCGCGTCCGCGGATCATCCCGCGGCGTGCCCAGCGCAAGCTGAATGAAAAGCCCCTCGGCTGTCATCTCCGGCGACGGCGGATAGCCAGGTTGAAACGCATATACGCCCGGTGTCGTCGCATCCTCGACGCGCGCCAGCCAACGCCGGGCGAGCGCCAACGGCTCCGGCGGCACGTCTAGCCCCGCGAGTTGCGCGCTGTGCAAGGCCATAACCTGCCAGCCGATGATGGCGGTATCACCTGCGGCCTGGTCGGACGCGGCAGGAGCGGTGCGCAGCGCGGGCGTGTGGATGATGACTTGCATCGCGCGGCCGACTACGTCCTTCAGCTCCCCGTCGCCCGTAGCAGCCAGGGCTTCGGCCAGCGCCATCGTCGCGATGGCGTGACTGTACATGGTCTCCGAACCGCGCAGGTCGCCATCGGGTCGCTGCCCCGCCCGCAGCCACGCGACGGCATGCTGCACAGTGTCCCGGTGCGGACCGTCGCTGAGGTGCGTGTGCCCCGCGCCGAGAAACGCCAGCGTGCTCAAACCCGTGAGCGTGACGTTCATCGGGTGCGCGGTCATACCGCTGCAGCCGCCGCACTCCGCGTCGAACGAGGCCCCATCCCAGTGTCCGTCGGGACTCTGGTGCGCCGCAAGCCAGGTTAGCGCTGCGTCGATCGCCGACGCCGCCGACTCACCCGCGCTGGCCGGCGCTGCAACCTCGTCCGGCAGCCGCAAGGCAGGCACGGCGGCAACACCCGCGGGCAGGCGCGGCAATTCAGCCGGGGTTATCAACCGTGTTGTTGTGGACACGGCCGGCAAGCTCGACAAATCAGCAGCCAGGCGCGTGTCCTGCGCCGTGCTTCGCGGCGGCTGCGTCGTGGCAACGGCCACGCTCGGCGGCACGAGCGTCGACAAGTCCACGACCGGCGGCGCACGCGAGGCCGTGGGTACCGCAGTGACTGCCGGCGTGCGGAGCTGCGGTTCACGGTCCGCAATGCGCACCCCGGTGCCTGCGTCAGCAATGTCCGGAACACGTAGCCCGTCCAGCGCCGTCATTGCAGGTGGCGGCGGCGGCATGGCAAGTGGCCGAATCGCAACTTCAACACCGGTATCCCGAACACTGCTCGGGGTAATCGGGAGACTGGTCTGCTCCGAGACGTGGGCGCTCGGCACGGCAAGCTGCACCGCCGAATCGACCGGCGAAACTGCCAGCGGCGGCCCGTCCTGGAGCTGGTCGTTGTCCACCGGTGCCGCACGAACGTCGATCGCCGGCTCGGCGGCATGCTCGACCGACACGTCGCCCGGCAACGCCACGTCCAGAGATCTGGCCGCCGGCGTCTGCGGCGCAGCGCGTGGCACGGACACCGGTACGGTGTCCGTGGACGCCATGCGCACATCCCGGATCTCATTCGGCTGCGGCATGAATGTGACCGCGCTCCGCGCCGTGTCCAGTTGCGCCGGGTCATATGACGGCGTGACAATAATCCCGGGCTCCGCCGGTCGCTCCGCCGCAGCGGCGAACTGTGGCATCGTCAGATCGGTAAGCGCCCCGCGAATCTGCTCCGCCAGGGAATCACCCCCTACCGGCGACAACGCCACCCGAATCGCGCCGCGCCCACGAACCACGTCCACCACGGCCGCGGTCACCTGCCAGAAACTCAGCGCCAGCAGCAGACCCGCGTGCACCGCCAGCGACGCCAACAGGCAACGCGTGAGCAGGCTCACCCGGCGCCGCCGCGCATCGCGCCAGAGCGCCAATGGCAACAGCAGGAGCAGCAGGGCGAGCAGCGCCCACAGCAGGTTCGGTCCGATCGCACTCCAGAGGGCCGCCCAGTCGATCCCGCGTGCCGGCGTCGTCTCCGTCTCCACAAATACATCGCGCGACGCGGAATAGTACAAGTCGTACGCATTAGGGCGCGCGGGTTCGACGCGCTGCGGCGGTCGGTCCGAACTGAAGTACAAGCCAAAACCCAGCGCCGCCAGCCCGGGATCAAGCTCATTCGCCGCCGTGTTGAGCGCCGGACCCAGATTCTCCGGCGCCCTTAACACCCCACCCACGAGCCGCGCGCGGTACAGGTCAAACCCCCCGCGCCCACCCGGCCGATCCGACGCGAAATACACGAAATCCCCGCCCGGCGCCACGCACGGCGCGCCTTCGTTGAACGGCGTGTTCAGCCTATTGAGCGCCATCGCCGGCCCCGGCCCGGCATCCGTCATCGGGCAGCTATAGAGATCGTACGTCCGGCGATACAGGTCCTCGCGCACCGTCGCCGGCCAGGCATCCGGATCCGGCTGGCGCGTATCGCGCGGATCGGGTCGGTTCGACGCGAAGTACAACGTCGCGCCGTCGGGCGTCAGGGCCGGCCCATAGTCGTTGTATTCACTGTTGACCCGCGGACCCAGGTTCGTCGGCGACTGCCACGCTCCATCGACACACCGCGTCACCCAGATGTCGTATCCACCGCTCCCGCCCGGTCGATTGCTGTAGAAGTACAGTGCCCGCCCATCTCGCGATGGCTCCGGCCCGAGATCGTCGTACTCGCTGCAGACGCCGTCCAGCCGTGTCGGCTCGCCGAAACCACCGGGCGTCCGCGTCGCGATGTAGATGTCCGCGTTCTCGCCCGGCTTGCCGCGCACGAGATACAGCGTGTTCTCGTCCCAGCTCAGGCGCGGCTCATAGTCTTCGGCGGTCGTGTTGATCACCGCCGCTAGCTTCATCGGCGGTTGCCAGAGCACGTCGCGCTTTGTCGCACCCCGTACCGTCTCACGAATCGTAACGCCATCGGAATAGAAGGCCCGCGTCGTCGGCCGCGCCAGCCACCACGCCCCGGCTGCGATGGCGATCAGCACCACGACTCCGCCGCCGATCAGCACCCCCGCGGACGACCCGCCGCGCGGCCCGACATGCGCCGGGCCGTCCGCGCCCGCTCCCACGCTCCTCCGCGTCCTATTCCAGAACCGTATCAAGGTATGGCTCTTGAATCCCCGCCTGCTTGCAGATGTCCAGCACCGCGACCACGCGCCCATACGCCGCGTGCCGATCTCCACGCACCGTGACCTTCTGCTCGCGATTCGCCGCGACGGCGTCCTTCACAACCGTGTGCAGGTCCTCCGCGCTCGTCCGCCGGCCCGCCACGAAGATCGTCCCCTCCTGGTCCACGTTGATCACCAGCTCGCGCAGCACGGCACTGACCGGCCCGCCGGCTTGCGCGATCGGCAGCGCGATCTGCATCTCGCGCTCGACCTGGTGAAACGTCGTCGCCACAAGGAAGAAAATGAGCAGGTTGAAGACCATGTCGATCATGGGCATCATGTCGAGCGCCGGCCCCCCGTTCGCTTCCGCGGATCGAATCAACATGCCAACCTCACAAGGCGCCAGCCGGGAGCGCTTCAGTCTCCTGCACATCGGCCGCCGGCTCGACCCGCAGACTCGGCCGCGACTCGACCGCGCTGCCGCCAGTCAGCACTGTGCCCTCGATGAACTCGATGGTCAGCGCATCGATCTCGCCGATCAGCCGATCGATCTTCGCCGCCAGCGCGTGGTACGCAACAATCACCGGGATGGCGACAATCAACCCCGCCGCCGTCGTGATCAGCGCTTCGTAAATCCCCTGCGCCAGCAGCTCGGTGCGCCCCAGCGCCTCGGCCGCTGCCGCCACCGTCTGAAACGCCGTAATCATGCCGAAGATCGTCCCGAGCAGTCCCAGCAGCGGCGCGATCGACGCAATCACGGTCAGTGCCCGCAGGTACTTCCGCAGCTTCGCCACCGCGCGCTCACCCGCCTGCTCGATGTGCCGTTCGAGCAGCTCCATCGGCTCATGCAGGCGCGCGAGCGCCGCCGCGACAATGTCGCCCACCGGCGCGTTCGCACACCGGCAATACTCCAGCGCACCAGCCACGTTCCGATGCGGCCCGAATGCTGCCGCCACCCCCGCCCGAAAGCCTGGCGGAATGATGTTGCGGCGGCGCAGGCTCATGGCCCGCTCGACGATGATCGCCAGCGCCAGCAGCGAGCACAGGCCGATCGGGATCATCAGCACGCCGCCCTTGACGACGAAGTCCCACATCGACTCGATCGTGGCCCCACCCGTGCCGGCGGCTGGCGCCTGGGCCAACAATGCAAAACTCAGCAGGCTCAACATGACGACTCCACTGTCTTGCGGCCGCGCAAGGCATCAACGGCCGCGGCCCGGTAAACCCGTCGGCGTACTCGCGGCCAGGCGCTGCGCCGCCAGTTCGGCCCAGCGCGTCGCACCGTATTTCTCACGGACGGCCGTGAACTGCTGGCGGGCTGTCGCGACTTGCCCCAATTCCTCCAGGCAGCGCCCGGCCTCGTACAACGCGGCCGCGCTCCACTCGGCATAGCCATAGAGAATGTCCACCTTCAGGAATTCCGTGACGGCCTCCTGGAACTTCTTCTGCGCGTACAGACATTCGCCGATCTGAAATTGCGCACGGGCCGCGGTCGGCCCCTTGTGCCGCTCGACGATCGGGCGGTACGCCGCGAGCGCCTCGTCATGCCGGCCGAGGTTCTCCCGCGCCCATGCCACGCCAAACTGCGCCTGGTACCACTGCGAATCCGCGGGGAACTCGCGCAAGTGTTGAGTGAAGACTTCTTCGCTGCGCTGCCAACGCTGCAGGCCTGCCAGGCATTCCCCCAGGCGCAGCAGGCTCGGCCCGTACACGTCGTCCTTCTGGTGCCCCTCTACGACGCGCGTCAGGTGCTCGACTGCCGCTGGAAGCCGATTGAGCTTGAAGCAGACCTCTCCGCAGAAGAACTCCGCCGAGCCGGCCAAGGCATGCTGCGGTGCGCCCTTCAGCATCTCCTCCAATGCCGCGAGCACCTCCTCATTGCGGCCGGCTTCAAACGCACACGTGCCGATCCGGTACAGGGCCCGCGCCTGCGCATCCGCATTTAGCGCACCGAAATCACTCGCCGTCGCCCGCACCGGCTGCAGCAGCTTCAACGCCTCCTCACATTGCCCCTGCCCCGCGAGCAATTCGGCCAATTCCAACGCCGCATAGACCCGCTGTGACCCACCACCGTCCTTCAGCAGCGCCCGGTACGTCATCGCCGCCGCATCCGTCTGCCCCAGCTTGCGCTGGCACCAGGCTTTCTCATATTGCAGACCACTTTTTAATGACTCGTCCGATGCCCCACCGCTCTGCTCCACCTGCTCGATCAGCCTCAACGCCGCGGCCGGCTTGTCCTGGCGCGCCAGCGCCAGGGCGAGCTGCGCGCGGGCCACGCCCACCCGGTCGTTCGCGGGGAAGCGCTGTACAACCGCCGCCAGCGCCGCCTCCGCGTCCGCGTACTGCTCGGCCGCCAACAGCGCCTGCCCCTGCTGCAGCAGTGCGGCGGCGGCGGCGTCATCGTTCGGTGCTCTGCCAGCCGCACCCGCGAAACGTTCCGCCGCCGCCGTGAAGTCCTTCCGCTGCAACGCGATCGCGCCCAAGTGCGACAGCGCATAGGGCTTGAAATCGCCGGCCGCGTCGTCGGCCAGCACGCGCTCGAATGCCGTCGCTGCCTCGTCCGCGCGTCCCAGCGCCAGCAACGCCTGCCCGCGCTCGAACAGGGCCTGCACCCGGTACCCGCTCTCCGTGTGCTTCGCCAGCAGTTCGTCGAACGTCCCCAGCGCCGCCTCCGACGACCCCTGCCGCGCACGCGCCAGGCCCAGCTTGAGCAGCGCCTCATCTGCCGCCGGTGCGTCCGGCGTCGCCAGGTATTTCGCGAGCCACGTCTCCGCGGTCTTCCACTCGCCGCGTTGCAGACAACCGTCGCCGAGCAGCAGCAGGCTGTCGCGAAACTCCGGATGCTGTCCGATTTGCTCTGCCGCGCGCGTCAGCGGTGCCACGGCGTCCTCGAAGCGCCCCAGCCGATACAGCACGGTGCCCAGCCGGAACGTCGCCGCTGGCGCCTGCGGATCATCTGGATGCCCTTCCAGAAATCGCTGGTACGCCGTCGCGGCCTCCGCATCGTGTTTGCCAAGCAGCAGGCTTTCCGCTACGAGAAACTCCGCAGCGGCAGTTCGCGGATGCTTCGGAAAACGCTCCAGCAGCGACCGCGCCAACGCGGCACTCGGCGCGTAGCGCTCTTGCCGGCACTCCAGCGTCGCGAGCAAGTACAGTGCTTCGGGCGTCAACCCATGTTGCGCGTGTTGTGCGAGGAACTCCTCGATCGCGCGGGCGGCCGCCGCATCGTCGCCCAGCTGCGCCAGTGCCGCGGCCCGGTCGTACCGCATCTCCGCGACGAGTGGGCTCTGCGGATGCTTCTCCAGCGCCTCCGCCAACCGCTGCGCCGCAGCAGCCGCCGCACCCGAGCGCAGCTCCGCCTTGGCCAGCCAGTACGCCACCTGGTCAGCGGACTCTGCGCAGCGCGCCCCAACGTCCTTCAGCACCGCCAGTGCGTCTTGTGGCTGCTCCAACGCCAGTGCGGCCCGCGCTCGCAGGATGACGGCCGCACAGCGCAGCGGACTCTCCGGCACGTCCTTGAGCAGGCGCTCCAGCAGCGGCACGGCGTCCCGCGGGCTGTTCTTGCGCAGCGCGATCCCGGCCAGCGCAAGGTGCGCATCCGGCGCATACTGCCCCTTCTCGCGCTGCAGCACGACTTGATAGGCCCGCCCCGCCTCGTCGTCTGCGCCACGCCGTTCATGGCATTGTGCCAGCCGCAGTTCCGCCTGCTCGGCCAGCGGTCCCGCCGGCGCGGCGCGCAGCAATTCCGTAAGCCGCTCAGCCGCCGACGCCCACTCGCTCCGCCCCATCAGCGCCAGCGCCCGAAACAGCATGACGCGCTCGTGCGCCGCATGCGTCGGCCAACGCTCGATGAACACGGCCGCTTTCTGCTCCACCGCCTGGAACTTGTCGGCGCGATACAACGCCTCCACCAGCAGCGCCAGCGCGTCGGCCGCCAGCGCATGACTCGGCCGCGCCGTCAGCATTTCATCGAGTACCCGCGCCGCCGCGTCGAATTCGCCGCCGGCCAGCCGGCACTGGCCGAGCAGCACGGCCGCCTCGCCCGCGAATTCGAAATCACGCAGCGCCACCAGCGGCACCAGCTCCCGCGCCGCCGCCACCGGCTGCTCCATCCGGCACAAGCACACCGCCAGCCCGTACCGCGCCACCGGCGCCTTCGCATGGTCGCCATGCTCGTCCAAAAACTTGCGATACTCCACGGCGGCAAGCTCAGTCAGGCCACGATTCAGCAACCCATTCGCGCTGTAGTAGTCGCGTAACTCGCTCGCATCGCCCGCGCCCGGCCCGTCGGCGCGTCCAACCGCCGGCACCAGCGTCAACAGCGTCAGCAACCCTAGCGACGCGCGCAGCATCCCAGGGAACATGGTGATCCTCGTCCAGGCTCTGCCTATCACTCAGTGTTCGCGCGGACGCAGAACCGTCCGGTCCACGGCCCAATTCACTCAGGTTCGGATTGGCGCGCCATCCCAGCGGTCAGGGCAACGGTTCCCGCTCCTCGGCCTCGCTGGCCGCATGTGTCCCCGCCGCCCGGCAACCGCTCGTCACCGCTTCAGCCGTCACCTGGCACGGCAGTCCACTCACGCTCACGCGGAGTTCCACGCCCGCCAGCGCGCGTTCGATCGCCGCGCTGATTTTCGCATCTACCAGCGCGCTGATCTGCTCCGCCAGTTGCTCGAGATCGCGGTCGGCCAGATCGACCACGCGGCCCGCATTCTCAAACGCTGTCCGCAGGCTCTGCCGTACCTCGTCCCGCACCGTGGTGCGCATCCCACCGGCCGCCGAACGCACGCCCGCCAGCGCCTTCTGCAGCGCGATGTTCACCTGCGGCTGCACGACCAGCGGCAGTCCCGGCGTGCCGATGGAGTATGTTTCCTTCAGTGCATTGAACGGATATGCGTCCTGCCAGAACTTCTCGCTGCCATACGTGGCGGCCAGGTCGGCAAACGCGGGCGCCAGGTCGGACAGCACGACCGCGTCAGCGGCGCCCCACACACTCACGCTGGTGTCGTCCGCTTCCTCGTCGGCGCCCTCGTCGAGCTCGTCTTCCATCTCCTCGAGCTGTGCCTCGAACTCCTCGATCCGGGCGTTGAGTTCATCGACGCGCGCGTCCTCCTCGTCCGCCTGTTCTTCCAGGTCTTCGGAGAGCGTATTCAGCCGCTCCATTTGCCGTTCGAGCTGCCGCGCGTTGCGCTCCAGCTCGCGGGCCTGCGCCCTGAGCTGTCGCTCCCGCGCCGCATTGTCGGGGCCCTCACCGGCGCTGTCGGACAAACGCTCGATCTCCGCCTGAAGCTTCTCAATCTGCGCTTCGAGCTGCGCCGCCTGTTCCAGCACTTCGGCCGCTTTCTGGCGCAGCCGCCCTGCCTTCGCCTCCGCCTGCTCGCGCTTCTGTTCCTGACGCGCACGGAGCTGCTCGGCGTACGCCTGCCGCGCTTCGGCGCGCGCCCGCGCGAACCCCTCCGGACGACTCGGCCGAGCCGGCGGCGGTGTCGGCGGGGGCGTCGGAGCCACCAACGGAACAGGGGGCGTCGGAGCCACCGGCGGCACAGGCGGAGTCGGCACTGGCACACCGAACCGCATCGGTGTCGGAGTTGGCGCCGGCGCCGGAATCGCCAGACCAGTGCGGCGCTGCCGACCACCGCGGGATGTCGCGCGCGGCGGAAGTGGCGTCGCGCCTTCCGGGTTGATCAGTGCCAAGAAATCCCGCAGAATCGCGTCCTGCGTCGGCGTCACCTCGGCCCGCAGCACATCGTCGTCCTCGCTCACCATGATGGGCACATCTTGTCGCGCCATCAGCGCGTACAGCGCCGCGCGCTTGCCCG
This sequence comes from Phycisphaerae bacterium, assembly GCA_017999985.1. Classification (NCBI taxonomy): domain Bacteria; kingdom Pseudomonadati; phylum Planctomycetota; class Phycisphaerae; species Phycisphaerae bacterium. The sequence goes on along the minus strand of JAGNKU010000008.1, from coordinate 122,196 downwards.
CCGGCAGCGGATACGCGCGCCATTCCTTCGTTTCCTCCTGCGCGTCAATCGCGCGGACGAACGCCGCGAATGCTTCCTGGTCGCGTGCTGGCGCGATCACCTCGATCGCATCCGCCTGTCGCCGGATCTTCAGCGGCACGTCCTCGCGCGCCAGCAGGTCGGCCAGCGCTTCGAGCTTGCCCGGCGCCAGCTTGTACGCTCGCGTGACGGGGTCCGCGGCTCCTTCGCTACTCGACGTTCCGCCAACCGCCACCCACGGCGCCGCGGGCGCCTCGCGCGCCGGTGGCGTGAAAAGCGGCACGGCCGGCGCGGCCGGCGCGGCCGGCGCGGCCCTATCCGGTGGCGGCGGGCTTGCCACGAGGACCGCCACGTCCGGCGCATCGGCCGCGGCGGCCGGAGCCACCGCGGTCGCCTGTTGTGCAACCGATACGGCCGGCGTCAGCATCCAGCCCAGCCCTACCACCACCACTGCCAGCATGAACCCCGAAACGGAATGACGTGGCCGCACACTCTGTGTCATGACCATGGTAACTCTCCTCGCCAGGCGCTTGGCGCCCGACGTCGTCACGGCGGCACCCAGGACGGGCGTCGCCCGTTTGGTCTTCTCAATGAACACCCGCGTTTTGAGCAGCGCCTCCGCGTAGGCGCGCCGCTCACGCGGCATCAACCAGGTGACCCACGCATCACAGCAGGTGTCCGCCTCGTCCTCGACACGCCGGCGCGTCCACCACGCTACCGGATGCCACCAGAACAACAGCGCCACGAGCATGTCCAGCCGCCGGACCCAGTGATCCCGACGACGCAGATGCGCCAACTCGTGACACAGAATCGCACAGCGTCCGATCGAATCGAGCGTGCGCCACAGTTCGACGGGCAGAACCAGCACGGGCTGCCAGCCGCACCACACCAGCGGCGGGATGCGCGCGTGGACCATGCGGATCGTCGGGACTTGGCGCAGCTTCAGACGCCGTGCAACCCAGCGGACCTCGGACACCACCCAGGCCGGCGGCCGCACACTGCGACGCATCCGCCGCCAGAACACCGCGACTCCGAGCATGTTCCAGCACAGCACCAGCGCCGCGCCCGCCAGCCACACGCCGGCGGGAATCGCCGGCAACCGGGCCAGCGTCGCCCGCACGACCAGCGCCGCCGCCACCCACGAGCGCCACCACACTTGCCACGGCTGCAGCGCCGGCACGGCGACCGTGCTATCGCGCAGCGACTGCGGCTCGGCGGCTGTGACGCCCTGCGTTTCGGCGGGGCGCCCGACGGGCGATCGCACGGGCGGTGCGGTCGCCGGCTGGGACCAGCCACCAGTCCGCGGGCGGACAGAGCGCGTCGCGATCGCGCTGTGTCGGTCGGTCGGTGGCGTGGTGCCGGTCACGGAGGCCGCGCCGTCCGTGTTCAATGCGCGTGGCGGCGCGGCAGCGTCAGCAGCCAACTCGAAGGGGTCTATGGCAACGCCGTCGCGACCGATCTCCAGGGTCGCATCCGGCTCAACGGACAGAGGGCGCAGACGCTCGCTGGCGTTCACCAGCGCCCGATCCGCCGGGTGCTCTTGGTGCGGAACGGCCGCCCGCGCGCACTGCGCGCCATTACTGGCCTGCGGCGGGATCGTGCGCGCGGGCCGGCGAAGAAGGATGTATGAGGCCGGCGCTTTTGGCGCCGTCACCGATATGTCATTCGCTTGCGCAGCCCCTTCCTTCGACGCGGACGGTTCTGGTCGCGCTTCCGCCGCGAGATCCGCTTCGATCCCCCGCAGCCAGCCCGCGGACGGCGCCTTGGGCAGCAGCGGCGGCAGGATGAACCACAGCAGCACAACCACCCACAGGCCGTGCCGAGTCACCGGCCCGCACCGTGACAGGCGACACGCGGCGGCGGCAATCAGGGCCAGGGGAATCACGGCCCAGACGTGCTGCCAGAGCTGCGCTGCCAGGAAATCGATCCACGCCATGGTGGACCTCCACGGAGGGAACCGCCGTCCGCGCTCCGCTCCGGGAGCGCGTCTACTTCCGCTTGGCGTCGAGGCGCTCGATCAGCTTCTGCAATTCCTCGATCTCACCGGGCTTCAGCCGCTCGGTCTTGAGCAGTTGCAGCACCAGTTGGCCCGCCGCCCCGTCATACAACTGGTCCAGGAGTTGGCGCAGGCGCGATTGGCTGATCTCAGCCCGCGTGATCGTGGCGCGATACACGAACGCCGCCCCGGACTTGTCGGCCCGCACGAAGCCTTTTTGTGCCAGACGCGTCAACATGGTCTGCACGGTCGTATAGGCCACCATCCGCGAGCGGGCGTGCAGCGTCTCCAGCACATCGCGCACGCTGCCCGGGCCCTCGTCCCACAGGACCTTGAGGACCTCGAGTTCAGCCGTTCCCAACTCGTATTCGCGTGCCGTCATCGCAGATTCGCCGCACCAAGCCTCCTACACCTGTCGTAGGATAAGTCTACTACACATGTCGGAGGCTGTCAAAAAAAAACTGGCCCGCCCCTTGTCGGATTTTGTCGGCCGGCGGACCGGGCGCAAAAAAACGCCGGCCAGCGCCAAGTCCACGGACTCGACCCTGACCGGCTTTACCAATGCTCCCCGGCACTAGCCGCCGGTCGTCATCAGCGTCACAAACGGGTTGATGTCGCCGAAGTTCACGGCGCCGTCACCATTGCAATCGGCGTTGTCCAGATCGCAGTCGGGGAACGCGGCTTCGTAGGCGGCCGGGTTGCTCAGCGCCAGCACGAACGGGTTGATGTCGCCGAAGTTCAGCACGCCGTCACAATTCATGTCGCCCGGCAGCCGCTGGAACCGATGGAAGTACGGCGTGCTCCCGAAGAAGTACACCAAGCCGTAGCTCAACTCGCTCGCGATAGCGGACTCGGGCGGCGTCCAGTTCAACGCCGTCCAACTGCCGGTCGCAACGTCGTTGTCGTTGATCCGTTGCGCGGGGATCCACAGACCCGGCGCGAAGCCGCGCCGGTATCGCACCAGCACGTCGTCCGGTTCACCAGTCTCATGCGTATACACGACGGCCGTACCGCGCCCGCCGCGGGCCGTGACATCCACCATCTGATACGCGGCCTCACCCACACCGGGCACCGCGAGGTCGCCAAAGTTCCATGTATTACCGGCGTTGTAGCTGATGCGGTAAATGATGCCCTGCCCGTTAGCGTACACTTCCTCATACGCGCAGATCACGACATCATCCCAGGCGGAGATGGACGTGCGCATGTGCGACCCGGTGAACGTATTGTCCACCACGAGGTCCTCCCATGAGGTCGCGGACTGCGCTCTGCGCAACACATGGACGCGACCGTCGTCCCCAACGTACGAGAGCATGAGGAACCAGGTCGTGTAGCTGAAATTCCAGTGCATGTCGAGTCCGCCGGCAGCGTTTACGCCGGAGGGAGACTGCTCGTCAAACGGCGGCAGTCCGTCGGCCCCCTCGGCCCACGCCCAACGGAGCGCGCCGGTGGCTTGGCGACCGGCGCAATAGATGCGGTTGTCGAACGAGTCCACGTTGGACTCAACCGCGACTTCGGTGAACGTGGACGGGCTGGCGTCCAACGGAACCTGGAAGCTGTACACGGTGTCGGGGAGCCCCGTCGCGGCGAAGCAGCGGCGCAGCCGCAGTTCGTCCGCGAAGTCCGAGGCGACGTAACCGACATAGACGTATCCGGCGACCACGGCCATGCTGACATCCACGGCCTGCGCACTCGGACCCGCGTACCACCAATACGTTTCCGCCCAGCTCGCGCCGTCGGTCGTGGACCGGTACAACGCCCAGCCGCGATCGGTCGTCCAGCGCACAACGGCAAACAGCGCGCCACTGTCGACGTCGTAGTCGAGCTCAGTCAAACTGCCACCCGTGCGCGTCCCGATCCGCACGTCCGCCCAGTCGCGCCCGCCACCGACGTCCAGCGGCTCTTTCCATCCCACCCCCAGTGCCACGCCGACGCCCGCCGCTTCGAGCTGCGCCACCAGTGCGATGGCTTCGTCATAGTCACCGGCATTCCACAGCGCTTCGGCGGTCCGCGCCGTCGCCAGCAGCGTCACCGGGGCGTCCGTCGGCAATTCCACTTCCACGAGCGCGTTGCCACGCGTGCGCGCGTCCCAGCTTGCCAGCCGCTCTGCCAGCGCCGGCGCCGGGGGCATTGACTCAGCACCGGAATCCTGCGCGACTCGCGCGCTGCGTTGCGCCGCGAACGCCGGCTCCGCGCTGGGCATCAGCATGTCATCCAGCCCCAGGGGCGCAGCGGCCACCGCGGGGCGCGACGCGCAAGACGCCGGCAAACCGCCCGCCACCGTTTCATCGCCCACGAATGCGCCGGCCGGAACCGCCAGCCCGGCGACCACCAGGATCAATGCACACTCCATGAGCTGCCCACTTCCAGCGCTTTGTTGCACGTTTCGCTCCTTTCCCAAAGATGTGGCGGCCCTGACGCCGCCGACGCAACAGGGCCCTCGTCCTGACCGGAACGACGCCCCTGTGTTCAGCGACGCGGCCGCGCGGAGGTTATCACACCCCGCCGAACATCTCTCAGCCTAGTCGTCGGCGCCCTTGCGTTCAAGGCGCCGCGTGGCGCATTGACCCGCCGCGCCGGCCAAGTGGCCGCACGCTTCAGCGCTACCGGCGCTGGAGGGAGATCATCGCAGAATTGCCGCTGAAAGAGGCGATCTTATCGGCCCACACGAACTTGCCGCGGTAAGCGCGGGAGAAATTCGCTGCGCCCATTTGATGCAGCGCCGCGCGGCCCGCGACGTGTGCATGCCAGACACATACGCCTTTCTAACGCCCGAAGAACAAGTCCATCAGCCGCGTACCGGGATCGAGCAACAGCCCGCCCGCCGCCGCATCCGCCTCGGAGAAAGGCCGCCCCTCGACCGGCGCCACGCCCTGCCCCGCATAGCAGAACGGCGGTGGCGCCGCGCCATGCGCCGTGCTCGACACAGCCGTCACGTGATCCGGGGCAATCAGCATCCGCCATTCGCCCCGTCGGCGCAGCTTGTCCAGCAGCGGCCCCACGACGTGCTCGTCCACGCGTTCGAGCGCCTCAATCTTCATCTGGGCGCTGCCTTGATGCGCGGCCTCGTCCGGCGCTTCGACGTGCACCACCACGAGATCGAAATCGTCGAGCGCCACGACCGCTGCCCGGCCCTTGCCGGCGTAGTCCGTGTCGATGTACCCCGTGGCACCCGGCACGTGAATCAGCTTCATCCCCATCTGCACGGCTAGGCCGCGGATGATGTCCACCCCGGTAATCACCGCACCTCGCACGCCGAAGCGCTTAGCGAATGGCTCCAGCGCCGTCGGACGCCCCTGCCCCCACAGCCAAATGCCGGTCACCGGGTCCCGACCAGCCGCCCGCCGGCGGCGATTCACTTCATGCTCTTGAATCAACTCCCCGGCCCGCGCCATGATCCCACGCACCCGGGCTTGCCCGGGTCCCGTTGGCCAATGATCCGCCGCCGGCTGATTCGGAATGTCGTGTGGCGGTGTGCAGCGCACCTGCAGCTCATCCGCCCCCGCGGCGATCATCAGATTTCGGTAACTCACACCACTGTGAAACACGCATCCATGCAGCGCCGCATCGCCACGCTCCCCCGCCGCATTCAGCGCGGCGATCAGCGCGTCCGCCTCGGCCTGCGCGATGTGACCCGCCGTGAAGTCCCGCATGCGACCGTCCAGCACGCTGACGAAGTTGCACCGGAAAATGATCTCGTCGGGCTGGACTGCGAGCCCCCGAGCCGCAGCTTCGATCGGCGCCCGCCCGCTGTAGCACACGTGCGGGTCATATCCAAAGACGCTGAGCGTCGCCACATCCGTCCCAGGGGTGAACCCATTAGGTATCGTCACGGAGCGCCCCAGCCGGCCGTGCTGCGCCACCCAATCCATGTGCGGAGTGCGGGCAACCTGCAACGGCGTACGTCCGCCAAGTTCCGGGAGCGGTTCATCCGCCGCCCCGTCCGGCAACACAATCGCGTACTTCATAGTTCATGGCCTCGGGATCATCACCCGCATCTTAGCGCCTGGCCGCGAAGACGCAAAGCTCGTCGGCCCCGCCGCACCGCCTACTTTGCGCACCGCGGCATCACCCGTACAATGCCGGCGCTTACCGAGCGTTGCCGGTCTTTGGTGTCCCGGGAGCCAAGATGGAAGCGTCACTCCGAGAACTCTGCGCCGCGCTGGAACAGTTTGGGATGAAGCCCACGCTCCGCGGGAACCCCGAGACACGGATCCGGCGCGTCGCCACACTCGAAGATGCCACCGGCGGCGACGTGTCCTTCCTCTCTAACCCGAAATACGAAAAGATGTTACAGACGACCCGCGCGTCGGCGATCGTCCTCCGCCCCGATGTCGCGGCCCCCGACCAACTCGACCTCATCCAGGTCGACGACCCCTACGCCGCCATCACCGTCCTCATCGTCAAGCTGCACGGCTACCGCGAACACCGCCGGGTCGCCCCCACGGCGGCGGCCAACATCCACCCAACCGCCCAGATCGGCGAGAATGCCACCATTCACCCCGGCGTGACGATCGACGAGCACGTGGTGATCGGCCGCAACGTCGTTCTCTACCCCGGCTGCTACATCGGACCGCGCTGCCGGCTGGGCGATGATGTGCTGCTTTACCCCAACGTGGTGCTGTACGACGACACCGTGTTGGGCCACCGTGTCACGATCCACTCGAACACGGTGATCGGCGAGGACGGCCTCGGCTATGCGCCGGTCCACGACCGCTGGGTGAAAATCCCGCAGATCGGTCACGTCGAGATCGAGGACGACGTCGAGATCGGCGCCAATTGCGCCATCGACCGCGCGACGCTCGGCCGCACGCGCATCGGCCGCGGCAGCAAATTCAGTAACCTGATCGCCATCGGCCACGGCACACAGGTCGGCGCGCACTGCCTCATGGTCGCGCAGGTCGGCATCGCCGGCTCCGTTACCGTCGGTGAGCACGTCACCCTGGCCGGGCAGGCCGGCGTCGTCGGGCACATCCGCATCGGCGACCGGGCCACGATCGGCGCCCAGGCCGGCGTCACGAACAGCATCCCCGACGGCGAGACCGTGCTCGGCGCCCCGGCCATCCCCATCCGCGACAAACGCCGGCAGGTCGCCTATATCATGCGCCTGCCCGAGCTGAACGACACCGTGCGGCGTCTCGAGAAGGAAATCGCGGAGCTGCGGGCCCGGCTCGCCGAGCGGGCCGAGCAAGTCTAGCTTCGCCTGTGCGCCGCGAAGCGGTCGACGTATCCTGTAGCTCATGCCGCCACTGCCCGCACCACTTGGCCTGATCGCTGGCGAAGGCGAGCTGCCCAAGCTCGTCGCCCGCGGTGCGCGGCAGGCCGGTCGCCCGGTCGTCGTCGTTGCGCTGCGCGGTTGCGCCGACCCGAGCCTGCGCGCCCTGGCGGATGTGTTCTGCTGGCGCGGCATCGTCCAGCTCGGCCGCTGGATTCGCGCCTTCAAGCGGGCCGGCTGTCGCGAAGTCATCATGGTCGGCCGCGTGCGCAAGACCGACATGTTCGCCGGCCCGCGCTGGCTCCAGTGGTTGCAGTACCTGCCCGACCTGACCAGCATACGCGTGTGGTACTTTCACGCCCGCGACAAGCGCAACGATTCGCTGCTGTCCGCCGTCGCGGATGAAATGCAGCGGCGAGGGCTGACCTTGATCGACTCCACGAAGTACTGCCCGGAAGCACTCGCGCCGGAGGGCGTGCTCACGCCCGGCGCGCCGCCCCGCGCCGTGTGTGACGACGCGGACTTCGCCTGGCCGCTCGCCCGCCAAATCGCGGCGCTCGACATCGGCCAGTCGGTGGCCGTCAAAGAGCGCGAAATCATCGCCGTCGAAGCCATCGAAGGCACGGACCGCCTGATCGCGCGAGCCGGGGAACTGTGCCCCGCCGGCGGCTGGACGCTGGTCAAAATCGCGAAGCCCAACCAGGACATGCGCTTCGACGTACCCACGATCGGCCCGGACACCATTGAGAACCTGCACGCGGCCCGCGCGGCCGCGGTCGTGGTTGAGGCCGGAAAAACCATCATTCTCGAGCGCGAGAAGCTGCTCGCCCTCGCCCAGCGCTACCACATCGCCGTCATCGCGCGCGCCGAGCCCGCGGCCGCGCACGCCTGACACGCCGCCACGCTGCCGTCGGTTCCGGTGCGAATCGTCGCCTGAGTGGCCGGGCGCGGCGGCGCGTGTTACACTCCAGTAGTCGTCGCCTCAGTGCGGGCAGAAGAGGAGGCGCAATGCCTGACGGCCCGGAGGCACACTCGCCGCGCAGCGCCCCGTACGACTGGGGGGTATTGTGCGCTCGCGCGCGCGCAGCGCTCCTGGCCGAATGCCAGCGGACCGGCGAGCTTCCCGCCCGCCGGGTCGCCGCGCTCGTCGCACGGGCAATTCCTAAACCATTAGCAAGGATGATCTTACGAAATATGTCCCGCCAGGGATGGCTTGCACCGGTCGCGCGCGTGCCGTTCAACGTACTCGAGCGCCCGGACTGCCCGCGAATCTTCCGCGGTCCGGTGCGCGAGCTGGCGCGGCTGGCCCTGTTCGGCCTCCCCGGCCAGGGCATTTCCTATCGCGACAAGCACCGCGAGGACGTCTATCAGCAGCTCTGCGCCGAGATCATGAGCGGCGCCGTGGACGAATCGTCCCTCCACAGCATCGCCGCGCGCGCGCTGAACCACCCGGACGTCTGCGCCGATCCGGTGCTCGGCTCGATGATTCAGAGCTTCATCGCCCAGCGGGAGGCCTCACTGCGCGTGGGCCGCACGCCGGCGGAAAAACACGCCGACCACGAGCAGACCTCCAAGCTCCGGCACGCCTTCGACGCGGGTCCCCGGTTTCCGACGCGCGAGGAGCTGCTGGTCAACTTCGCCCGACTGCAACGCGATTTCGACGCCTATCTGTCGCAATTCGAGGAAAATCGCGCCCAGTTCGTCCTCGACAAAATGCGCCTGCTCCGCCAGCGCTTCCCGGTGCACATCCCCGCCGCCGACCTCCAGCGCTGCGAAGAGCAATATGACCGCCTGTCCAAGCGGGCCGGCACCTATCGACGCCAGATCCGGGAACTCGCCGAACAGGGCCGCCAGGCGGCCGCCAGCGGCGATGACGCCACGGCCGCCTGGGTCATCCGGCGTCTGCAGGCCATCAACATGCTGCTGCCGACGCTGCTACCGGTGCCGGAACTGGATCGGCTGCGCGACGAGATCTCGCGCAGCAGCGCCACGCACGATTCGGAGGAAGCCTCGCGCGAGATGCGCGAGCGCCAGCGCGCGGTGGTCCAGAAGATCAAGGAACTGGCCGGGATCATCCATCGCTTCCACGAACTGGCCGCGAAACTGCCTCCCGAGCACAACGCCTATCGCCGCGCCGAAGTGAACTACCGGCGGGCCGTCGAGGAAATCCGCCGGCTGGATACCGAGTGGCTGACCGGCCTCGTCCTGCAACTCGAAACGCTGCTGGATGATCTGGACGACCCGGGCGGCGAGATGCAGAACCAGTTGGACCGCTTCATCGGCAACGTCCGGACGGCCCTGAATCGCCTGTGCCTCGAAATCCGCAGTTGGCAGGCAAAGCGCGGCCCTTCGGCCAGTGCCCCGCCCCGCCGGCCAGATCCGGCCGATCCGTCGCCACCGGCCTGACGATCCGCCGTTCTAACCTCGGCTCCTATTGCGTGTCCAAGCGGCAAGCCGCACAATGCGTGACAATAGCCGATTGTGCCGCCGAGCCTGCAGTCATGACGCGCGCTGAAACGATGCTGGAGAACGCGCCCACCCGCGCGGCACCCCCTCGGGACGCCGCCCGCGGCGAAAAACGCGTGCCCTGGTACGAGCGCGCCAAGTACAGCGTGGTTCGCAGCTTCCTTGCGGCCTGGGTGGCCGTCTTCAGCCTCAAGGGCCTTTACCTTTTCGGCCGCTGGTTCGGACTGGTCGAGTATCTCATCAACTTCAAGCGGCGGGCCCGCTATCGGCGCGAGCTGCAGGGCGTCTTCCCCGAAGGTCTGCCAAAAACCCGCGAGCGGCGCATCATCCTCGACTACTTCCGCCGCACGCGCTGCGACCGCCTCTTCTACCTGATCTTCGATCGCCTGCCGCGCGAAAAAATCATGCGGCGGATTCGTTTTCACGGCCGGCACTACCTGGACGAGGCGCTGGCCCGCAACCGCGGCGTGTATGTCATGCTCAGCCACCATGGCTCCCACCATGTGGCCGGGCTGCTGATGGCGCTGCTGGGCTATCGCTGCGCCGGTGTCCGCGACCGGAACGAGGGCTACCTGCGCATTTACGTCCAGGACAAGTACACCAAGACGTTCCCCGAGTACGCCGCGGTGCGGATGCTCTACGCCGACAGCTTTCCGCGCGACATTTACCGGTGCTTCCAGGAAAACCGCGTGCTCGGCAGCGCGCTGGACGTGAGTCGTGTGCGCGGGCTGGCTCTGAAGACCTGCCCCGTGCGGATTTTCGGCCAGACCCGCGAGTTCCTCACCGGCACACTGCAGGTGGCCCTGCGGTGCGGCGCGACCATCTGCCAAGCATTCGTGGTGTCGCGCCCGAATTTCTACTTCCGCCTGATCGTGAACCCCCCGCTGCACGTCCCGGCCGAAGACGCGCGCGGCGAAAGCCCGGACCTGATCGGCCAGTTGATGCAGGCGTACGCCGACGGGATCGCAGCGCACGTCCGCGAGCATCCGGACCACATCAGCCGGGTTTGACGGGCGCCCGGCGCGGCGCGCCGCCGGCTGGAACGGGACGGCGGCTCCCGGTAGAATCCCGGCCACTTGTAAGCTGGCGGCGTTCTGGCCGCCGGCGCGGTCGGTGCGTGGCGGCCCATACCGCCCGCCGGGCTTAGAGTGCAGGATGGACGCGTGAAGTTTGTCTTGATCGATCGGATCGTGGCGCTGGACTCCGGCCGCCGGATCGTCGCCCAGAAGGCGGTTTCGCTGGCGGAGGAGTACCTCGCCGACCACTTTCCGAAATTCCCGGTGCTGCCCGGGGTCCTGATGGTCGAGGCACTGGTGCAGGCGTCCGCCTGGCTCGTGCGCGAGCGGCTGGACTTCGCGCCTACGCTTGTGCTGCTCAAGGAAGCCCGCAACGTTACTTATAAGAGCTTTGTGGCCCCCGGCCAGGTCTTGACGATCACATCCAATTGCCAGGAGCTGGACGCCAGCCAGAGCGTCTTTGCGGCGCACGGCGACCTGGACGGGCGCGAGATCGTGAAGGGTCGCCTGACGCTGCGGCACATGGACCTGGTAACGCTCGACACCGGGTACGCCGAGCTCGACACCCGCCTGCGCGCGCAGCAGCGTGCCCAGCTCAAACTGCTCTGGAAAGGTTGCCCGGCGAGTCAGCCGGCCGAAACGACGAGCGCGGGCTAGCGGCCCGTGCGTGGAGGAACACGCGTATGCCCACGATTCCCCGGGAAGAGATTTTCGACAAGGTCCGCCAGGCGCTAGTCGACGCGCTGAGCGTCGAGGAGGACGAGGTGACCGAACAGGCCACGCTCACCGGCGACCTGCAGGCCGAGTCGATCGACATCCTCGATATCGTGTTCCGGCTCGAGAAGGCGTTCAACATCAAGATCTCGCAGGAAGAGCTCACGCCGCGCGACGTGCTCAGCAACCCCGAGTACGTCAACAACCGCAAGCTCAACGCCGCGGGCCTGGCCGCCCTCAAGCAGCGTGTCCAGCACGCGGACTGGTCCAAGTTCGAGCAGGACCCGGACATCGACAAGATCCTGGATGTCTTCACCGTGGGGACGATCGTCAATTTCGTCGAGGCCAAGCTGGCCGCGACACCCTGAGGCGGACCGTGCGCTGGATCTGGCTGGATCGTTTCGAGGAATTCGTCCCGGGCGTGCGGGCCGTCGGGCTCAAGAACGTCACGCTGGCCGAAGACCACCTGCACGACCATTTTCCGGGTTTTCCGGTCATGCCCGCCAGCCTGATGATCGAGGGCATGGCCCAGACCGCCGGCATCCTCGTGGGTCACGCCCGTAACTTCGAGGAAAAGGTCATCCTCGCAAAGGTCAAACGCGCCGTCTTTTACCAGCTCGTCCGGCCGGGCGACCAGATCCGCTTCGTGGCTCACATCGAGCAGGTCCACGACGCCGCCGCCATGACCGGCGGGGAGATCCGCTGCGGCGACGAGCTGGTCGGCGAGGTCGAGCTGGTCTTCTCGCACATTGATCAGAACATCAGCGGCCTGGAATTCCCCGAGGAGAACTTCGTCTTCACCGAGGACTTCATGGCCCTGCTCAAGACGTATACGCCACGTGGCGCCGAAAGGATCCGCCTGTGAACAGCCGCCGCGTCGTCATCACCGGTCTCGGCCCCGTTACGCCGCTGGGCATCGGCGTGAGCGCCTTCTGGAGCGCCCTGCTCGAAGGCCGCTGCGGCATCCAGCGCATCGCCAGCTTCGACCCGGCCCGCTTCGATTCGCAGATCGGCGGCGAGATCGCCAACCTGGCCGTCGGCGACTACGTGCCCAAGAGCTATCGCAAGGCGGCGAAGATCATGGCCCGCGACATCATGCTCGCCGTCGCCGCCGCCCACCAGGCCGTCAGCGACGCCCGACTCACAACCAAATGCCTCATCGAGCGCGGCGAGACGCAGGGCCCGCCGGGCGTGGACAACGCCCGTTTCGGCGCGAACATCGGCGCCGGCCTGATCTGCGCGGACCTGCCGGAGCTGGCCGAAGCCCTCCACGGCGCCAGCCAGGACGGCCAGTTCAGCTTCGCCCGCTGGGGCAGTGAGGGCATGAACAACCTCACGCCGCTGTGGCTGCTCAAGTTCCTGCCCAACATGCTCGCCTGCCATGTCACGATCGTGCATGACGCGCAGGGGCCCAGCAACACCATCACCTGCGGCGAGGCCAGCAGCCATCTGGCGATCGGCGAGGCGTTCCGCACCATCACCCGCGGCGCCGCCGACGTGTGCATCTGCGGCGGAGCGGAAAGCAAGGCGAACCCGATGGCCCTGCTGCGGCAAGGCCTGGGCCGGCGCCTCAGTACGCACAACGATACGCCGGCGCAGGCCTGCCGGCCGTTCGCCGCCAACCGCGACGGCACCGTGGTCTCCGAGGGGGGCGGGCTCGTCATCCTGGAGGAACTCGACCACGCACGGCGGCGCAATGCCCGGATTTACGCGGAATTGGTGGGTTTCGGTGCCGGCCACGACGCTTACATGGCCGCTCAGCCCAGCCGCCCGCACCCCGAGGGCCGCGGCCTGGCGGTGGCCCTGAACAAGGCCCTCGCCGACGCGGGCGTCACGCCGGCGCAGACCGACCTCGTCACCGCGTTCGGCGCCGGCCTGCGTGAGCACGACCGCTCCGAAGCCGCCGCGATCCGCACGGTGTTCGCCGCGCGCTCCGCGCCTGTCCCCGTGATGAGCATCAAGGCCGGGCTCGGCAACAGCGGCGCCGGCAGCGGTGCCATTGATTTCATCGCGGCCGTGCTGGCCGTGCATCACGGCACCATCCCGCCGGCGATCAACAGCACGCCGGCCGATCCCGAATGCGGGTTGAACGTCATCACCAACGGGCCGGTGGACGCCAGCCTGGAGCAAGCCGTCTCGGTCGCATACGCACTGGGCGGTGGTCAGAACGCCGCGCTCGTGCTCAAGCGGTTCCGGAGCTGACGTCGGTCGGCAGGTGCCGGCCTCGAACAGGTAGAGAAATATGACTCGTCGTGTCGTCATCACCGGAATGGGTTGGATCACGCCTCTCGGCCATGACATCGAAGGCGTCTGGCGGCGGCTGCTCGCCGGCGAAAGCGGCATTGCGCCGACCACGAATTTCGATGCGCGCACTTTCCCGACGCAGTTCGCGGCCGAGGTGAAGGACTTCGACGTGCGCAGTTTCCTCGGCGCGCACTACGCCGACCACGCCACGTGCAGCCGCAACGCCGGCTTCGCCCTGGCCGCCGCGGAGCGGGCCTGGCGCCACGCCGGCCTGAACGGCCGGCCAGACGTTGATCCCACCCGGGTCGGCGTCTATCTCGGCGGCGGCGAAGGCCCGATCGATTTCGACAACTTCGTCGCGGCCGCCATCGCCGGCTGGGACCCAGCGCAGCGCCAGCTCGACGCCGTGCGCTGGGCCGAGGTCGCCGCAGCCCGCCTGACCGCCGTCAAGGAATTCGAGCAGGATCCGAACTGCGCCGCGTGCCACATCGCCTGCCGCTTCAACGCGCAGGGGCCGAACTTCAACACGCTGACCGCGTGTGCCGCCAGTACGCAAGCGCTTGGCGAGGCCGCCACGCTCATCCGCCGCGGCGATGCCGACGTGATGATCTCCGGCGGCGCGCACAGCATGATCCATCCGCTGGGCGTCACCGGTTTCAATCGCCTGACGGCCCTGTCGACGCGCAACGATAGCTGCGTCTCCGCGTCGCGCCCCTTTGACCGCACGCGCGACGGGTTCGTGCTCGGGGAGGGCGCCGGCATCCTCATCCTCGAGGAATACGAGTGCGCCAGGCGCCGCGGCGCACCCATCCTGGCCGAGATCACCGGCTACGGGTCGACGGCCGACGCCTTCCGCGTGACGGACATGCACGAAACCGGTCGCGGCGCGATCGCCGCCATGCGCGGCGCCCTGGACGACGCCCGGATTCAGCCACAGGACGTGCATTACATCTCCGCGCACGGCACGGGCACGGAAGAAAACGACAAGATCGAGACGCTCGCGATTCGAACCGTCTTCGGCGACTACGCGAGGAAAGTACCCATCAGCAGCGTGAAGAGCATGTTGGGCCACCTGATCGCCGGCGCCGGCGCGGTCGAGCTGATTACGTGCGTGCTGGCGATCCGCGATGGCATGATCCCGCCGACGATCAACTACCACGAGCCTGACCCGAACTGTGACCTGGATTACGTCCCCAACCAGGCCCGCAAGGCGACCGTCCGCACCTGTCTGAGCAACAGCTTCGGCTTCGGCGGCCAGAATGACACGCTGATTGTCCGCGCGTGCGATTGACGGACCCCGCCCTCAGCGACAGTTCCACCGGTAGTACAGGCCCTCCCGTATGTCCTGATCGTAGATCTCCTCCACGGTGCGCCGGGCGGCGGCCTGGAGCGTCTCCCGGTCCGCGAGGTCGCCCACCGCGACGATCTTCAGGAAATTCGTCAACACGTAAAACCGCCCGTTCGTCGGGCCGTACAGGCGGTACACCCGCTCGAACGGATCGCACACCAGGATCACGTTCGGCGCCGGCAGGCTGCAATCCACCACGCGCGGCAAGACCTCCTCACACGGCGCGTCCGCGCGACCGACGCAGACGACCCGCACTGCGACCATGCACTGGCTCGCGCGCCGCGCCAGCTCGGACAGCTCGCGCACCGCGTCGCAACTCGGCCACGCCGGATCGTCACTGAACGCCAGGATCGTCACCCGGCCGTGGACGGCACTGAGGCGTGTAACCACGCCGTCCGCGCCTCTGAACGCGAAGTCGCGAAACTGATCGCCCACGCCCAGTTCCGCCTCCCCGTACGGTCGCAGCGCTGTCGCCGTTGGAATCACCCGCAGCGGCGCTGCGCATCCCGCGAGCCCCGCGGTCAGCATCACAAACGCCCACCGTGCCCCTTTCGACGTGTGCACTCGAGTTCCCACGGCGGAGCATTATACAACCTTCGCGCGCGTGCTCTGCCCGGACTCGACGAATGAGCGGCGCCGGCGTATAAGAATCGGCACGGGGGCGCACGGGTGCGCACCGCTTTCATTTCCGGGAACTTGGCACAACCAGAGGGTTCGCACATGGCCAGACTGCAACGGATGGGGTGGCCGCGGGCGGGGCAACTCGCACTACTGATCGCAGCACTCGTGCTCATGCCGCCCGCTGGCGGACAGGTGACCGGCGATGATTCACTGCCGCCGGTGCCGAAGAACGACTTCACCACCGACTCCGCCTGCGACGTGCTTACCGTGACTGCCAGCACCGAGTTGAGAGTCCGCCGCGCGGCGGAGGAGACCGCGGTCCGCCTGATCGGGGTCTACGTGCCGCGCAGCGGTGCCGCTGCGGACGCCGCCCGCGCATACATCGCACGCTTGCTCGATGGCGAGTCCGTCTATGTGCGGACCGACCCGGATTGGCCAACATCCGATGACGGCCGCATCTGGGCCTACGTGTACCGCGCGCCGGACGGGCTCTTCATCAACCTGGAGCTCATCCGCCAGGGCTACGCGCGCTGTGCCGCCGCGCAGCCCTTCGAGCATCAGAAGCTGCTCCGCGCCTACGAACGGCTCGCGCAGCAGCGGCAGAAAGGCATCTGGGCCGCGCCGCCGGCCGGTCACGACGACGCACCGACGTCCCAGCCGCGCGCACAGAAACCGCCCCCGCCTGCCACGCAGCCGGCTCCGGCCGCTGCGAACGTGGATGAGACGATCGTCTACATCACCGAGCACGGCCGGAAATATCACACGCAGGAGTGCCGCTTCGCGAGCAATGCCCGGGCCGTCACTCTGCGCGAAGCGAAAGCCCTCGGCCTCACCCCCTGCGCCCGCTGCAAGCCCCCGCCCTAGTCCAAGCACGTTCAGTTGTCGCGCGCTGTACCGCGCGGCTATACTCCCATGGTCGTCCCCCGTTCGTGCTGCGCCGTGCGGGACGCTAGAAAGCGCGAGCATGCGACTCCTGATCATTGGGGACATCGTCGGGCGGCCGGGTAAGCACGCCTGCTCGCAGGTCATCCCCAAGCTCATCGCCGAGCGCGAAATCTCTTGCGTGATCGCCAACGCCGAGAACGCCGCGTCCGGCAGCGGCCTCACTCCGCAAATGTTCGCCAAGCTCCGCCACTACGGCATCGACGTCTGCACCATGGGCGACCACATCTACCGCCGGCGTGAAGTCCTCCCGCTGCTCGAATCCTCCGACCGCATCGTCCGCCCCGCGAATTTGCCGCCGGAAGCGACCGGAGCCGAGATCGCCATCATCGAAGCCCGCAACGGCGTGCGCGTGGCCGTGATTTCGCTGCTCGGCCGCACCTTCATGAACGTCCGCGCCGATTGTCCCTTCCACGCCGCCGACCGGTTGCTCGCGCATCTCGGCGACGGCGTGAAGACCGTCGTCGTTGACATGCACGCCGAGGTCACCAGCGAAAAAGTCGCGCTCGGCTGGTACCTCGATGGCCGCGTCTCCGCCGTCGTCGGTACGCACACGCACGTGCAAACCGCCGACGAACGCATCCTCCCGCGTGGCACCGCCTACATCACCGATCTCGGCATGACCGGCCCGTACGATTCCGTCCTCGGCCGCGACAAGGACGCGGTGATCCACTCCCTCGTCACCGGCGTCCCCCGTCAGTACGTCGTCGCCACCGACGATGCCCGCGTTTGCGGCGTGATCATCGAGACCGACGACCGCACCGGCCAGGCCCGCTGGATCGAACGCGTGAACATCCCCGACCCCCAACCAGTCCCGGCCGGCCCGGACGAATAACGCTAATCCTCGTAGTCGGGAGGGCGAGGCTCCAGCCGAGCCAGTAGCGGCCGACCCCCGAGTCGGCCGAGCGCAGCGCGTGAAAAGGCCCGCACTTACCCCGCCCCCGGCAGCGCCTTATCGCTCGGCTCCGTCATCGACCGCGGATCGAGCACCTCGCGGAGCCGCGCTTCGTCCAGCACCTTCTTCTCCAGCGCCACTTGCCGCACCGTCTTGCCCGTCCGGGCCGCTTCCTTCGCAATCGCCGCGGCGGCATCATAGCCGATGAGCGGTGCCAGGCTTGTGCACATCGCCAGCGACTGCTCGATCAGCTCCGTGCAGCGCTCCGTGTTCGCCGTCAGCCCGTGGATGCACTTGTCCGCGAAGACGTGGCACACGTTGCTCAGCAGCCGGATCGATTCCAGCATGTTGTGCGCCATCACCGGCATCCCCGTGTGCAGGTCGAGATTGCCGAGCATCGCCGCCGCGAACGTCACCGCCGCGTCATTCCCGATCACCTGCGCGCACACCTGCAGCACCGACTCGCAAATCACCGGGTTCACCTTGCCCGGCATGATCGAGCTGCCCGGCTGCGTCGCCGGCAGCCGCAGCTCGCCCAACCCGCAGCGCGGCCCGCTGCCGAGCCAGCGAATGTCGTTCGCGACCTTCGTCAGGCTGACCGCGATGGTCCGCAGCACGCCCGACGCCGCCACGACCGCATCCTTCGCCGCCTGCGCCTCGAAATGGTTCGCTGCCTCGTGGAACGCCTCGCGCGTCTCGTGGTTCAGAATCTCGCAGACGAGCTTCGCGAACTGCGGATGCGTGTTGATGCCCGTCCCGACCGCCGTCCCGCCGATCGGCAACTCGCGCAGGATGATGATTTTCTGCATGATTCGCCGGTCGGCGTGCGCAATCTGGCTCGCGTACCCGCTGAATTCCTGTCCCAGCCGGATCGGCGTCGCGTCCATCAGGTGGGTCCGCCCGATCTTGACGATCGCGTCGAACTCCTGCGCCTTCGCCGCGAGCGCCTTCTGCAGCCCATGCAGTGCCGGCATGAGGTCGCCATGCAGCGCCTCGACAATGGCGACATGCATCGCGGTCGGAATCACGTCATTGGAAGACTGCCCCATGTTGACGTGGTCGTTGGGGTGAATGTGCGGCGTGGGAACGGCCTGTTCCCTGTTCCCCGTTCCCTGTTCCCTCATCCCCGCCCCCCCTTCGTGCCTTCTGGATTCCGTGCCTTCGTGCCTCTCCCCGATCTGCCCCGCCCGCCGCGCAATGACCTCATTCGCATTCATATTCGTGCTGGTGCCCGACCCCGTCTGAAAGATGTCCAGCACGAAATGATCGTCGAGCCGCCCGTCGATGACCTCGCGCGCCGCTTGCTGAATCAGCGCCCCGACGTGTGGATCGAGCTTGCCCAGCCGCTTGTTCGCCTCCGCGGCGGCGTACTTCACCAACCCCAGCGCCCGGATGAACCGCCGGCCGAAGCGGTAGCCGCTAACCGGAAAATTCAGCACCGCCCGCTGCGTCGAAGCCCCCCACAACGCCGCCGCGGGAACCGCCATCTCGCCCATCGAGTCGCGTTCGATTCGTGATTCGGCCATCGGTTCTCCTTGCATAGCGTTGTCTCTCCACCGGCCCGGTCGTACTGGACCCATACCGGAGTGTAGCGGGGCATCGGCTACTCGGCGATGGGAAGCGCGTCGCGCGCGGATCGGCGTGCGGCTCAAACACGCGTTAGCGCGGGCCGCGATCTTCCAGTTGCTGCACCCGCGGCCCCAGCCGCTGGCCGGCCCAAGCCAGCGACTTGAACAGTAGCGCCCCGAAAATCACCACGGCGACCGACATCAGCAGCGCCGCACGCCACCGGCGTTGCCGAATCAACGTCGCGGCCGGCGTATATGCGATCAGCACCAGAATCCCCGCGACCACCACCACCGCATCAAAGCTCGCCCGTTGCCAGTACGAGCCGCCGAGGTGCAGCCACATGCCGAACTCGTCGAACGTCAGCCCGAGTCCGACGCCGTACAGTGCCGCCGCCCACGACAGGCCCCGCCCCACCGGCCGCGCGAAGAGCAGATAAGCCCCCGTGCCGGCGAGCAGGATGATACCGAAGTTCAGATGATGCACGTGCGTGCCGCGTACGTTGACGTACAGGTCCGGCAGCCAGTGCGCCATGATGAGAAAGACCACCACGCGCGACGCCATGAACGTCAGCAGGAAGCTGTACAGCACCCGCCGGGCCAGTCGCCGACTGGCCGCGACGTCGCTGTGCGTTGGATCACCTTCGGCGGCCATGCGCGCATTCTAGCGGAATCCAGCGCGCTCGCCGCGCGCAGTAACACCCCCCCCGCCCAGCGAAGGGGCAGGGGGAGAGTCAACGCACGGGCGATCGCGCACGTTCACACTGTCCGCAGGATGCGAACACGCCCCGATTGACGTGCTTCGTGTCTTCGCGCCTTTGTGGCTCTGTGTGTCGCCTCCGCGGCGGCGGCGGAGCGGCACGTGCCGGGCGAGTACGCGACGCTCCAGGCGGCGATCGACGCCTGCCTCGCCGGTGACGAGGTCATCATCGCCGACGGCACGTATACGGGCGTCGGTAACACGAGCCTCGAACTTCACGGGCTGGCGATCACGGTCCGTTCGGCGAGCGGCGACCCGGCCACATGCGTCATTGACTGCGAGGGGAGCGGGCGGGGGTTCTATTTTCACAACAGCGAAGGAGCAGACTCAATTGTCCAGGGCTTGACGATACGAAGCGGAAACGTGACTAACGGCAACGGCGGTGGCGTATACTGCTACTCCTCCAGCCCGATGCTCATCAGTTGTGCGGTCACGGGCAATACTGCCCGCACGGGCGGCGGCGTATGCGTATACGACGCCAGCCCGACGCTGACCGACTGCACGATCCAGGGTAACCTCGCCCGCGGCTACGGGGGCGCTGTGGTCTGCTCCTCCTCCTCCAACCCGACGCTGACCGACTGCGCGATCGCCAGCAACATGGCCAGCATCAACGGTGGCGGCGTGTTCTGCCACTTTTCCAGTCCGACGCTGGTCCGTTGTTCGATCACGAGCAACACGTGCAGCAGCAACGGCGGCGGCGTGTACTGCGACAGGTCCAGTCCGACCCTGACCGGCTGCACGATCGCGGGGAACATCACCATCAGTTGTGGCGGCGGCGTGTTCTTCGACGACTACTCCATGCCGATGCTGACCAACTGCACGATCGCCGGCAACACGGCCATCGGCGGCGGCGTGTGGTGCGACTACTACTCCGGCCCGACGTTGATCAACTGCACAATCACCAGCAACGAAGCCGGTTCGGGCGGCGGCATGTTCTGCTACTACGCATCCAGCCCGACGCTAACCAACTGCATCCTCTGGGCTGACACGCCACAGGAGATCTCGGTCGATACGGGGGTCAACACTCTGCTCACCCACTGCAACGCCCAGGGTGGCTGGAGCGGCGACGGTAACATTAACGCCGACCCGCTGTTCCGCGATCCGGACGGGCCGGATGATGATCCGAATACCGTGGGGGACAACGACTACCGGCTGGCGTTCGATTCGCCGTGTCTCGACGTTGGCGACAACAGCGTTGTGCCCGCCGGCTCGCTCGACCTCGACGGGCATCCGCGGATTGCGCGGTTCGTCGTGGATATGGGCGCGTACGAAATCCCGTTCGGTGATCTGGATTGCAGCGGGACGATCGACTTCGGCGACATCAATCCATTTGTGCTGGTCCTGAGCAATCCGCCGGCGTATGCACAGATGTACCCGGATTGCCCGCCGCCGCATGGTGATCTGGATGCCAACGGCGAAGTCGGCTTCGGCGACATCAATCCGTTCGTGGCGGTGCTGACGGGGGGCAAGTGAGGCCTACTGGCGGGACGCCGGTGCCACAGGCAGCAAAGCGGAACTTCGCTCTCCCCCTCCGTGGCTCCGTGGCTTCCTTCGTCACTTGGGCTGGGCAACCCCGCGCATCACGGCGCCGTGATGCACGTTTGAATCACCGCCAGGTCGTGCGCGTCCACGTCGCGATCGGCATCACTGTCGCCGCCCAGGCAGAACGTCCCGGGGTTGTACATCAGCCCTGGGCCACGCAGGCAGTACGCCAGCGGCGGCAGATCCGCGGCGTCCACGCGCCCGTCGCCGGTGTAATCGCCCGCGCAGCCACTCTCCAGCAGGCTGGAGTCGGCGACCCAGCCATTGCCGCTCGGAAACGCGCAATACCACCAGTGCGTATTCGACGCGCGCAGCCCATTCAGGGTGTGATCGAGAACGACACCTTCGGTGTTGGCGGCGACCGACCCGGAGGAGTTGTAGTTGATGCCCGGTCCGATACGCAGGGCCGCGCTGCCGGTGGCACGCACCAGGGCGCCGGTCGTGAACCGCGTGGACTGCTCCACCGGCGCGACCGTGGCCATGAACAGCCCGTTGGCGACGGCGCGTTCGCTGCCGTCCGAAGGCACGTTCATCACCGTGCCATTGAGCCACATCGTCGATGATCCGCCGCCGTCCTGGTTCAGACCCTCGACCGCCGCGAGGTAATCGATGCAGAACGTGCCCAGCTCGGTCATGCTCATGCCGACGCTTTGCGTCGAACGGCCGTCGACGACGATGAAGTAGATGTAGCTGCTGTCGAACGCGATGGCGGTGCGCGGGTGGCGCTGCGTCGCCCCGGGGTCGCTCGACGGCTGAATGACGCCGTCCTTCAGGAAGTGGAAACTGCCGCCGATGCTGGAGTAAGTCTTGGTCCAGTCCCACGCATACGGCGTGCTGCAATCGTGCTCGTAGTGCGTGATCTCCTGGGCGATGCGCACCTCGGCGCCGACGGTCACGTTCGCCAGCAGCGTGGTTGCGGCGGAGCCCTGGGCTGACAACACGACGTGATCGAACGGGACAAGTGTGGAGCCGGCATTAGGCCGGATCTCGATTACGGTGCCAACGGCGCCTGACGGCGGCGGCAGGATCATCGCCGGGCGTGACAACTTCACGAGCACTTCCGCGCCGCTGTTGTCCGTGAGCGTCGTTAGGTCGTAGTGGTGCGTGTAGAGGATCAGCTCGTTGCTGCCGCGCGTCCGGTTGAGGCCGTCGAGTTCCTGCGACTGTCCCGTGGCGAGATAGGTCACCTTTTGCTTGCTGGGGATGTGATAGACGCATTCTCCGATGAACGCGTCACGGTCCAGCTGCCAGGCGAAGCCGCTGGCGCCGCCCAGATCGCCGAAGCGCTTGGCGTACCAGCCGCCGGAAATCTGCCCGCCGGTCGGAATGCCGCTGCTGTAGAAATCACCATTGACGGCGACGACGAGGTCATAGCGCGTGCCCCAGGTCTGGCCCCAGTAGCCGATGGCGTCCTCGTGGCGCGTGGCCATGCTGCTGACGGTCTCGGTGCCGCCGGTGAGCCGGCCCTGCGCGATCATGCTGTCGATGGTGCAATCCAGGTTGCCGCGGTCCATGCGGGCGACGTAGACGTTGTTGGGGCCTGCGACGATGAATTCCTGGTAGTCGATGCCGGGTGCGGCCGGCGTCCATTGGGCCAGCGCGGTGCTGCGAACGGCGGCCAGGCAGAATCCGACGACGAACGGGCGTGTGCGTGTGAGCATGCTTCTCCTCCTGGTCACCCGTGAGCGACAGTGCCTGACCGTCATTATACCGCGCCGGCGTGTCTGGCGCGCTGCCGTTGACAAGCGTGCCGGGTGTGGGCGCAATGTGTGGCACCTGGAAAGGAGGCCCGGAGTATGCGTCAGATTCTCTGCGCAAGCGTGGCGGTGGTCGGTGTGGCGATCGCGTGCGGTGGGTGTCGCGCCCCGCAGCCCGAAGTGAATCGGGCCGGGCTCGACGATCTCGACCGGCGCTACGCGGCGATTCTCGCGCAGAGCAGCGATTTCGGCCCCGGCGGACGGATCGTGCTGGATACGGCGTACCGGACGCTGCGGGCGGGCCGGGCCGAAGGCAAGTGGCCGCTGGTCGGGCTGGAGGACTTGTGGGTCGAGGCGATCCAGGAGGGCCGCGGGCTGTTCAACGCCCCCGAGCGGCGCTGGGGCAAGACGACCGCCGAAGAGACGAAGGACATGATCGGCCAGACGACGATCGGGCCGTGGCAGATTACCGTCACGAATGTGAAGACGAAGTATGGGTTGCCCTACGGCGTGCAGCGGGACTGGTCGGATGCGCAGGTGTACGCGTACTGCCGCGATCATCCCGAAATCCAGGTGCGGATGATCGCGGACTACATCCAGGAGGCGTACGCGAAGTACGGAGCGCGCGGGCCGTACGGGATTCAGCGCTATTTCTGGCTGGAGGCGTATGTGCGGGGCTGGATCGGCCGCGGCGCGTGGGACCAGTCGGTGCTGCCGACGCCGCCGGACGGGGATTGGACGAAGCTCACGCCGGAGATGAAGGCGGACACGGGGTTTTATGCAAAGCAGGTTCTTGTGGGCTGGCGTGGCAATCCGCGCGGGCTGCTCTACTGGCTGTGGGTGACCGGCGACACGGACGGGATCCGGACAGCGCTGCGGCGGTGGCGCGACCAGACGCGGATGAACTGGGATGAAGCGACGGGGGATGCGGTCGGCACGCGCGAACCCGGCAGTTTCGCGATTCAGCCGGATGACTTGCGTTACCTGGCGCAGTATCCGGCGTGTCACGCGGCGGTGCTGCAGATCGTGCAGGAAGTGTTGGCGGAGAGGTAGCCGCGATGGCCAAGTCAGAGATCCGCGCGTTCACCGGGGCCGATCTGGACGCCGTCGGCACGATCTGGAACCGGGCGCTGCGGCGGGATCCGATCAATCCGGGGCGGCTGCGTGCGTGGCTGTTTGGCGATCCGGACTATTGGCCAGGGCCGGAGTGCGGATTCTTCGTAGCGACACGCGGCGGCACGCCGGTGGGGTTTGCGCGCGCGATCATCCGGCGTTATCCGAACGATCGTCTCGGCATCGAGCCGGAGCACGGCTGGATTCCGGTGCTGGCAGTCGATCCGGATCAGCAGCGGCAGGGGGTGGGGCGGGCGCTGTTGGAGGCGGCGCTGAATTACCTGCGCGCGGCGGGCCGGCGCCGGGTGTGGGTGTGCGGCAACACGGGCTCGGCACCGGGCTACGTATTCCCCGGGGTCGATCGCGACGCATACCCCGGTGCGCTGGTGCTGTTTACGAAGGCGGGCTTCGTCGTGGATCATGAGCCGGTCGCGATGTCCCGCGAGGCGGTCGATTTCGACGTGGACGCGTATCACCGGCAGGCGTGGGACGTCGGACGCGAGATCGAGGTCGCGGAGTTGTCGCCAGCGCGGGTGCCGGACTTTCTCGCGTTCCTGGCCGAGGCGTTTCCGGGCGACTGGAACATGGCGGCGCGGGCGAAGATTCGGAGCGGGGCGCTGCATGAGGTGTTGATCGCGTCGCGGGCGGGGCAGATCGTTGGCTACTGCCAGTGGGAGGGCGAGCATTTCGGCCCGTTCGGCGTGGTCGCGTCACAGCGCAGCCAGAAGATCGGGGCGAAGCTGTTTGTCGAGGCGGTGCGGCGAATACGGGCCGCGGACGGGCGGAGCGTGTGGTTCAACTGGGCGGATGAAGGCGCGGCGCGGTTCTACGCGCGGTTCGGCCTGCGGCCGACGCGGCGGTTTGCGATTCTGCGGAAGGACTTGTAAGCGATGGCGGCTGACAAGAAGCAACACGTGCTGGCGATCGGCGCCCACATCGGCGATGCGGAGATCACGGCCGGCCTGCTGGTGGCGAAATACGCGGCGGCGGGTCACAAGGCGACGATGCTGCACCTGACCGCGGGCGAGAAGGGCAATCCGCAGAAGGACGTGCGTGAGTATCGGCAGCAGCGGATTCGGGAGGCCGAAGCGACGGCGAGAATCCTGGGCGCGGCCGACTGCATCGTGCTGGACCATCCCGACGGCGAGCTGCACGCGGACCAGGCGACGATTCACGAGATGTGTGACCTCATCCGCCAGCTTCGGCCGGACATCGTGCTCACGCATTGGCGCGGGTCATTTCACCGCGATCATCGGGCGGCGTACGAGATCACGATGGAGGGCGGGTTTCTGGCGGCCTTGCCGGGGATCGAGCGGGCGCAGCCGGCACACCTGGTGCGCGGGCTGTACTACCTCGAGAACTGGGAGGACCGCGAGGACTATCACCCCGACCTGTGGGTCGATGTGAGCGCGGTGTTCGATACGTGGGTGGCGGCGTGCCGGGAGCACGAGCTGCTGCGCGGGGAGATTTCGTTCGACTATCTGCACTACTACACCGGGCTGGCGGCGCAGCGCGGGGCGGAAGTCGGCGTGAAATACGCGGTCGCGGTCAGCCTGCCGCCGATCTCGCGCAAGCGGAAAGTCGATTACTTCCCGATTGCCACGGAGCCGGTGCTGATCTTCTGAGCCGCCGCTGGCGGGAGTTGCCATGGGCGCGATCGCCATTCGCACGCTCCGTGGTCCGGATGTGCCGGGCGTGCTGACCGTCTGGAACCGCGCGCTGCGGCGCAATCCGATGAGCGCCGGGCGCTTCGTTTCGGCGATCCTGGCGGACCCCGACTATCGCCCCGGCGGCGACTCCGGCTTCTTCGTCGCGACGGACGGCGACGAGCCGATCGGCTTTCTGCGCGCGATCATCCGGTACTGGCCCAACGACCGGCTGGGCCTGGAGCCCGCGGATGGGTGGATTCCGTACCTGGCGGTGACGCCGGAGCGGCAACGGCGCGGCGTGGGGACGGCGTTGCTGGCGGCGGGGCTGGAGTTCTTCGCGCGCCACGGGCGCCAGCGTGTGTGGGTGTGCGGCACGCCGACGTCGGCGCCGGGCTCGATCATGCCGGGCGCGGACGACGAGGCGTACCCCGGAGCGCGGCGGCTGTTCGCGCGGCACGGGTTCGTGGAGGACCAGCCGGCGTTCTCGATGGCCCGCGAGGTCGTGGATTTCGACGCGGCGGCGTTTCGCGCGTGGGCTTGGCAGACCGGACTGTCGGTGCGCGTCGAGACGCTGACGCCGGCGCGCGTGCCGGCGCTGTTCGAGTTTCTGGCGGCGTCGCTGCCGGGGGCGTGGAACATGGCCGCGCGGGCAAAGGTGCAGAGTGGGGCGCTGCACGAGTTGCTGGTGGCGATCGATGGCGACGTGGTGGTCGGCTACTGCCAATGGACCGGCGAGCATTTCGGGCCGTTTGGCGTGGCGCCGGCGGCGCGCCAGCAGCGCGTCGGGGCCAAGCTGTTCATCGAGGCCGTGTGCCGCATCCGGGCGGCGGACGGCCGCACCGTGTGGTTCAACTGGGCCGATGACCGCGCGCGGCAGTTCTACGAGCGATTCGGACTGCGCGTGACGCGGCGGTTCGTGGTATTGCGACGGGGCTGAGAATCGCGCCAAGCGGCGCAGCGCGCGGAGGCCCGTGCAGACGTCATGAACGAAGTAACGCCCCACCTGGCCCGCATCGACTGGCTCATTATCCTCGCGTTCATCGTGCTGTCCGTTGGCATCGGCGTGGTGCTCAGTCGCCGTGCCCGGCGCTCGGTGCGCGAGTACTTCACCTCGGGCGGCTCGACTTCGTGGTGGTTGCTGGGCACGTCGATGGTCGCGACGACGTTCGCGGCCGACACGCCGCTGACGCTGGCTGGTTGGGTCGTGACGAAGGGGGTGGCGCAGAACTGGTTCTGGTGGTGCCAGGTGCCGGTGACGATGCTGGGCGTGTTCTTCATCGCGGCACTCTGGCGGCGGGCCGCGCTGGTGACGGACGCCGAGCTGGTGGATGTGCGCTATTCGGGCCGGTCCGCCGCCGTGCTGCGCGGGTTCAAGGCGCTCTTCTTCGCACTGGTCTACGGCAACCTGATCATGGGCTGGGTCAACCTGGCAATGACCAAGATCGTGCAGTTGACGCTGCCGAACATCCCGCACGTCGCCGGCGTGGACGAGGCCATGCTGTGGACGTATCTGAACACGCCGCTCTCGAACGAGCTGGCCCCGCAGGCGCGGACGGCGATGCGGACGGGCGCGCTCAATCCGCTGAAGCTGTACTACGACGAGTGGGGGCTGCTCCAGCGCCCCGAGCGCACCGGCGTCATGCGTGAAGTCGAGCGGGTCTTCGCCCGCTGCACATATGCCAGCGAGCGTAACGGGGCATATCGACAGTCTCCGGGCGCTGGCGCCCCGACCGCGGACGAGGTTGACAGGCTGCGGGCGTACGTCGCGTCCGTGCAGGCGGAGCCCTACCTGGAAAAGCTCGGCCTGGGCCAGCGCGCGGCCGACCTGCACGCCACCTGGACGCGCCTGCAACCGGCGCACGCCGAATTCGAGCCACCGGCGGCGCTGGCGCTGCTGCGCAACGTGGACCTCGCGATTGCCGGGGTCAACAAGCTGCGGATTCTGTTGCTGCTATTCCTCATCGTGAGCGGCTACACCGTGATCTCGGGCCTGTGGGGCGTCATGGTGACGGACTTCGTCCAGTTCTGGATCGCGATGGGCGGCTGCGTGTTCCTCGCCGTGCTCGCCGTCGGCAAGCTCGGCGGGCTCGACGCCACGCTCCAGCAGATGGCGGACATCTACTCGGTCGAGCGGGCGCGCGGCATGTCCAACCTGCTGCCCAGCGCCGGCGCGAGCGACCTGGACCTCATGCCCTGGAGTCACTTCCTGGCCTTTATTCTGATCTATTCCTATGCCACGCAATTCAGCGACGGCGGCTACTATTTCGCCCAGCGGATGCTGGCGGCGAAGAACGAGCGGCACGCTGCGCTGGGCTACCTGTGGTACGCGGTGGCGCACTACTGCCTGCGGATGTGGCCGTGGATCATCGTGGGCTTCGCGGCGGCGGTCATGTTTCCATACACGCGCGACGCCATCACGGGCCTGTATCCGCCGGAGGCCGTCGCCGAGGAAGGCTACGTGCGGGTGATGCTCGCCGTGCTGCCACCGGGGTTGCTGGGGCTGTTGCTGGCGGCGTTCCTGGCGGCGTACATGTCGACGATCGCGACGCAGCTCAACGTTGGGGCGTCGTACCTGGTGAATGACTTCTACCGTCCGTTCGTGCGCCGCGGCGCATCGGAACGACACTATGTCATCGTGTCCCAGTTGGCCACGGTAGCTATCACGGTGATCGGCCTGGGCGTGAGCCTGTTCTACAGCTCGATCTCCGGCGCCTGGTTCTTCCTGGGCACCATCAGCGCCGGTATCGGCGTGATCTACCTGCTGCGCTGGTTCTGGTGGCGGATCAACGCCTGGAGCGAGATCGCCTGCCTGGTGTCCCTGCTGATCTACCCCATCGTGCTCAAGCTGTGGCCGGGAGCGCTGGCGGGCATCGAGCAGCCGCTGCCGCTGAACCTGCTCTACCTCGTGCCCTACTCGGTCGGCACGGCCCTGGTCGTGACGTACCTGACGAAACCCGTCGCGCGTGAGAAACTCATCGCGTTCTATCGGAAGGTGCAGCCCGGCGGCCCCGGCTGGCGCCACATCGAGGCCGAAATCCGCCGGACGGACCCGGGGTTCCGCTGTGCGACACCGCTGACCTGGGCGGCCGCGCGCGGCTTCCTCATCGCCACCTGCGCGGTCTATTGCGTGCTGTTCGGCAGCGGCCTGCTGATCGTCGGCGACGCGTTCACGCCCGACCCGCGCATTCCGGCGCGCTGGCTGGGCTGCGCGCTGCTGGCGGTCGGCGCGGTGCTGGGCTGGCTGACGGCGCGGATGTTCTCTGAGCGGCGCTGGGGCGAGGGACCGTCGTGCTGAGCGGTGGTCATGGTGCGGGGGGCTGCCCGGCCAACTTGTGGCCGTGCGCATCGTAGAGGCTCAGGTCCACGTCCTTGAACACCTTGGTCATGTGCACGATCTGGGCGGTGTGCGCGGAGAAGTGCTCGACGACGTGCGTGACCGCTACCAGTCCGCTGACGTCGTACCCCTGGATTACGTAGCGGGCCGCGAGGGCGGGCCCGTCCGCCTGTGCCAGCACGGCCAGCCCGTCCGTGACCGCCTGCGTCAGCCCGGCCAGGATCGTCGCGGTCGGCAGCGGGCCGCGTTCGGCGAATTCCGCCGGCCGGTCCCGCGCGAAGGCTGCGCCGTGCAGCCCGGCGATAAGCCACTGACGCACGTTGCCGGTCAGGTGGAGGATCAGGTTGCCGACGCTGTTGGTATGGGCGTTGGCGCGGTGCCAGATTTCGGCGGGACTGAGCAGTTCGGCGCAGCGCGTGATCTGACCGAGTTGCTCGCGGAGCTTGGTGCTCGCGTGCTGCGTGAAATCGCGGGCGAGGTCGGCATTCACAAGGCGGCTCCTTTCGGTTGACGATTTCCGACCATGATAGCCGGCGGGGGCCGGCACGCGACGCACCGGCGGCGGTTTGACACCCGCACAGGCCCTACCTATCATCGCCGCCATGTGGAGTCATCGAGGCGCGGCGATGCGTCGGGGGGGCGTGGGCAGGCGATGAAGACCGAGTTGTCGAGCACAGAACGGGCCGGGCAGGGGCGGCAGATCCTCATCATGGTGCTGGCGGCGCTCCTGCTTGGGTGCCAGATCGAGTCATCCGACGTCGAGAAGTCGATCTCGGCGTATCGGGACCGGATGCTCGTGCAACACCAGCAGCAGGCGACGCCGCCGGACGATGCGGCGCCCATGCGCCGGCGGGGCGGCCCCCTCGTACAGCCCGTGGCGGCGCAAGCGCAATTGCCGGCCCGCGCGTCGCTGATGACCCAGCCCGCCGCGACGTCGCAGCCGTCCCCCGCCGAGGTGCTCGACGAAATTCCCGACCCGAGCGACGCACCGGCGGTGCAGGCCCGACGGCTGGAGCGGCTGCGGCAGGAGGAGGCCAACCGGCCTGACCAGCGGATCGTGCGTGCCAGCGAGCGGATGTATCAGCAGGCGAACGAGTATCTGGCGATGCTGGCGCGGCCGGAGCAGGTGCGGCTGAGCCTGTCCGAGTGCATCCAGCGCGCGATCGAGAACAACTACACGATCCGGATCGAAGCGCACAACCCGGCCATCGCCCAGACGCAGGTGGTGGAGGCCGAGGCGGCGTTCGACGCGGCGTTTTTCCTGGACACCTCGTGGGCCAAGCGCGACCAGGCCACCGCGTCGTCGTTCGTGCCCGGGACCAGTGACACGCGTGCCATCAGCGGCGGGATCCGCAAGCTGCTGCCCACCGGCATGCAGGCCTCGGTCTCGACCGGTCTGACGCGGTCAAAGAACGATCTGCCGGAGCAGTACCAGACGCTCAACCCCTCCTATTCGACGAACTTCATCACCGAGCTGCGCCAGCCGCTGCTGCGGGGTTTCGGGCTGGACGTGAACCGGGCGCAGATCAACATCAACCGGCTGAGTTTCGAGATCAGCCAGGAGGCGTTCGTTCAGCAGGTGCGTGACACGCTGCTGGAAGTCGAGCGGACATACTGGCAGCTGGCGCAGGCCCGGCGGCGCGTGGCGATCTTCGCGCTGTCGACCGCGCAGTACCTGGTGACGTACCAGAACATGGTTGAGCGGCTCGACCACGATGCGACGCAGGTCGAGGTGGAGAACTCGCGCTCGCGCTGGCAGAGCCAGTACGTGAGCTACCTCGAGACGGTGAAGCTGGTGCGCGACGCGGAAGACCAGCTCAAGAACGTGCTGAACGACCCCACGCTCAAGCTGTCGGACGCCATCGAGATCATCCCGACCGAGACGCCCTACGTTGCGCCGACGGTGGTGGACCACTTCGCCGAGGTACGTACGGCGCTCGACCGGCGGACCGAGATCATCCAGGCTCGCAAGCGGATCGACCAGACCCGCATCGGCACGGCGGCGGCCAAGAACGCGATCTTGCCGCAGTTGGACGTGACGTTCCAGTACGAGGTGCAGGGGCTGAAGGACACGGCGGACAACAGCTTCGACAACCTGACCACCAACCGATTCATCTCGTACAGTCTGGGCGCGAGCTTTGTCTACAACTTCGGGGAGCGGGCCGCGCGGGCCGCGCACCGGCGGGCCCGACTGCAGGAGCAGCAGGCGGTGGTGTCGCTGAACCAGATCACGGACGCGATCGTGCAGGAGGTCAACCTTGACATTCGCACGCTGATGGTGCGATACGAACAGCTTCCGCCGGCGCTCGAATCGGTCAAGGCGGCCTCGTTGAACCTGCGGGCGCTGCAGGCTCGCACGCAGCGGATCGACCCGAACTACCTGCAGACGGAGCTCGGCGCGGTGGAGCAGCTTGCGAGCACGCGGTCCACGCTGCTGACCGTGGTCACCGACTACAACATCGGCATCGTGGAGCTCGAGAAGGCCAAGGGCACGCTGCTGGAATACAACAACGTGGCCGTGTCCGATGTGCGCTCGGCCAAGTGAGCCGGCGCCGGGCGGCGCGGGCCCGCGGCGCCTGGGCCGGGTCGGGTGGTGGCTGGCGCCGGTGCTCGGGCTGGCGTGCTTCGCCAGCAGCGCGACCAATCATTTCGCCTACGACGACCAGCCGCTGATCGTCGATAATCCGCGCATCCGCAACCTCACCGATTTCCGTGCGCTCTGGCTCTCCGACTGGTGGAAGCTGGCCGAGAGCGGCCCGGAGTCCAACCCGCGCCGCGACCGCCTGTATCGCCCGTTGACGCTGTTCAGCCTGGCGCTGAATTACGCGGTCCACGGGTATCGACCGCTCGGTTATCACGTGGCCAACATCGCGCTGCATGCCGCCGTGTGCCTGCTGGTGTGGCAATTCGCGCGGCGGCTCGTGCAGGATGAGGCCGTCGCCACGGTGGCGGCCGTGCTGTTCGCGGTCCACCCGGTGCACGCCGAGGCCGTCGCCAACGTCGTGGGACGGGCGGAAGTGCTGGCGGCCCTGTTCCTGTTGCTCGGACTGCTCGTGCTGTTGCCGCGGGCGGGCCGGCCGGGGCTGGGCCGCGTCGCCGGGGCGACGCCGCTGTTCCTGTTGGCGCTCTTGTCGAAGGAGTCCGCGGTCTGCTACCCGGCGGTGGCGCTGCTGGTACTGTGGTTCGCGCAGCGCGGCGCGCGGCGGACATGGCGCTGGTGGGCGGGTGCGCTGGCGGTCCTGCTGCCGCCGCTGCTCGTGTATTTCCCGTTGCGTTACCTCGCGCTGGATCACGTGCTGTTTCGCGGTGAGCCGGCGGACGTGCTGATGAATCCGCTGGTGACGGCGGCGGCCTGGCAGCGCGCCGTGGGCGCTTTGACCGTGCTCGGGCACTATGCGCGGCTCATACTCGTGCCAGCCAAGCTGAGCTGCGACTACGGTCTGGCGATCATCGATCCGCGCCACGGCGTGACGGCGCTGAGCCTGCTGGGCCTGGTCGCGGCGCTGGCGCTGCTGCTGGCGCTGGTCGGCTTCTGGCGCGGCGGTGCGCTCGGACGGACGCTGGCGCTTTTGACGGCGCTGAGCCTGGCGAGCTATGGGCTGTTCTCGAACACGCTGTTGCTGATCGGCGTCGCGGTGGCGGAGCGGGTCATGTACTGGCCATCCGTGCCGATCCTGATGCTGGTGGCGCTGGGCGTGGTCGAGCTGTGGCGGCGCCATTGCGCGCCCGGCCAGGCGCTGGCGCAGAGCGCGCGGCTGCTGCGCCTGCTCGGCGTGCTGCTCGTGGCGGTGCTGGGGCTGCGCGCGGCGCTGCGGAACGGCGACTGGAGCAACACGGCGCGGCTGTTCGGCAGCGACGTGCAGACGTACCCGGCCGGGGCGTACCTGAATTTCGGCTGTGCCGTTGAACTGCTAAAGCTCGCGGCGCGGACCGAGGTGCCCGAGCAGCGCCTGGCCATCTTACAGGAAGCGCTGCGCTATGCCGACACGGCGGTGCGTCTGCACCCGAGCTACGCGGAGGCCCTGGCGCTACGCGGGGAACTGCATGCCCAGCATGGAGAACTGGATCTGGCGCTGCTCGATGTCGAGACGGCGCTCGAGCTGGATCCGCGCAACCGCAACGCGCGGGCGACGCGCCAGGCGCTGCTGCAGGGCGGCGATGCGGGGCGGCGCCTGGCCGCGCTGCGCGCGCAGGCCGCCGCGCAGCCGGACGATCCGCAGGCCCGGCTGGAACTGGGCCGCGCGCTGCTACAAAGCGGATTGTACGAGGAAGCCCGCGCCGCGCTGCGCCGGGCGGTGGAGCTGGCCCCCGAGAACGCCGTCGCCCTGCGCGAGCTGGCCAAGGTGCTGTACCTGACCCACGCGGAGGATGAGGCCCGGGCGCTCTTCGAGCGCGTCGTGACACTGGATCCGGAGGATTGGGAGGCACACACGAACCTGGCGCCGTTACTTGCGCACAACGATCCCGCGGCCGCCCTGCGGCATGCGCTGCGGGCACACGAGCTGCGCCCAGGCGAGCCCCGCACCGGCATCAACCTGGCGGAAGCATACGAGCAGAATGGCCAGCGGGCCGCGGCCATCGAGCTGTACCAGCGCGTGGAACGCGGCTTGGACGCGGATGACCCGCTCAAACGGGTAGTCGCGCAGCGCCTGGAGTTTCTGCGCCGCCGGTGAGCGGCGGCCGGCATCACGTGACCGGCAGCTCGCCGAGCAGGGCGACGGCCAGGCGCTCGCCGACAAGCTGAGGAGCGACGTTGCGATCCAGCATCACTTCGGCTTCGCCGATGGCCAGAATGCACTGGTCGAGCAGCGCGGGCGACGCCTCCCGCGCCAGCGTCTCGGCCCGGGTGGCCTGCGGCAACACACGCAGCGCCGCGGCGCCGCTCTGAATCAGCAGGGCGTCGCGGTACGTGGCGCCTATCAGCAGCAGCACAAGCTTGTACGCGTCGCGCAAGACATCCGTGGGGACCTTGCGGGATGACTTGGACGGCGTGTCGTCGTCCTCATCCTCGTCCTCGTCCTCGTCGTCCTCCATGTCCGCTTCATCCGTCGGCTCGGGCTGTGCCCGCATGGCCAATTCGGTCGCCAGCGCGACGAGCGTCTTTCCGAATGTCTCCAGATCGGCGTCCGGCACGCGCGCGAGGCACGTGTTCACGTCGCTGAGGGTCGCGAGCAGGTCGAACGCGTGCCACTGCAGCGCGACGCCGAGCCGGCCATCAGCCAGGCCAGCCAGCGCGCGGGCGTCCGTCGGATCGAGCCCGGCCCGCGACTGCAATTCCCGGGCGACGAACGTCGTCGGCAGCAGCCCAAAGGGGATGCGCTGGCAGCGCGAGCGGATCGTCGGCAGCAGGCGGTCGGCCGAAGACGTCACCAGGATCAGGCATGCCGTGCCGGGGGGTTCTTCCAGCGTCTTGAGCAGGGCGTTCTGGGCTTCGTCGTTCATGCGCTCGGCGTCGCGGATGACGAACACGCGGCGGCGGCCCTGCGTCGGCTTCATGGTCGCCGGCTCGATGAGGAAGTGGCGGACGACGTCGATGACCAGGAACAGGCCCTTCTGCCGGCGGATTTTGGGTTCGGGATGGAGCTTGTGCAGTCCGCGGTGAATCAGGTGAAAATCGGGGTGGTTGCCCGCGGCGAACACCCGGCAGGCGGGGCAGCGTCCGCAGGCGTCGGCGTCGGCCGCGCGCTGGTCGTCCTCGCAGAGCAGCTGGGCCGCCAGCGCACGGGCGGCCAGTTCCTTGCCGACGCCTGCCGGCCCCTCGAACAGGTAGGCGTGATGCGTGCGACCGCTGCGCAGGGCCCGGCGGAGGATGGACACCGCGCGTTCCTGGTGGCGGACCTCACTGAGCTGCACGCTGCACCGCCTCCTGGACGTCTTGCCAGACTGCGTCCGCGTCGCGGCTGGCGTCGATCAGCACGACCGGCGTCGGATAGACCGCCGACAGGTCGCGGAAGTTCTGGCGCACCTGGCGGTGAAACTCGAGCGGTCGCCGCTCCATCGCGTCGGCGGTCGCGCCGTCGAACATGGTCGTCTGGCCGGCATCGTCGCGCTTGCCGACGTGGTGCGGCTTGCGGCCCGTGCGACCGAAGCCGACCTCCGGCGGGAGATCCAGCACGATGGTCAGGTCCGGCCACGTGTCACCCACGGCCAGCCGCCCGAGCGCGATGATCTCGGTCGCCGGCACGCCGACCGCGCCCTGGTACGCACAGGTCGCGGAGATGAACCGGTCGCAGAGCACGGTCTCGCCGGCCTGGAGTGCCGGGCGGATCACCTCGGCGACGAGCTGGGCGCGAGAGGCCATGAACAGCAGCGCTTCGCAGCGCGGGTCCATCCGGGACAGGTCGTAACCGAGTAGAATGTGACGGATGCGGTCGCCGATCTCGGTGCCCCCCGGGTCGCGGGCCCGGCGGCAGCGACCGCCTTGGCCGTCGATCCAAGCGGCGAGGCGCGTGAGTTGCGTGCCTTTGCCGGAGCCGTCGGGGCCGTCGATGACGATGAATTTTCCGCCGAGACTCATGGTGTGAAACTTAGTGGAAACGGGCGTGGGCAGCAACCGCGGAGTGCGGCGCGGGTAAATGTGGCGGCAGCATGAATGGCGGCATGAGCGGGGACGAGCATGGAGTGGGTCACCTGGTTGCTGTTCGAATCCGTGGCGGCGCTGGGGTCCGTGCTGGGGCTGGTGCTGTTCGCGCTGCTGGTGCACTGGCGCCGCAGCGGTCAGGTCCGCCCCCTGCTGCTCGGCCTCGGCGTGGCTGCGGCACTGTTGCTGGTCCAGGTACTGGTGGTCACGCGTCGCGAGCACGCCGGGCGTATCCTGGCGGCGATTGAGCGCGACATCGTGGCCGCGCGCACGGCCGCCCTGGAAGCGGCTCTGGCGCCAGACTTCGAGAGCGAGGGCCTGGGTCGCGATGACTTCCTGACCTATGTCCGCCACCAATTGGACCATGTGCGCGTCAACTGGATCGATCGGTGGGAACTCAACGTCCGCGAGTCGCAGGCGGAGGCGTTCCACGTCTCCGTCACCTACCTGTCGGATGTGCGGCTGGATTCCTATGCGGGCACGCTCAACACGGCGTGGTCGCTGCGGTTCGTGCGGACGCCCGCAGGCTGGCGCATCGGCGAGATTCACGCGCTGCACGTTGGAGGCTATGACCGGCCGAGCTGGCGCGCGATCAACCGGCGCTGACCGCCACCGTCACTGCGGGTACCGCGCGGCGATGGGCATGCGGCGCCCGAAGCCGAAAGCCCGCGAGGTGACCTTCAGACCGGGGGCCGCCTGCCGGCGCTTGTACTCGCTGAGCTGGATCTTGCGCAGCACGTCCGTGACCACGGCCCGCTCGAAGCCGGCGGCGACGATCTCGTCAGCATCTTGCAGACGGACTTCGTAGCGCTCCAGGATTTCATCCAGCACCTCGTAGGGCGGCAGCGTGTCCTGGTCTGTCTGGTTGGGACGCAGCTCGGCGGAGGGTGGCTTGGTCAGCGTGCCCTCGGGGATCAACGGCCGGCCGGCCCGCACGTTCATATACCGTGCCAGCGTGTAGATCATGGTCTTCGGCACGTCGCTGATCACCGCGAGCCCGCCGGCCATGTCGCCGTACAGCGTGCAGTAGCCCACGGCCAATTCGCTCTTGTTCCCGGTCGTCAGCAGCAGGCGGCCGAACTTGTTGGACAGCGCCATGAGAATGACGCCGCGCGTGCGGGCCTGGATGTTCTCCTCGGCGATGTCGGGCGGCCGGCCGGCGAAATGCGGCTGCAGCGTGCGCTCGAACGCGGCGTGCATCGGCTCGATCTCGATCTGCGCGTACTGGATGCCGAGGTTTTCGGCGAGCACGCGGGCGTCGGTGACACTGTGGTCGCTGCTGAAACGGCTGGGCATCGCGACGCCCTGGACGTTTTGCGGGCCGAGCGCCTCCGCCGCCAGTACCGCGACCACCGCGGAGTCGATGCCGCCCGAGAGCCCGACCAGGGCGGCGTGGAACCCACACTTGCGCAAGTAGTCGCGCAGGCCGAGCACAAGTGCCGCGTGCAGGCTGGCTGGCCCGTCGGGCTGCAGCGCGCGCCGCGTGGCCGGCAGGTTGCTCAGTTCCACGAGCAGCAGGTCCTCGGCAAACGCCGCGGCCTGGCCGACGAGCCGGCCGCCGGCGTCGACCACCGTGCTCGAGCCGTCGAAGATGAGCTCGTCGTTGCCGCCCACCTGGTTGACGAACAGCAGTGGCACGCGATGGCGCCGGGCGTGCTCCGCCATCAGCCCGAAGCGCAGGTCATGCTTGCCGAGGAAGTACGGAGACGCCGCGATATTGAGCACGACCTGGGCCCCGGCGGCCGCGAGATCCTGGATGGGGTCGCAGTCGTACAGCGGCTGGCCGAGCATCTCCTCGCGCGACCACATGTCTTCACAGATCGTCACGCCCAGACGCAGGCCGCCCAGTTCGACGACCGGTTGCAGTCCGCCCGGTTCGAAGTAGCGCACCTCGTCGAACACGTCGTACGTCGGCAGCAGCCGCTTTTGCCAGCGGGCCAGAACTTGCCCGCGGTGCAGCAGCGCCGCCGCGTTGAACAGCGGCCGGCCGAACGCGCGCGTGCTCGGCTCCGCGTAGCCGACGATCACGGCCACGTCCGTCGCGGCGGCCGCCAGTTCTGCGAGGGCTGCCAGGTTGCGTTCGATCACCTCGCGGCGCAGCAGCAGGTCCCGGGCCGGATAGCCGATCAGGGTCTGCTCAGGAAATACCGCCAACTCGGCCCCCGCGGCGGCGGCGCGCCGCATCCCGCGCAGCACCGCTTGCGTGTTCCCCGCGATGTCGCCGATGGTCGGATTGGTCTGAACGAGCGCGATCTTCATGCGGGCAGCTTATCCGGCGCCGCGCGGCGGTGCCACGGCCGACGGGCCGGCGGTTACGGCGACCAGCGCAGGAACAACAGCGTGATCAGCGCGACCAGCGCACCCAAGGCCAGCACGCCGGTGACGACGAGCACGATCAGATAGCGCCGGGTTTGTTCGCGCACCAGGGCCATCATGGCCGCCTGCTGCTCATGCTGGGCCGCATGCAGGCGTTGCAGCACTTCGACCTGGGCCGTGCCGGACGAGCCCAGCGTGTCGACCGCCCGCCCGAACTGCTGCAGCGAGTGCATGAGCTGCGTGTCGGACTCCTGCGCGATCTCGAGGTGCCGCGCCACGGTGCGGATGGCCTCGGCCTGCGCGAGCAGGGACTCGGGCACGCGGCTGAGCGTGGCCGTGAGCGACGATGCATTCTTGCCCGCAGACTCGGTGTGCTCGGCGATCGAGCGCAGATACTCGCCGTGGGCGCGCTGCGCCGCGGCCAGTTGTTCGAGAGTGCCGCCGACGCGGTCGAGCGACCCGGCCAGCTCGGCCGCGCGCTGGTCCTGCTGCCGGAAGTGTTGCTGCAGCGCTTCGGCCAGCTCGACGACGCGCAGCGCGGTTTCGCGGGCCTGCGCGCTGCGCGCCGCGGGCCGGCGCCAGAACGGCTCGGCGTGATTGCCGCTGCGGTCGAGCGGGGCGGCCACCGAACTTTCCAGCCGGCCGCTGGACTCGAGCGCGCCCGGTCGGCGGTCCCGGCCCATTCCCGAGTCGGTGCGAAACAGACTGCCCACCCGCTGCCAGAATGAGACTTGCGCGGCCATGCGCTCTACCTCCCGGGTCGCACTGCGACCCGCGTTCCCGGCGGCCATTATAGGGCCTCCGGGGATAGCCGGCGAGACGCCGGCGCGTGCTTGGGCGGTTCCGGCCGCGGGTTCGGCTGGAGGCGGTCAAGGGCCATGCACCGGCGACCGATCTGTGCAGGGTGTGCCACTCGCCCGCGCGCCGGAGAGTGCTGTGACGATCAGCGGAGTGTTATCGGGACTGGTCGATCCGTTTGGGAGCGGCTTTGCGCTCGCGCGTCTGGCCGCACGGATCGAACCGTTGCGCGCCGTGGGGACGCGCCCCGAAACGCCGTCTGAGGAAGCCGCGACCGAGGACGGTGACACGGTCGAGCTGAGCCCCGCGGCGCGGGCCGCGCAGCGCGCGGAGCAGCTCGGTCGTGAGGAGCAGGAACGCGTCGCCGAATTGAAGCAACGCGACGCGGAAGTGCGCCGGCACGAGGCGGCCCACCAGGCCGCGGCCGGGGCCCACGCACACGGCGGCGCCCAGTTCGAGTACGAGACCGGCCCCGATGGGCGTCAGTACGCGACGGCCGGCGAGGTGCACATCGATACGTCGCCCATCGAGGACGATCCGGCAGCCACCATCCGGAAGATGGAGACCGTGCGGGCGGCGGCGCTCGCCCCGGCCGATCCTTCGGCGCAGGACATGCGGGTGGCGGCGGAAGCCGAAGCGGCGATGCAGCGAGCGCGGGCGGAACAGGCCGCTGCCACGGCTGAAGCGGCGCGCGGTTCAAGGGGGATGGTTCAGCGGGCGGCGGTGGGCGCCTATGGCGCCGCGAACGGCACCGCGACGCTCGGATTCGATGTGCGTGCCTGAGCCTGCGAACGCCGGCCGCTAATACGCCTCGCTCTTACCGCCGTCTAGACTCCCGATTGCCTTGATGAGGTCCTTGATGGGCTCGGCCGGAGCGAAGAGCTCGGTGCGGATGCTCTCGGGCTCGAGGTAGAGCGTCGCGCCAGCCAGGGGCGGCTGCTCGTCCTTCAGTTCCACCGCGGGCACGGGCAGCCCGAACTGGGCCAGCATGCCACTCACGCTGCGGAAAACCGCGGGCAGATCGACCACCAGACAGCATTGCGGATCGGCGCTGAAGTGTTTGAACAGGCTGGTGACCCGGGCGGCGGTACGCAACGGCGGACGTTCGGTGTCCAGGATGTCCGCCAGCCGGGCGCGGGCCTCGGTCTGCGGGCCGAACGCATAGGCCAGCCCCTCTGGGTGCGGCGCCATGTACAGCGTGGGATCCCTGCCGTAGAGCGCCTGGAGCATGGGCTGGCGCAGCGCCGCATCGGTGTCAAAATCGAACTTGTACACGTCGGCGTCCACGCCACCGATTCTCTCCGGCTCGCCGCGGGCCAGCGCGCCGGGGAACGTGCCCCAGGCGTTGACCAGCTCGGGTGTGAGTTCCCAGATGGAGCGCATCTCGCGCTGCACCGCCGGTCCCTCGCGCGTGAGATACAGGCCCCAGTAGAGCAGGCCGCGCTCCTCGGGGCTGAAGCTGAACACGGCGCTGCTGCCGGGCACGCGGCGATTCATCTCGATGGTCTGTTTCATGACCGTGGCGAGCTTCTCGCCGTCGATCTTCTCCTTCACCGCGTCCATCCGTAGGATGGCCCTGGACATCGCTTCCTGTGGCCCCACGGCGCCGGGGGCTTCCTCCCACTCGAACGCCATGAGCACCGGGGCCGTAGTGGTCGGCAAGCCGCGCAGCAGGTCCCGCCGCGGGCGCTGCACGCCCTGAAGATAGCGCACGACCTGGCCGTCGGCGTCGAAAGTCGCCCGGCCGTCCGCGCAAACCCCCTGCGCGTCGATGCGCACGGTGGCCACGAAGGTACGTGACTCGGCCACGATGTTCTTGACCTGCTCCAGCATCCAGTTCCACACCTGCATGCCGAGTTCGGCGTCCGGCCCGGCCGCCGCCATTCCCATGTACATGCCCTGTGAGACCAGCGTCATCTGTGCATCGATCACGCTCTTCCACGCCGGGATATCGACGTACAGCGCGACTTGCCGCTGCGCGAGGCACGGCGCCAGCGCCGCGGCGCAGCGCTCGCCGCCCTTGCCGCGCGCCTCGAGTGCCCGTCGCAGCTCGGATTTCTCACGCGCCAGGATGGCCACCCCGTTCGTGCTGGCCGCCAGGAACCGCTCGGGGCCGAACTCGTAGACAAGCGTTTCGTCGTCCAGCCGGGTCGGCTGCGTCGTGCCCTTCCAGCCTTCGTCCCGCGCGAGCGTCGCGAGCAGCAGCGGCTCATCGTGCGCCGCCGACAGCGCGAGGACCAGCGCCCCGTGCGTGTCCAGCGCGGCCGCGTTGGCACCTAGCATCTCGGTCAGCATTTCGCGGGCGTTCACTTCGGCCAGCTCCGGCAGCACGATCGCCTTGCCGAAAGCCGCCACGCCGGTCGCCAGGCCGTCCATGCTCGGCACGATGATCAGCAAGTGTGTGTCATCGGGGACGTACTTCAACACGCGTTCCACGCCTGCCGGCAACGCCGCCGACTGGCTGGTCGGCGCCTGGCCCCATGCCACCCACGGCAACCCGAATGCCAGCCCCGCCAACGCCAGCATCCTTCGCATGGTTCGTCTCCTGCGACATGCATGCTCGAGGTGCCAGCACGCCATGGTCTCGCTCGAGCGTCCACCTGATTAGATCGTGACTGGACCGCAAAGTCGATCCGGCGTGGACAACTTTCGACAAGCCCGGCGACCTGGCGGCGGCGGTACGCTATCGGACGCTGTCGGCCCGCCGGGGCTGGTTCTTGCAGACGGACCGGCGTTCGGTCGATGCTACCTGGAGACGGCCGCGCGCGGCCCAGTCCAGGATGCAGGCAATGTCCGATCAGCAGCCGAGTTCCTCCATCGTCAGCGACGACGAGATCCAGGCTGCGCTGGCGGAAGCCGAGCGACAGGCCGCGGGGATTCCGAGCCTGGACGACGGCACAGTGATTCCGGTGGAGGGGCCGCGGATGTCTCCGGCGCCGCGCGAGCCGCTGGTCAGCGCGCCGCCGCGCCCGGTGCCGCCCCCGAGCATGCCGCCCGGTCCCGAACCGCAAGCTGCCCCCGAGGCCCCGCCCACAGACACGGCCCACGGGCTGGTCTATCGCTTTCTGGACACCCTGCTGGCGGCGGCGAATTGGCCGTTCGGGTGGATCCCGCTGCCCGTGCGGCGACTAATCGGGCTGGTCGCGCTGGCCACGCTTGCCGTCGCGGTGGCGGCGGTGCTGGTGCTGCCACGGGTGTTTCCGCCGCGCGAACTCGTGCCGCGCCCCGCTGCACAGGCGACGGCAGCCCAAACGCCGCCGGCGGAACATGCGGCGCCCAAGGCGGGCCACTGACGACCGGGGGCGGTCACTTCGTACTCTGTTGGCCGGCGGTCCCGGCCGGGGCCAGGACGGCCTCAACCGTGGTGGCGTCCGGCGCTGCGCCAGCCCGGCGCGCAGGCCACAGTAGCCGCCACGCCAGTCGGCTCAATCCGGCCAGCACGACCAGCACGATCTGCAGGACCAGGACCTGGCGCGGGGTCAGCGCGAACCACAACGCGCAGAGTGCGAAGAGCAGGTAGCGTGCCCCGCGGCCGACGAAGTACGCCAGGGCAAAGCGCACGCGCGAGTATTCCCGCAGAATCGCCAGCCAGCGCACGGCGTCCACCGGAATCGGAATGAACGCGACCAGTGCGAGCAACTGAAACGGGCTGCGGTCGAACCAGCGCAGCGCCCAGCCATAGACGCGTGCCCGCCGGATGCGCCGCCCCAGGCCAAACCGCAGCACATACGTGAGCAGGTGGTATTCGTTGAGGTTCGCGACGACGGTGGCCAGGCTGAGCACGCCGGCGACCAGCGGCACGCGTAGCCACGCCGTCTGCACGAGCGTGTATTCGGGCAGCGCGGCGAGGAAGACGATCCACGCGGTCGGCAGCGGCAGGAAGGCGTTGCACAGCGAGAGATAGAAGCACGTCAGCGCCAGCACCCACACGCGCAGCGCGAACGCGTCGCCCTGCTCGGAGCGCTCGAAGGATGCCAGCGCCGCGAGCGCCCAGGCGAGCATCCACATGATGAAGAAGGCGAACCAGGCGCGCAGGCCGGGCAGGCTGTGTTCCGCGGCCGGGCCGTCCGGGCTGCCTGCGCCGTCAGTCAACGAAACACCCGTCGCGCATGTGCAGCACGCGATCCGCCTTGATCGCGAGCTGCTCGTTGTGCGTGATCATGACGACCGTCTGGCCCTGCTCGCGGTGCAGCTCGGACAGCAGCTCGAGGATTGCACTCGCGTTGGCCGAATCCAGGTTGCCGGTCGGCTCGTCCGCAAGCAGCAGCGCCGGGGCGCCCACCACGGCGCGGGCGATCGCGACGCGCTGTTGCTGCCCGACGGAGAGGTACGCGGGCTTCTTGTGCGCGTAGGCGCTCAGCCCGACGCGCTCGATTAACCGGTCCACCTGCCCGTCGGCCACGGCGCCGCGCAGCCGCAGCGGCAGACCGACGTTGCCGCGCACATTCAACGTCGGCAACAGGTTGAAGCGCTGAAAGACGAAACCGAGGGCGGCGCGCCGCAAGGCCGTGCGGTCGGCGTCGCTCAGCCCGCGCGTGTCGCGACCGGCGATGCAGAGCCGCTCGGCCTGTGTGGGCGTGAGCATGAGGCCCAGCACGTTCAGCAGCGTCGTCTTGCCGCAGCCCGAGGGGCCCATGATGACGACGAACTCGCCGCGCCGCACCTGGAGTTGCAGGCCGTGCAGCACGGGTTCGACCACGGCGCCGTGCGTGTACGCATGGTGCAGGCCGGCGACGTCGATCATCAGGGCGTCATTCATTCGCGACTCAAGGCCACGGCCG
The DNA here is from genome assembly GCA_017999985.1 of Phycisphaerae bacterium. NCBI lineage: Bacteria > Pseudomonadati > Planctomycetota > Phycisphaerae > Phycisphaerae bacterium. Next base: position 78,589 of record JAGNKU010000008.1, on the reverse strand, counting down.
GATCGAGGCGGGCCGCCCGGTATCCGGGATACAGCGCGCTGAGCGTCCCGCCGGCCACGCCAACCAGGACGGCAATCAACCAATCGTCGCCACCGAAGTCGACCGTCAGCAGCGGCTTGATGACCGCGAGCAGCGCCCGGACGCCATACGCCAGCGCCAGGCCGATCGCGACGCCGCCCAGCGAGATCAACAGGGCTTCGTGGACGGACAGCCGCACCAGTCCCAACCGCGTGACGCCGAGCGACTTGAGGATGCCAATCTCGCGCGTGCGTTCGATGACCATCGTGTACATCGTCAGAAGGATGAACAGAAAGCACGCGGCCAGCGCCACGCCGCTGGACGCGTTCAGGTACAGGCTGACCGACGCGAAGCTGGCCCGGAGCAGATGGCCGTACTCGCTCTTCAACTCGACGCGCACGTCGGCCGCGAACTCGCTCTGGAAGCGGTCGGCCGTGGCCGCGGCGTCCAGCCCGGGGCGCAGCTTGACGAAGTACATGCTCGCGGTCGGCTCGCCGGCGACCACGATCTCGCGCAGCGTCTGGAGCGGGGCGAACACGCGGCCGGCGACACCGGTCTCGATGATGCCCACGATGCGGAAGACCTGCCCCATGATCTGGACCTGGTCGCCGAGCTGGTAGTTGCCTACGCGCTGCAACCGCTCGTCGATCACGAGTTCGAGCCCGTCGGCAATGTACGCGGCGTAGGCGGGATCGCTCATGCTCGCGGGCGCGGTGGCCCCCGCGCGCACGCGGTCGGCGAAGGCGCTGGCCCGGTCGAACAGCCCGCCGGCTACGACGCGATACGATGCCAGGAAGAGCGGCATCTGCGCGGGATCGACACCGAAGAGCCGTTGCTGCTGCCCGCCCATCTGCACCTGGCCGAAGAAGACGGGGATGACCGCGGTCGCCAGCGGGCCGTGCGCGTCGCTGAGGGTCTGCAGGCGCCGCTCGTGGCTGGCGCGGAAGGGGGCCCCGTTGGTGAAAATGATGTTGTCCTGGGCCGGCAGGATGACCAGCTCGGCGTTCACGCTCTGCATGCGCTGGTTCACTTCGGCCAGCGAGCCGTCGGCCAGCCCGCGCGACACGAGCATCAGCATGATGCCGATGCCGACCGCGAGCGCGCTGAGCGCCGTGCGGAGCTTGTGGTGCGTCAAGTTGGCCCAGGCGAGCGCGAGCATGCCGGTCCTTTGCGCGGCGAGCGCCTAGCGTCGTTCGTCGGTCGCGAAGTCACGCACCGCAGCCGGGATGTTCCAGATGTACACGATCAGGGCCCCGGCCAGCGCGGCGAGACTGAGCACGCCCACCACCAACGCAGCTTGCGTGACGGTCTCGAAGCCGAGCATGACCGTCACCACGCTGAGCCAGACCCAGGCAATCAGGAGCCAGCCGGCCAGGGCGGCACTGCGGCCGCGAACCGAGCGGCCCCACGGCACTGGGAGGACCTGCGCGAACGCGCCCTGGGCCCCCACCAGCAGTACTTGGCTCTGCAGGCCGGCCGCAATCGCCAAAGCCGCCACGATCAGCCACTCCGTCGCATCGGGGAGCGTGAGGCCCACGCGCAGCGGCTCATTCAGCGCCAGCACCAGCAACGCCCCCAGCCACAGCGGCGAATAGTAGGTCGCACGACCCATCAAACAGTCTCGGACAGACTCGCGACCGGCGCCACCCCCGGCCGGCGGCCAGGACCCAGCGCGTCACGCTGCACAAACATGGTATCATCGCACACGCGGTCGTGGGCGTCCACGGCCGCGCGACGAACTGCCTGTTCGGAAAGACACCGTGAGCCGGGTCAGGATAGTCCCGGCCGCGGGAGCGGTTCGCCGCGCAGACCGGTTCATCCCAGAGGAGCGTCGCGATGTGCCGAATAGCCCTGTTGTTCGGATTGGTTCCTGCGGCCGCGCTGGCGACCGACCCCCCGCCCTTGGCGCGCCCGACACCCGCGCAGGCCGCCTGGCATGACCTCGAGTTCGGGATGTTCATCCACTTTGGCCCCGCGACCTGGCAGAACCGCGAGTACGACGACCTTTCGACTCCCCTGAGCGACATCAACCCCGCGAAACTCGACACCGACCAGTGGGTCCGCGTCGCCGAGAGCCTCGGTGCCAAGTACATCGTCTTCGTCGCGAAGCACACCGGCGGCTTCTGCTGGTGGCAGACCGACAGCACTGACTACGGCGTGCGCAACACGCCGTGGCGCAACGGGAACGGCGACGTCATGCGCGACCTCGCCGCGTCGTGCCGCGCGCGTGGCATGCGCCTCGGCGTCTACCTCAGCCCTGCCGACGTCAAGCACGGCGTCAAGCTTGGCGGCAAGTGCGCGACGCCGGAAGCCCAGGAAACGTACAACCGGCTGTATCGCCAGCAGCTCACCGAGCTGCTCTCGCGTTACGGCGAGATCGTGGAGGTGTGGTTCGACGGCAGCATCGTGGTTCCCGTGGGCGACATTTTGAAAGCGCGCGCCCCGGATGCGATGGTCTTCCAGGGGCCGCACGCCACGATTCGGTGGGTGGGCAACGAACAGGGCTATGCTCCGGATCCCGCCTGGAACACGCTGCCGGCCGCCGCCGCCCGCACCGGCGAAGCCACGGCGGAGCACAGCGATCCCGACGGCGACGTGTGGATGCCGCTGGAGTGTGACACGGTCAACGTCAGCCCGCATCACTGGTTCTGGGGCACGAAGCCGGAGCGAAAGCTTCGCAGTGTCGAGGAGTTGCTCGACGTCTACTACCGTTCGGTGGGGCATGGTGCCGTGCTGCTCTTGAACCAGACGCCGAACACGGACGGCTTGATTCCCGAGGATGCCGCCGCGCGGGCGGCCGAATTCGGCGCCGAGCTGCGGCGGCGTTTCGACAAGTGCATCGCCGAGACCAGCGGCACAGGAGAGACCGTCGAGTTGTCCCTCGACAAGCCGACGCGGATCGATCACGTCATCACGATGGAGCAGATCACGGAAGGGGCGCGTGTGCGGGAGTACGTTGTCGAAGGACTTGTGAACGGGCAGTGGCAGGCGCTGTGTTGTGGCACGTCGATCGGACACAAGAAGATCGACCGGTTTGCGCCCATCGAAGTCGCGAAAGTGCGCTGGCACGCGGTCCGGGCCGTGGCGGAACCGTGCATTCGCCGCTTGGCGGTCTTCCTTGTGGACGCACCGCCGGGGGCGGCGTCCGGGGGGCGGCCATAGCGCCGACCGCGCTTGGACGCCACCTGGGAGGGTCGCATAATGATAATGATCGTCCATTTTTCATACTGGCGGAGCGACCCTTGGCGATCAGGCGTAACACGAACCAGCGCAGAGCGATTCGGGATGCGATCGCCAACGCGGATCGCCCGCTGGACATCCAGGAGATTCTGGACGGTGCGGTTGGGCAGACGCCGGGGCTGGGGGTTGCCACCGTCTACAGAACCATAAAGCTATTACTGGAAGAAGGTTGGATCACGAGTGTAAGTCTCCCTGGCGAGCCGCCGCGCTACGAGCTCGCCGGCAAGCCGAACCATCATCACTTCCATTGCCGTGACTGCGGGCGGCTGTTTGAACTGCCGGTCCGGGATGAGCTGCTCTCAGGCCTTGCCCCCAAAGGCTTTGTGCTCGATAGCCGCGATCTGGTCCTCAGCGGGCAGTGTGCCGACTGCGCGCGGGGCGCGAAGCGCTCGTCGTCCCAGCCGACCGCCGACGCTTGACACACCTGTAATACACGGTAATACAATCAGGGTTAGTGGCAATGCCGCCGGTTTGAGGTGCGCGCGTGGGTAGTGCGAGGCAGAAAGAGAGTGTCGTCACGTTCAAGGCCGACAGTTCACTGCTGGAGGCGCTGCGGAGTATCCCGAACCGCTCCGAGTTCATCCGGGCGGCCATCCTCCAGGCGCTCGACAACCACTGTCCGCTGTGTGGTGGCACCGGCGTGCTCACGCCCAACCAGAAGAAACACTGGGAGACGTTCGCGCTGGCGCACCCCCTGCGTGAGTGCGGCGACTGCCACGAGGTGCACCTGGTCTGCGCGCAGGATGAGGGGCCGCATGGACACGCGGAGTCGTAATGGTCGGGGCCTGAACACGTCGGGTAGAGGTTGCTTATGCAGAGGCTGGTAATTTCCGTCGTGCTGATCAGCACCGTAGCGTTCGCGCGTGCGCAACAGCCGTCCGCCGGACGTCTGAGCGTCGCGGTGAGCATTCTGCCGCAGGCGTACTTCGTGGAGCGCGTCGGTGGCGAGCATGTCAACGTCGAGGTGCTGGTCGGGCCGGGGCAATCGCCCCACGCGTTCGAGCCGACGCCGAAACAGCTCGAGGGCCTGTCGCGCGCCCGGGTGTATTTCACGGTCGGCATCGACTTCGAGGAGGCATTGCTGCCACGCATCCGGCAGATGTTTAACGACCTGAAGGTCGTGGACACACGAGCCGGCGTGCCGCTGAGGAGCATGACGGCGACGGAGGCCGAGGCGGAGGCGGCGCACGAGCACGGTCATGACCACCATCACGACGCGGATCACAAGCACGCCGATCACGCTCCGACCGGTCGGCCCGACCCGCACATCTGGCTGAATCCGCTGTTCGTGAAAACGCAGGCCCAGACAATCTGTGCTGCGCTGACGGAGTTCGACCCGTCGCACGCCGAGCAGTTTCGTGCCAACCTTGCCGCGTTCCACGCCGACCTGGACCGCGTGCACGCCCGCATCACGGAAGCCCTGGCGCCGCTGAAGGGGCGGGAGGTCTTCGTGTATCACCCGGCGTTCGGCTACTTCACGGACGCCTATGGGCTGAAGCAGGTGCCGGTCGAGATCGAGGGCAAGGAGCCGACGGCGCGGCAGCTCGCGGAGCTGATCACGCGGGCCAGGTCGGCCGGGGTGCGCGTCATCTTCGTGCAGCCCCAGTTCGGCCGGAAATCGGCCGAGGCGGTGGCCAACGCGATCGGCGGGGCGGTCGTGCCGATGGACGACCTGGCGCGCGACTATCTGAAGAACCTGGAGGCGATGGCCGCGCAGATCAAAACCGGGCTGGAAAAGCGTCCGGGCTAGGGCCCGGTGCGAATCGCGGTGAACGAGCATGAGTGAGCCGGGCGTCGATTTGCCGGAGACGATCGTTGAGCTGCGGGACCTGTCCTTCGCGTACCCGCAGACGCCGGTGCTGGAGGATGTCAATTTCACGATCGCGCGGGGGGATTACGTATGCATGGTCGGCCCCAATGGTGGCGGCAAGACGACGCTGCTGCGGTTGATCCTCGGGCTGTTGACGCCGACGCGCGGCACGGTGCGCGTCTTCGGGCAGACGCCGGTCGAGGCGCGGCAGCGCATCGGCTACATGCCGCAGCACGCGCAGCTCGACCCGCAGTTTCCGGTGCGGGCGCAGGACGTGGTGCTCATGGGGCGGCTGCGCGGGGGGCGTTGGGGACCGCTGGATTGGTTGGACAAGGCCAAGGCACGTGAAGCGCTGGCGGAGGTCGGGCTGGCGCCGCTGGCGATGCGACCGTTTGCGGCACTGTCGGGCGGACAGCGGCAGCGCGTGCTCATCGCGCGGGCGCTCGTCAGCGAGCCGGAGCTGCTGCTCATGGACGAGCCGACCGCGAACCTTGACCCGCTGGTGCAGGACGAGATGCACGAGCTGCTGCACGAGCTGAATCGGCGCCTGACCATCGTGCTGGTTTCGCACGACGTCGGCTTCGTGACGCAGCACGTGAAGAGCGTGGTGTGCGTGAACCGCACGGTGCTCGTGCATTCCGCCAGTGAGATCACGGGCGATTCGATTCGTGAGCTGTATGGGCATGACGTGCGCATGGTGCAGCACAGACACTCGCACCCGCACTCGCATTAGGGTGGCGGTCGATGGAATTCGTCCGGGCCGTGCATGAATACGGGTTTCTGCAGGTCGCCTTGCTGACCGGGCTGCTGGCCAGCGTGGCCTGCGGCGTGATCGGCAGCTACGTCGTCGTGCGCCGCATCACGTATCTGGCGGGCGGGATCGCGCACTGCGTGCTGGGCGGGCTCGGCGCGGCACGGTACTGCTCCGTGGTGTATGGCTGGACGTGGCTGCATCCGCTGATGGGGGCCGTCGCGGCGGCGCTGCTGGCGGCGGTCATCATCGGCGTCGTCAGCCTGCGCGGCCGGCAGCGCGAGGACACGGTGATCGGGGCGCTGTGGGCGATCGGCATGGCCATCGGCGTGCTGTTCATCGCGCGCACGCCCGGCTACCAGATCGACCTGATGAACTACCTGTTCGGCAACGTGCTGATGGTCAGTCGCGGCGAGCTGTGGCTGCTGGCCGCGCTGGATGTGCTGATCGTCGGCATTGGCCTGGTCTTCTATCACCCGTTCCTCGCCGTGTGCTTTGACGAGGAATTCGCGCGGCTGCGCGGCATTCGCGTGGAGTTCTATTACATCCTGCTGTTGTGCCTGACCGCGCTCACGGTCGTGCTGCTGGTCAGCGTGGTCGGCATCGTGATGGTGATCGCGCTGCTCACGCTGCCGGTCGCGATCGCCGGGCACTTCTGCAAGACGCTCTGGCAGCTCATGGTGGCGTCGGCGGTGCTCAGCGCCCTGTTCACGACCAGCGGCCTGGCGCTGAGCTACTCGCCGGATCTGCCGGCGGGCGCCACGACGATTCTGCTCGCCGGAGTGGTCTACATCCTGTTTGTGCTGGGGGCGCAGGTGCTGCGGCTGCGAAGGGCGCACGCGAATCTATAGGGCGGGCACTGCCCACTAACAGAAGCGACGAAGAAGGCGTTGCCTCCCTTATCACCTTATCACGTCATCACTTTGTCAATGCGCCACGGCCTGGCTGCGCCAGACCGCGCAATCCCGGCCTAGTAGCTCGGATTCGTGACCACGCCCTCGTCACTCAGTAGTACGCACAGGTTGGGGTCCGCCAGCACGGCGGCGACCGTGGTCTCGACGCCGTTGACGATCATCGTCTGGCTCACGAGCCGGATGCCGTGGCTGTAGTCGACGTACCAGTCCACGTGCCCGAGATACAACGGCTGGATCGGCACGCCGTTGAGCTGGTGCCAGCCGTAGATCGCGACCTTGCCCGGATTGCTGGCGAGCAGCGGTGTGATCACCACGTCCTTCTTGATGCCGCCGACGAGCAGGCCCAGCGGCTGACCGGCCCGCTGGTCCTCGATGATCTGATGGTGCCGGTAGAACGTGGTCGCGAGCATGATGTCAACCGTCGCCGGACTGATCGGCACGGGGGCGAGCTTGACGGTGGCCGCGGAGTAGATGGCATTGACCATCTTGCGCGTCGGCAGGAGACACTCGAACGCGTCCGCGATCGGCTGCGCGATGAGCGGCGTCATCGGGATGCGCGCGAAGTCGTCGTCGCGGCCGATACACAGGTAATCGGGCATGACGTAGAACGTCGCGTTGACGGTGTTGCCGCCAATGACCGCGCTGACGTTTACCGGGACGAACGTGCGCAGGAAGCCGGGGATGTTGCCGCCGGTGATTTCATCCTGCACGCGCACCTCGCGGGCCGTCTGCGTGAGCGTGGCGGCTTCGGCCATGAACTGGCTGCCGAGCGGTGCGCCGGTCGCACGCGGCGGGATGGCGCCGAGCGTGGCTTCCGGCTGAAACGCCGCGAAATCGCGCAGGTCGATGCTCTGATCGCTGTCGAAGTCAAACGCGGCCAGGCACGCCGACATGCAGTTCGGTGCGTTCGGGATCGGCGGGACTCCCGGCCCGCCGAGACAGTCCGCATCGATCGCAAAGTCGTCGAAATCCACGTCGCCATCGACGTCGAAATCGCCGAATGGGATCGTCTCGCATTCATCGGGTCGGCCGTCGGCATTGCAGTCCAGGCTCGTGCCGCTGCTCAGGTCGATGTCATCCGGCGTATTGTTCTCGTTGCAGTCGGGCCCCTCGACGCGGACATTGTCGAAAATCACGAAGTTGTCCGCCGCCGGATTGGCGATGGAGGCATACGTGTCCATGTAGCCGAGCATGAGATTGCCGGTCGTGAGCGTCGTGTCGTAGCGGAACGCGACGAGCATGCCGTTCAGGCGCCACTCGATGGCCCCGGCGCGCTGGCTGATCTCGACCTCCACCCAGTGCTTGCCGGGTGCGCCGGCCGTCTCGTACGTCGGGCTGGGGAACAGCGTCTGGTAGAACGCGGCCGTGTGGTTGCGGCTGCCGGCCGCGTAGCCGCCGGGGGTCACCGCGAACAGCGACGCGTTGCGGTAGGCGCGGTAATCGTCCGCGTCGCCGCCCTCGCCGCTGCATGCGAACCAGAAGCCGTCGCTGTTGGCGTTGTTCGCCCAGACGACCTGCGTGCCGGCGTGGTCGATCCCGAACGTGGCGAACTCCGTGGAGCCGGTGCCGCCGCCGGCGCCGCCGTTGTAGTTCATCCACATGTCGAACTTCAGCACGCGGCTCCCGGCGAGCACGACGCCGATGGGGTAGGCGCTGACAGCATCCGCGGCCGGCGTGGCGTCGTTGTTGTTGACGGTGAAGTGCAGGCCGATCGTCGTGCCGCCGGCGGAGTTCGGTGCCGGGGGGATGCCGCGCGTGCTGTAGTCGAAGGCGAAGTCGGCCGTGTAGTCGCCGGCGTGGGTGAAGAGCACCCAGTTGCCGGCGGAATTGCCCGCGTCGAAGTCATCGGTGAACAAGGCCACCTGGGCCCGCGCGGGAGCGCAAGCGGTGAGGCAGATCGCGAGCAGGCTGGCCAGGATGGACATGGTGTTCGAAGATCGCGTCGCTGTAGTCGAATCCATGGGGCTTGCACCCTCCAAAACGGGTGGATGATTCAACTCCAGTGTCGCGAATTCAGGCTGGCGATTCAAGCGCCGATCCGGCAATTGCCTGGCGGCCGCGTGCCGTCACTGGCCTTGGCCCAGCACGACGACCTGCGGTGGCTGATAACGGTTGCGATCGTTCACCGCGCGGAGGAGTTGGCGGCCGGCATCTTCGACCGCGGCGCGGGCCGTCGGGAGGATCATCCGCACGTCGCGCTCGTACTGGTCCGCCAGGTCGAGCAGCTTGCGCTCGCGCATCTCGGCCAGGAGCTGCGCCACCGCCCCGCGCTCGGCTTCCGTCTCAGCCAAATCCACGGACTGCTGCAGCAGGCTCCGGTTGAGGTCCGCGACGAGTGCGCCGCCCGCGGCCTGGGCTGCCGCCTGGCGCTGCTGGGCCAGTTCGGCCCGCGCCCGGGCGAGCAGCTCCTCCTGCTCGAGAACTTCCTGCTGCGCGACCCGCCCCGCCTCATGCTGCTCCCGTATCCGCGCGAGGGCGCTCTCGCGGAGTTGCGCAACCTTGGTGAGCTCCGTCACGGCGGCATTGGTCTCCACGTTCTCGCCGATTTCCCTGCCCAGGCGGGCGATCTGCTCGCCCAGGGCCGTCTGCCGGGCGCGTTGCGACACCAGCCTGAGATCGAGATCACGCAGCCGTATCTCCAGCTCAGTCTGCTCTTCCGCAAGGCGCTCTCGATTGAGGTCCCCGCAGCCGGCCGCCTCAAGGAGTTCCTGCTGGCGCGCCTGCAAGTCCTTCAGACGTTGCTGCGCCTCCGCACTTGCCTGCTCGCTCGCCGCAACCGCGTCGTTCAGGCGCTGCGCCTCGCGTCCTCCCGCGTCCTGCATGGCCCTCTGCAGCTCCCGGGTCAACCCCACCAGCAGTTGCTGTACCTGTTGCGCGCACTCCGTCCGCGTCGCGCGGCCTTCGTGGCAGGCGCGGATCTGGATGTTGAGGGCCGAACTCGCCCGGTCGCCTTCAATCAGCGAAGGGCCCGCGGACAAGACGCGCACATCATAGGACCGTTCCCAACCGGGCGCGAGCCCTTTGATGTCCCGGGCCGCAGCCTGCATCACCGCCGTGCTGCTCAGCAGCGCCTGGACCAGGTCGGGATTCGTTTGCATCGACCCGTGCATGGACGTGATCCGCACGACCGCGCTCGCGGATTCATACGCGGCCGGCGCCGTGGTCGGCTCGTCCGCGCGGGCCGCCGTCGAGATGAGCAGCCATCCGATCAATCCCCAGATCCGCCAAGTCTGCCTCATGATATCTCTCCTTGCCTTGTCTCGATTTCAGTCAGTCGCTCCCGTGCCCGTGCGGCCCAGAGGCTCGTCGGGAACAGCCGCAGCACTTCGCGGTAGCTCTCTGCCGCCTGTTGCGGCAGCTTGAAATCGCGATACAGCCGGTCGCCCTGCTGGAAGATGATGCCCGCCGCTTGCTCCACCGCACTCCGCGACTGCTGCACCGGGTCCGGCTGGGCCGCCACGGCGCGCAGCGCGGCGAGCCGTGCGTGACGGGCCTCCAGCTCGCGCGTCCGCCGGGCGACCGCACTCCGCCAGTCGGCCTCGGCCCGGAGCTGCGCGGCCTGCGCGGCGAGCGCGGCCGTGTCCACGGGGCCCGCCGTGACGCGTGCGCGTCCGCGCCACGTCGGCAGCGTCAGCCCCGCAGCCAGCAACACTGCCGCGGCGGCGGAACCGATCGCCAGCCGCCGGCGGCGCTGGGCCTCTGCCCGCCGAACCACCCGCGCCGCCAGATCGGCGGGCGCCGCCGGCGGTTCGCCGGCATGGTTGTCGGTTTCACGCAGCAGTTTCTCGAATGGGTCGGAAGGCATACGTCATTCCTGCACAAGCGGGCCCAGCGTCGCGCGCAACGCGGCCCGCGCCCGGTTCAAACGCACGTCCACCACGTTCGGCGAACGGCCGACGATCACCGCGATCTCCGGCGTAGTCAGCCCCTCGAGATAACGCAGCACAATCACCTCGCGATAGTGCCGCGGCAGGTCCGCGATGCTGCGGCGAACTCGGGCGCGCATCTCGGCATCCGCCGTGGGACCGCTTGACCGCGCCGGCAGAGCTTCGGTCGCGCTCCAGAACCGCAGCCGCAGAAACCGCCTTCGCCGCTGCCGGCGACACTGATTGACCGCGATGCGGTACAGCCAGGTGGCCGGCCGTGCCTGGCCGCGGAACTTCGCCAGGTTCTTGAACGCCGTCAGAAACACGTCCTGCACCACGTCCTGCACGTCCGCACGCCGCCAGCCCAGCAGGCGCCAGACCAGGGCTGTGATTCGATCCTGCTGCTGCGCAACGAGTTGCGCGAAAGTCACCGGTCCGCGCTGCGCATTGTCGGTCGCGCGGGCCACGTCGTCCGCGGCGGGCGCTGCCGCCATCGTGCTGCGCGGGTCATCCGGCATAGCCACCCTCATTAGAGCCGGCACCAGCGGGAAACTTACACGATTTCCGCCGATTCTGCGGCCCGGGTTGACACGTCTCCGCGGTTCCGTTGTAGTGCGTATCCGGCGCCTGGGCATTGGGCAGCGCCGGCTCGAAACGGAACTCCGGCATCTCTCCGCCACTTGTACGCAGATCGTCGGCTGCGGCAGCACCCGCAAGGCGTCGGTCGGCGAGTCACACGGCGGGGCGGGGCGCCGATGCCGCTCCGAGGCACATCCGCGTCATGAAGGAGGCAGGGCAGTGATCAAGTTTGGTCCCGGAAATCTGCGCATTCCGAAGTTCCAGAAGCCGGTTTACATCGTGGCCGGCGGCCTCACCGACTTCCGCAAACGCTACCCCGAGAAGAACACCTGCGAGCTGTGCACCGAGGCCCTGCGGATGGCCGTTGAGGAGAACAACCTCAAGGTTGATCCCGAGCAGTATCGCCGGATGGTGAACTGGGTCGTCTACTCCCAGTTCGCCGACCACTTCGGCGATCAACTGCTCGCGGCCGCCAAGATTCACGACTACCTCGGCTTCGATCCGCTCGGCAACGTCGAGATCAAGACCGGCGGGGCCACCGGCGGGTCGGCGGTGCTGGCCGCGGCGCAGGCGGTGGCGTCGGGCTATGCCAACTGCGTGCCGGTCGTCGGGTGGGAGCGGATGGACGAGGTCTCGACGAAGGTCGGCAACTCGTACATCGCTTCCGCGGCATGCAAGGATTTCGAGAGCGAGCTGGGCTGGATGTACGCCGCGTACTACGCGCTGATGGCGAAGCGCTACCAGTACGAGAACAACGTTCCACACGAGACGCTGGCCAAGATCGCGTGCAAGAACCACCTCTATGCGTACTATTCGCCCTTCGCGCAGAACCCGGGCAAGTACACGGTCACGGATGTGCTCAAGAACGAGATCGTCTCCGACCCGCTGACGTTCCTCGAATGCTGTGTGATGAGCGTTGGCGCGGCGGTGCTGCTGCTCGCCGACGAGGAAACCGCGTACAAGCTCACCGACCGTCCGATTCAGCTCAAGGCCATCTGCGGCGGCTCGCACACGCTGCGCACCGCGGACCGGCGGCACATGCCGATCCTGCTGCTGCCGAATGAGACCGAGGCGACCTACCAGGAGTACTTCACGCACAAGCGCACCGAGTGGCCGGGCTTCAGCTCGTTCCTGGCGGCGCGGATGGCGGCGTACCTGGCGTACAACATGGCCGGCATCAAAGACCCCGTGCAGGACTTCGATATCCTCGAGACGCACGACGCCTTCACCATCAGCGACGTGCAGACCTACGAAGACATCGGGTTGCGACCGTACGGCCGCGGCCGCGAGTTCATCGAGTCCGGCGAGGCGTACTTTGAGGGCAAGCTGCCGACGAACCTGTCCGGCGGCCTGATCGGAACGATGCACGCCGTCGGCGCGACCGGGATCTTCCAGATTGTCGAGCTGCTCTGGCAACTCCAGGGCAAGTACGACCAGTTCCACGGCGATCCGCAGATGTGGACGCGCTATGGCAAGCACAAGCCGGCGGACTGGAAGAGCCTGCAGGTGCAGAAGGCGAAGCGCGGCTGCGCGATCAGCCACGCCGGCACCGGCAGCCACGTGACCTGCGCGATTCTCGAGAAGCCGTAAGCGGCGGCATGACAAGGTGACAAGGTATCAAGGTGACAAGTGGAGCCACACGGTGCGACCGGCGCGGGCCTGCGATGCGAAGCCCGTGGTCGCTGCGTGGCCCGGTTGCCTGATGACCGATCTTTGCGGGACGAAAGGACAAGACAATGGCGATTGAGTGGCCTACCCGGGCGGCGGAAGTGCTCAATGACGAGCCGCTCGTGATCAAGAACGAGAAGTTCTGGTACCACATTCACAGCTACGGCGGCTGGGGCAAGTTCTTCAAGGGCTTGCAGGAAAAGAAGATCCTGGCGACGCGCTGCACGAATGCGCAGTGCGGCGAGAAGCGCCTGTGGCTGCCGCCGCGGACGAACTGCCCGGACTGCTGGCACGCCATGGAATGGGTCGAAGCGCCGCAGACCGGCACCATCTACACGTTCTCCACGGTGACATACCCCGGCGAGCTGTTCCGCCTGGGGCCCGGCACGCCGCTGATCAGTGTCGAGCTGGCCGGCGTATGCACGAAGCTGATGGGCTGGCTGAAAGATGGTAAGCCGGAGTTCGGGATGAAAGTGAAGGCGGTCTTCAACACGCAGAAGCCGACGCACACGATTCTCGATCTGGCCTGGGTGCCGGCGTAACCAGGAGCCACGCAGGCATAGAGGCACGCAGGCACGCAGGGACGGAGGCAGAGCCCCGAGCGCCAGCGAGCGGGTCCGCGCAGCGCGAAGGCATTCGAGCCCGAAGCGCCAACGAGGGCCCGCCAAGGCATGCAGGCACGACGAGAAGCCGCGCAGCGACAGAGCCCGCGCAGCGGGCGTTTGGTCGTAGCCCAGGGCGCCCCACTTTCTCCCTTCTTTCTTGGACGAGCCCCGCCGGGGCGAGCAGCGGGCGCGCTGCGCGGCCCCCGGCGCGGCCGCTTGGGATTCGGTTGTCGTTGCTTCGTTGTTTTTCCTCTCTGCCTCCGTGCCTTTGGGGGCCCTCGCTGGCGCTTCGGGCTTGGATTGGGCGGCGGGCACAAGGACCCGTTGCCGCCGCTTCGGCTTCTGATGGGACGTGGCTTGACACTGTGTGCGGCGCGGGCTAGTTTCGCGCTGCCGATTTGTGCGAGGAGTGTATGGAAGTCCGCATGGACTTGGCGCAGATTCGGATCTCCGAATCGCACGACCACCAGGTCATCGTCTTGCGCGAGCGGAACGGGGCCCGGCTGCTGCAGATCGTCATCGGCCTGACCGAGGCGCTGGCGATCGACCGGCGCGTCAAGGGCGTGCAACTGCAACGCCCCATGACCCATGACCTGCTGGCCAACGTGATCGAGACGCTCGACGGCGAGCTCGAGAAGATCGTTGTCAACGATCTCCAGGAGCATACCTTCTACGCCAAGTTGGTCATCCGGCACGGCGGCGAGCTGGTCGAGGTGGACAGCCGGCCGTCCGACGCGATCGCGCTGGGTGTCGCCAACGAGGTGCCGATTTACGTCGAGGACCACGTGCTCGACGAGGCTGCGTCGCAGTAGCGGTGCGGGGTGTAACGGGACAAGTGGCGTGAAGCGAACACGTGCCGGGACTGTCGGTCGCTGGCTGAGCGTGGCTGGGCTGCTGGTTGGCCTGGGCGCGACGGGTGGCTGCACATGGATGTCGTACCTCGGCACGGACACGCGCGGCAGCGAGCACGGGCGGACGTATTTCGTCGGCGGGGCGGGCGGGATCGGCAACGCGGTGGGCACGGTGGACGTGCCGAAGGGGCTGCGCGAAGCGCGCTACAAGGGCTCGATCGAGGTGTTCGCGTGGCAAGCCGTGCTCGGCGGCACGCTGCGCGACCTGGTGGACCGGGACCGCAACGAGGGCCAGGCCCGCCGGCTTGCCGCGCGGATCGAAGAATACATGGATGCGTACCCGGGCCGGCGGGTGAACATCGTGGCGCTGTCGGCGGGGACGGGCATCGCCACGTGGGCGCTGGAGGCGTTGCCGAAAGAGCGGAGCGTGGGGACCGTTGTGTTCCTGGGCAGTGCGCTGTCGCGCAACTACGACCTGAGCGCGGCCATGCAGAAGATCGATGGGCATCTGTACTGCTTCTACTCGGCGGATGATCCGCTGCTGCGCTATGGGTTGCCGATCACGGGCTCGGTCGATCGGAAGGACGGGGAGACCTCGGCCGCCGGTCTGTACGGCTTCACGCTGCCGGCGAAGGCGGACAACGCGAAGCGCGACTGGTACCGGAGCAAGCTGCGGAACCGCCCGTACAAGTCGGAGTACGCGGCGTACGGATACTACGGCCTGCACGCGGACAGCACGTCGCCGCAGTTCATCGCGAAGGTGGTGTATCCGCTGCTGTGCGAGGAGCTACCCGGGGGACAGCGCACGCGCGCGGCACGTTAGGAGCTGCGTGCACTGCGCGGTGCCGTAACGGGGGCGGGCCCGTAGCGGCACTGCTCGAGAGCAGTGGCACGCGGACCGCAAAGCAGAGCTTCACTCTTCTCCAGGACAGCGAAGCGGAGCTCTGCTCTCCCCGGCCGCAGCGCTATCCTGCCGCCATTGCGCGGTTGACCGCAATTCCGCCGGCCGGATAATGGGCGGTGGGGCGCGAATGGCCGGGCCGGGCTCGGCGCGAGGTGGCTATGGAAGACATCACCCAACATGTGATCGAGCTGATCAACTCCACGTCCACGGACCTGTCGCCGGACATCGAGCAGGCAGTCACCGCGGCGCTGGGGCGCGAGGCGGCGGGATCGGCGGCGCACGGGGCCTTGCAGACCATCCTGGAAAACGTGCGCATGTCGCGTGAGAAGGGTCGCCCGATCTGCCAGGATACGGGTACGCCGAACTTCTACGTGTGGTACCCGGTTGGCTGGTCGCAGCGGGCCATGCGAACGCAGATCGAAGCCGCCGTGCGGGCCGCGACGCAGCAGGCGTTCCTGCGGCCGAACGCGGTCGCGGCGTTGTCGGGCAAGAACTCGGGCGACAACGTCGGCATCGATTTCCCGACGATCCACTTCGACGAGTGGGAGCACGACTACCTGCGCATCGGGCTGATGCTCAAGGGCGGCGGGTCGGAGAACTGTGGCGTCACGTACAGCGTGCCGTCGCCGGAGTTTGCCGCCAGTCGCGACATCAAGGGCGTGCGGAAAGCCGTTCTCGACGCGGCCAACAAGGCGCAGGGTTTTGGCTGTGCGCCGGGCATCCTCGGCGTGGGCATCGGCGGCGACCGCGCGACCGGGGTGATCAAGGCGAAGGAGCAGCTCTTCCGCCCGCTGGGCGACAGCAATCCGAACCCGGAGCTTGACGCGCTCGAAAAGCAGCTCCTGCGCGAGATCAACGAGCTCGGCATCGGGCCGATGGGCTTCGGCGGCAAGACGACGGTGCTGGCGGTGAAAATGGCCGAGTTGCATCGGTTGCCGGCGAGCTTCTTCGTGTCGATCGCGTACATGTGCTGGGCGGATCGGCGGAAGCTCATGACCGTCAGGAACGGGAAGGTGGAGATTACAGCACCGACGTAGGGCGTGACCCAGCCGCACTGTGAAGGCGCCCGCGAGCGACAAGGTGACAAAGTAACAAGGTAACAAAGTGAGCGTTGGTGGCGATCTGACGTGCTGCGGGCGAGGTAACGGTGTTGAGGCCAGACGGGCCCCCGTTGTTACTTTGTTACCTGCGCACCTTGTTACGTTTCATGCAGAGGCTATGCGATGGCGACGAAGCTGAGCGTTCCGATCAGTGAGAAGGATATCCGCGCCTTGAAGATTGGCGACCAGGTGCTGCTGTCCGGCGTGATCTTCACCGGGCGGGACGCGGCGCATAAGTACATGAAGGAGAGCTTCATCGCCGGCCCGTGCCCGCCGAGCGAGCGCGCCGTCTATGACGTGCTGAAGCCGGGGCTCGCGGGCGGGGTGATCTACCACTGCGGGCCGGTCGTGCGGCGGGTGGGGCAGGCCTCTGGTCTGCCAGAAAAGTATGAATTCGTCGCCGCCGGTCCGACGACGAGCATTCGCGAAGAGCCGTACCAGGCGGACGTGATCGAGCATTTCGGCTTGCGCGCGGTGATCGGCAAGGGTGGAATGGGGGCGAAGACGCTGGCGGGTTGCCAGAAGTTCGGGGCGGTGTACCTGCACGCGATCGGCGGGGCGGCGACGCTCATCGCCGAGAGCGTGAAAGAGGTGCTCGCGGTGCACAAGCTGGACTTCGGCGTGCCGGAGGCGTTCTGGCAGATTCGCGTCGAGGACTTCCCGTGCGTGGTGACGATGGACAGCCACGGGCAGAGCCTGCACGACCAGGTGCAGGCGCAGTCGGATGCAAAGCTCCGCGCGCTGCTGACGAAGTAGGAGCACCACGAAGGCGCGAAGACACCAAGGGGGTGCGGATGTGACCGGCGCCGCGGCGTTCTGCGAACAGGAGCGGCCTGATGTGCGCGGATAATCCCACACCTGTGCTTCCGCCCGTCTTGCCGGGGCCGATCACGGAACGCAACGGGGAGAGCTGGCTGCGGGATGAAATCCACGAGGGCGGGGCTACCGCGGCGCTGTGGCTGGGGATTGCGAGCCTGCCGTTGCTGGTAGTCTGGCCGTTCTTCGTTGACATCTTCCGACTGGCGCCCGTCGTTGTGGGTGGACTCGCGGTGATTGTCGGCGTGTGGAGCGCCGTGCTCGCGATCTGGCGCCCAAAGACATACGACGGCAAGTGGCGGGCGCTGATCGGCGCGGGACTGGGGTTGTTCTCTACGATCGCTTTCTGGCCGCTGGTCAGCTCCTTTCTGTTCGGGCAGATACTGCCTGTGTGCCGCGCTAATCTAAGAGCTATTGGTCACGCATTGCGTGATTATTACGATGACAACGGTACATATCCGCCAGACCTGACACCGCTATTCGAGCAGGGGTTCGTGACCGAGATGCAGTTGCACTGTCCGTTCTCGTCGTCGGTGGCTGGGCCCGGGAATACAGACTACCTGTACGTCTCGGGCTTGAGTCGCCAAGACCCGTGGAACTGGATCCTGGCGTACGACCGGCCGACGAATCACGAAGACGGCGATTGTTGTGTGCTGTACGTCGGCGGCGAGGTCAAGCACTTCTCGGCGGCGGAGTTTGCACGTGAGTTGGAGCGATTCCGGGAGGCGTACGAACGCGCGCGGGGACAGCCGCCGACCATCGTCGATGGTGCGGCTTCGCCGTCGCCATAGTGCGTGGTTCGCCGGGGCATCCGTAGGGAGCACCACCAAGGCACACGGCACAATCATCGTTCGGCAGGTGTCAGGCACGATTCTTCTCCTCCCGGCGGCGCTCGCGCGGGGCCGATTGGGGGCACTTCACAGATGCAGACCCTCTGCCCATCAGGATAACAACGGAGTCCCGGCGTTCAAAACGCGTTTGCCAGCGGGTCACGGCCAACCCTCCCCCTGCCCCCTCCCTGGAAGGGAGGGGAGTTGGCCGGGTACGCCGGTGTCACACGAATCAGAGCCCCGAGCGCCAACGAGCGGGTTGCGGGAGACGTGTGCATGTCCCAGCACGCATCGCGCTGCGTGGGCCCGGCGCTGCCGCGTGGGGTTCCGACTTCCTCGCTCCGTCGCTTCCCTTCGTGGCTTCCGGCCCTACGGCCGGAATAGCCTCTGCACCAGCGCGAGGTCCGCCAGGTCCACGTCCGCGTCCTCGTCGCTGTCGCCCGCGATGCACAGGTGCCCCGCCGCGTACGTCACGCCCGGCCCGCGCAGGCAGTACAGCAGCGGCCCGATGTCCGCCCACGTCACGTGGCCGTCGCCGTTGAAATCGGCCACCAGGTAGCACTCGCCGATCTTCGCCGCGATCAGGTCCCAGAGCTCGGTCCGCGCACCGTCGTAGTTCAGCGCCCACATCCCCACGCCCTGGAGCCCGTGATCCAGCGCGAGGTCATACTTCAACCCCAGGCTCGTCGCGTTGTCGAACCACACCTGGTGCCACGTCGAGCCGTCCAGCCAGCGATACCACGGCGTCTGCGACGTCGCGTCCCACAACACCCCGTATGTCTGCGAATTCGGCTCGTCGTTGTAGAAGCGCGTCGAGCTGATGAAGTCCAGCACCGTCGCGCGCGGCGCGGACGACACCGTCGTCCAGTGATGCCCGTAGTATGGCACGCCCAGGATCAGCTTCTCTGGGCAGTTCTGCGTGACCACGCCATACTGCGTCAGCACCGTGTTCGTGATGTTGTACGTGCCGCCGGTCAGCGGCGCATTCGGCCCGGACGTCGTGCTCCAGCTCCCCCAGAACGCATAGCCCATGATGAAGATGCCGTCGCAGCCGTTGGCGATGCCGAGCAGGTTCCAGTTGCCGCTCCAGTTCACCGCCGGCCCCGCGATCGTCACCTCGCTGCCCGGCACCTGCGCGTGGAAATACGCGGTCAGCTCGGCCATGAACGTGTGC
Source organism: Phycisphaerae bacterium (assembly GCA_017999985.1). Taxonomy (NCBI): domain Bacteria; kingdom Pseudomonadati; phylum Planctomycetota; class Phycisphaerae; species Phycisphaerae bacterium. The sequence continues at coordinate 59,463 of JAGNKU010000008.1, read as the reverse complement.
ATCTGCGTCTGCCAGCTCGTGCTGCCGCTGCCGCCCGGCTCGAAATCGATGTTCACGCCGTCCGCGGTGCCCTCCAGCATCTTGCTTTTCAGGTTCGCGAAAAACGCGTTCTTGTACGTCGTGTTGTTGATCAGCGTGTTAATCGCCGCGTTGTCGAACAGCGTGGCAACCAGAACCACCTTCACACCGTTCTCGTGTGCCGTGTTGATCAGCGCGGTCCACGGCCAGCCATGGTCGTTGCCGAGCGTGCCGTTGCTGTTCACCTCGACCGAGAAGCACGCGATGTGCGTCAGCCGGCCGTACTGCAGGTTCGCCGAGCTTTCCCAATAGGGCAGATAACCGAAGACCGTCGAGCACGGATACGACGTACCCGTCCGCGGCTGGAGCGGCACCGGCGTCTCGCCACGCGCGCCGATCAGGTCCGGCGACGTCGGCGTGTCGCGGTGGGCCTGCCAGGCGAGCTGGTGCAGACTTATCGGCTGTTGCTCACCCTCAGCCGGGGCACCGGCCGCCCCCAGGAACGCCACCGCCAGCACCACTGATCGTCGCATCATCTTACAGGTCACCTCGCACATCAGGCTCCATAATACGTTAGGCGCGTGCCACCGGCCGCTGCAACTGGATTCCGGCCCGGCAGCCACGTATCGCCTTGTGCGGACGCCCACCCCCATCATCGGCACGGCGACAATCGACCTGTCCCCTCGCCGCCGGTATTCTCTGTACCGGTCATCCACCCGGCGACGTGGTCTGCGTCGCCGCCGGCGTTCGAGATCCACCGACAGGAGCCCGCCATGCAATACCGCCCCCTTGGCCGCAGCGACCTCCAGGTCTCCGAAATCAGCCTCGGCTGCTGGACGCTCGGCGGCCTCAACTGGATCGACGGCGTCCCCAACGGCTGGGCCAACGTCGACGAGGACGAGGCCATCCGCGCCGTCCATGCCGCCCTCGACGCCGGCGTCAACCACTTCGACAACGCCGACTGCTACGGCAACGGCCGCGCCGAACGGCTGCTCGCCCGCGCGCTCGGCCCCCGCCGCCAGGACGTGCTCATCGTCAGCAAGGTCGGCCATTTCCCCGGCACGGCGGCGCACGCGTACGAGGCCCTGCACATCCGCCACCAGTGCGAGCAGTCCCTCCACAACCTGCAGACCGATGTGCTCGACATCTACTACTTCCACCACGGCGACTTCGGACCTGATGATCGCTATCTCGACGAGGCCATCGACGCCATGCAACGCTTGCAGCGCGAAGGCAAGATTCGGATCATCGGCCTGTCCGCGTACTCCGCCGCCGATTTCCAGCGCCTCGTCCCACGCATCCGCCCCACTGTCCTGCAAAGCTGGGCCCACCTGCTCGACGACCAGTTCATCCGACCCGGCGGCCCCGTGGCCGAGCTGCTCAAGACGCACGAGATGTCCTTCGTCGCGTTCAGCCCGCTCAGCCAGGGCCTGCTGCTCGGCAAGTACGACGCGAAAAAGCCGCCGCAATTCGAGCCCGGCGACTTCCGCGCGTCGCAGGAGCGCTTCTCCGCCGCCGGTATCGCGAAAGTCAACGGGCTGGTCGACCAGATCAAGACCCGCCATGGGGCGCGTACCGAGGACCTGGCGCGCGTCGCACTGCAATACGTCCTCGCCCACGAGCGCGTCGCGTGTGTCATCCCCGGCTTCCGCAACCGCGCGCAAGTCGCGTGCAACCTCGCGGCCGCCGGCCGCCCGCTGACGCTGCCGCAGGTCGCCGAGCTGCGCGCCCTGGCGGCGTCGCATGTGCGCACCTGAGCAGGCCTGCACCGCGTCCTCTTGCTGACGGCGCGCTGCATTGCGGTGTCGCCGCTCTTTTTCTGTTGTCCATGCCGCGCGTGCGATGTAGAATGCTCGTGGTTATCGGTCGGCACTGCCTGCGTGCTGCTGGCCGCATGACGACGGGACCCCAGGGGCGACGAAATCACGCCCGGCGTGTTGCGTGGCGGGGATATTGACGGTGGGGTCGGGCGGGACGGTCGCCACGTTGGCGGCGGCCGGTGCTGGAGGGCTATAACTGATTGAGGGCAACTCGCTTGCCGGCGCTCGCGGTGCGCGTCCGTCGCGGGCGTCGGAGCGCGGCCACGAGACGCGTGTTTGTCCCGGCGTCGTGGCAGAGCATGAGGCAGCGCGCGGCCGGCCGGCTGGGGATGCCGGCGCGGCTGGCGCGCAGAGCAAGGAGGATCGGCATGCGGCGTGTGTTGAGCGTGACGGCGACATTGCTGCTGGCGGTGACGGCCGCCCGGGCGAGCCCGTACTGGATCGAGTACGAGCCGGCCAACGGGCAGTTTCCGGAAGAGGAGGGTTGGGAGCGCGTCACCCGCTACGGCGGCGATCAGCGCTCGCTTGAAGACGGCTGGCTCATTATGGACGGAACCGCGAGCGTCGGCATTCAGGATTACTACGTGATGCCGATGAATGGCGGACTCGACCCCGAGGCAGGGGAGAGTTTTCTTCTGGAATGGCGCATCTTGGTTGAAGAGTTGGTCGGCTATTACGACCCGAGCGTGGCGGTGTTCTCCGACGATCAGTGGGCGGTCGGCTTCAAGCTCAGTCGCACTGAGATCCTGAGTTCTTTTGAGCCTGGAGTTGTTGCTGCCTTCGAGCCGGGTATTCCACACTCGTTCGCACTTGAGTCCGTGGACATGAGGAGCTACGTACTTTCAATCAATGGGGAGCCTGTCATCTACGGAGCATTCTGGGAGTCTCTCTACGAGTCCGACGTGAGGTGGGGTGATGGAGTCTACGGAGGGGCGAGTCTTGCGCGCTGGGATTACTTTCGATTCGGAGTGGTTCCGGAGTGTGACAGTCTCGTGTTGGGTGGAAGCCTGATGGCATTGTCGGTCCTCTCGCGGACCGGAACAAGGAGGATAATAGGGACAGCCACCTATTTCAGATAGCCGATCAGAGGGTCCGGGGGGCAGCAGGTCGAACAACTGATAACGGGCCTCAGCAACGGCGCACCGGTGCGCCCCCCGGGGGGGCCTTGCGCGCGAAAACGCGCCGGATGCGACGCAAGGCGCATACTGGCTCGCGGTCTACGACGCGCTGACGGAGTAACCCAGGCTCCACGATGCATTGCGGCGCGCGGTGCGCCACGCCCGCTGATAAAACCGATTGGCGGCGCCGGGCCAAACGGCTCGGCGCCGCCGCAGGTCGCGGAGCTGCGCGCCCTGGCGACCAAGGCCGCGTGTTAGGCCTGGCAAAGCCGGCCCGCACGAGACGAGGAACGCCAGCGCGGGTCGGCGACGTTGGCTTGCCGCCAGGCGCACCGCGCGCGTAGAATGCCCGCTGCAGGTTCGGCCGGTGGGAAAAACCGGGTCGCCGCGCGCTCGGCAGTGACACCATCGTCCTGCCACGCGGGAAACCTGGCATGGGTCGCATTCCCCGGCCGGAACCGGCGGGTCTGCGATCACCCGGTGGGTCGCGAGGGAGGCGAGGTCATGTCTCGAGGCACAACGCATCACAATCGTTTTCCGTGCATGATGGTGGGTTTCATAATGTTTGCGGCCGGCGCGCTCGGCGTTCTGCCGGGCGGCTGTCCCGGACCGGACGACGGAACGCCCGGCGCCTGCGTCGTCTTGTCAACTACCGACATCGTCACCGACACCACGCTTGCGGCGGGTTGCTACATCGTGGAGTCCAGCATCGACGTCTCCGACGGCGCCGTCCTGACGCTCGCCCCCGGCGTGACGCTCAAGTTCGCCCAGGGCACCAAGCTGACGGTCTGGAGCGACAGCGCGCTCGCGGCGCAAGGCACCGCCGACAACCCCATCGTGCTCACCGGCGCGGCGTCAACGCGGGGTTACTGGGACGGTGTGGAGTTCTACAGCTCGAACTCGAGTGACAACGCGCTGGAATACGTCACCATCGAGTACGGCGGCCAGGAGGACTACGCCAATCTCCTGCTGACGGGCACCAATTCACGTGTGTCCGTGCGCCATTGCACGCTCCGCGAAAGCGCGGGCTGCGGGTTCTATCTCAACGGGACCGCGGTCGTGACCGCCTTTGATCACAACACGATCACGCGGAACCAGACCGGCGCCGGCGACGTCACGGCTGAATGCCTCGGGGACCTGTCCGACACGAGCAGCTACACCGGCAACGACGTGGATTTCGTTCTGGTCCGCGGTGGTGACAGCCGCGCCGACGGGACCTGGCCCGCGCTCGATGTCCCCTACCTGATCGATGCATCGATCGACATCGTGCACAACATCACGCTCGCGGCCGGTGCGCGACTGACCTTCATGCAGGATGTGGGCATGACGGTCTGGCAAAACGCCTCCCTGGCGGCGATCGGGACGGCCGACCAGCCAATCGTGTTGACCGGCAATGACACGGTCCGGGGCTTCTGGGACGGCCTGGCGTTCTACAGCTCGAACTCGAGCGACAACGCGCTGGAATACGTCACGATCGAGTACGGCGGCCAGGAGGACTACGCCAATCTCCTGCTGACGGGCACCAATTCACGTGTGTCCGTGCGCCATTGCACGCTCCGCGAAAGCGCGGGCTGCGGGTTCTATCTCAACGGGACCGCGGTCGTGACCGCCTTTGATCACAACACGATCACGCGGAACCAGACCGGCGCCGGCGACGTCACGGCTGAATGCCTCGGGGACCTGTCCGACACGAGCAGCTACACCGGCAACGACGTGGATTTCGTCCTGGTCCGCGGTGGTGACAGCCGTGCCGACGGGACCTGGCCCGCGCTGGATGTCCCCTACCTGATCGATGCATCGATCGACATCGTGCACAACATCACGTTCGCGGCCGGTGCGCGACTGACCTTCATGCAGGATGTGGGCATGACGGTCTGGCAAAACGCCTCCCTGGCGGCGATCGGGACGGCCGACCAGCCGATCGTGCTGACGGGGCACACCCAGGTCCCGGGCTTCTGGGACGGACTGCAACTCTACGGCACCAATTCGGATCAGAATGTGCTGCAGTACGTCACCATCGAGTACGGCGGACAGGAGGATTACGCCAATCTCCTGCTGACGGGCACCAACCCAAGGGCGACGGTCCAGAACTGCACGTTCCAGCACAGTGCCGGCTGGGGCGTCTGGCTCGCCGGCAGCGCCGTGGTCAACAACGATCTGGCCACCGTGAACACCTTCAACGACAACGCCGCCGGTGACGTCTACCAGGAGCCCTGAGCGTCGCCGCCGCGCCGTCCTGTGGCGCGCTTGTAGCGCCCACCGGAGCCAGTACACTGGTCCATCGGGCGCATCGCGTGCGCAGCGCAGCACGGCCGCGGCCGGGCCTGCGTTCTTGCAGTCGCGCGCGGCGCCCCTTTCGCAGTGGCAGTCGGCGTCAGGATGGTGCTCTGATGAAGATGTGGATCGTGCTTCAACTGTCGGTGATCACCTTGTCCACCCTGTCTGCGTGCCGGAGCGGCGCGGAGCGCATCCTGGTCATCGCCCACCGCGGCGATTCGGCGGCGGCGCCGGAAAACACGCTGGCGGCATTCCGCGGGGCGGTCGCCAAGCACGCAGACTACGTCGAGCTGGACACGCGCGCGTCCGCCGACGGGACCCTCTATTGCCTACATGATGACACCGTGGACCGGACGACCAACGCGGTCGCGACGCTGGGCGGCGAGAAGATCAAATTCAGCCAGTTGACCGACCAGCAGATCGATACGCTGGACGCGGGCGCGTGGTTTGACGCCAGGTACACCGGCGAGCGGATTCCCCGGCTCGCTGATGCGCTCGCTGCGATCCAGGCTGACTCGCGGACCCTGCTTGAGCGCAAGGCCGGCTCGGCCGAGAGCCATGCCCGGATGCTGCGCGAGAAAAAACTGATCGGCAAGCTGATCGTGCAGAGCTTCGACTGGCAGTTCCTGGAGGAGTTGCACAAGCTGGAGCCGACGCAGCCGCTGGCGGTGCTCGGCGACAAGGCCTTCGATGAGAAACGCTGGGCGGGCCTGCCCGCCACCGGCGCTCAGATCGTGGCCTGGAAGCACTCCGATCTGAATGCCGACCTGATCGCCCAACTCCATGCCCGCGGCTACAAGGTCTTTGCCTGGACGGTCGATGAGCTGGCCGACTGGCAGCGCCTCGCCGCCGCCGGCATCGACGGGATCATCACGAATCGTCCCGGCGAACTCCGCCAGGCGATCCGAGAGGGGAAGCTCGCTAGCTGAGCCGCGCGCGGCCGTTGAGCCGCCACAAGTCGGCCGTGCTGGTGCTGATTGCGTCGCAACCCGCCGCGAGCAGCCGCTGTGCCAGCTCCGCCGTGCGAATCAGGCCGCCGGCGATACGCGGCACGGCAAGGTCGGCGAACTGCGGGAGGATTTCCAGGGCCGCCACTCCGGGGACGAGCTCGATCGCGTCGGGCTGCGCTTGCGCGACGATGTGCAGCCCCCGCTCGACCGCCCGGCTGTCCTGCAGGAACAGCAACAGGATCGAGCGGAGCCCCTGCTTGCGGGCCGCGGCCACGAGATGCGGGCGCACCGTGATAATCCCGTCGATCTTCCCGAGCGCGGCCAGGTAACGCAGGCCGGCGTCGTCGCTGGTCAGCCCGGCTAGCAGGTCGATATGCAACATGATCGGCAGGTGGGCAAGCGGGCCGGCCTTGAACCATGCGAGGATGCGGGCCAGGTCCGACAACTCGCAGCCCTGCAGGAAGACCAAGCTGGCCTCGGCCACCACCGCCACGTCGGCATCCGTCTGCGCTACGACCGGAATGACGGGCTGTGTAAGCCACTTGCGAATGTCCTGCGCGCGGGGGCCTTTGCGCATGGTGTGCGTCCTGCTCTTGACTGGGGCCGGTTTCCGCCGATATGCTATTAATAACGCTGAGCTTGGGCCAGCGGTTTTGCACACGGGCCAGAGATCAAGAGAACGGCCCCTGCAAGCGATGAGCTTCTGCAGGGTTTTTTTTGCGCGCCGCACGGGCGCAAGCGAGGTCTCTTGTGGGCCGTTTCAAATCGATGATTCGCCATCTTGTGCATGTAAGCGGGAGGCTCGAGTCCCGCGCCAGCGGCGTTCCGCGCGCAGCGTTACAAGCCGCGACCGAGTCTCGCCCCACAGACCATCGATGACCACGCCACGAGGAGCCAACACGACGCACGCGGCCGTGCTCAACCAGCGCATCGCCGACGCGCTGCACCTGGTCAGCGACACGCGCGAGCTGCAGTTGGGCGAAGGCGTGATTGGCCGGGCCGCCGAGGTGTTCCAGCGCCAGTTCCCGAATTCACCGGCGGTCATTGTGGCGGACCGCAACGCGCTGGCCGCAGCCGGCCAACAGGTGCTGGCGCTGCTGAAGCAGGCCGGCGTGCCGACGACCGACCCCATCGTCTTCGACGAACCGGACCTGCCCGCGGAGTATCAGCACGTCGATCGCATCCAGGCGACATTGAGCGCGACCGGCGCGGTCCCGGTCGCGGTCGGGTCCGGCACGATCAATGACCTGACGAAACTGGCTGGGCATCTCTGTGGCCGGCCGTACCTGGTCGTGGCCACCGCCGCCTCAATGGACGGCTATACCGCGTGCGGCGCGTCGATCACCCGGTACGGCTCCAAGGAGACGTTCTGGTGCCCGGCACCCCGAGCAGTGATCGCCGACCTGGACGTAATCTGCCGCGCCCCAACCGAGCTCAACATCGCCGGCTATGCGGATCTCGTGGCGAAAACCACGGCCGGCGCGGATTGGATCCTCGCCGACGCGGCCGGCATCGAACCGATGGACCCACGGGCGTGGGAGCTGGTTCAGACCCATCTGCGCGAGTGGATCGGCGACCCAGCCGGCGTGCAACGGGGGCAACCGGCAGCGCTCCACGCGCTCACCGAGGGCCTGCTGATGAGCGGGCTGGCCATACAGCACAACCGGTCCAGCCGGCCGGCGTCCGGGGCCGAACACCAGTTCAGCCACCTGTGGGACATGGAGCAGCATCGTCACCAGGGGCGCGTTCCGTGGCACGGCTGCAAAGTCGGCATCGGGACGCTGGCGGTGACGCTGCTGTACGAGGAACTGCTGCGCTTCTCGCTCGAGCAGCTCGACATCCAGCGCGTGTGCGCGCAGCAGCCCGACCTGCCAGCCGTCCAACGATCGGTGTGCGAAACGCACACCCAGCCGGAACTGCGGGAAATCGCTCTGCGGGAGGTCGCAGCCAAGCACCGCGCTGGCCCGGCGCTGGAGGAAATGCTGTCTCGTCTCCGCGCGGCCTGGCCGCAACTGCGGACGCGTCTGCGGCAACAGTTGCTCGGCTTCAAGGAGCTGCACGCGCTGCTGCGGCGCGCCGGGGCCCCGTGCGAACCCGAGGCAATCAGCATTGACTGGCTGCGGCTGCGGCGCTCGTATCTTGCCGCGCAGCAGATTCGACGGCGCTTCACCGTGCTCGACCTGGCGGTGCTCACAGGGCTGTTGCCGGCATGCCTGGATCGGCTGTTCGCGCCGGTCGGGCCGTGGCGCGCTGGGCCCGGGTTGTCGCCAGAGGGAGGTCGCTGATGGCAGTCGTCGATCAACTGCGCTCGATTCGCCACGTCGCGCTCGACATGGATGGCACCATCTACAAGGACGGAACGCTCTTCGACTTCACGCCCGCGTTCCTGGCCACGCTGGCACGGCTGGGAATCGGCTACACGTTCCTCACCAACAACTCGTCCAAGAGCTGCCGGGATTACCTGTCGCACCTGCTCAAGCTGGGCATCGAAGCGACGGCTGACCAGCTCTACACATCGACGCTCTCAACCATCGATTGCCTGCGGCGCGAGTTCCCGGCCGTGCACCGCCTCTTTGTGCTGGGCACACCGAGCCTGCAGGCCGAGTTCGCCGAAGCGGGGTTTGAGCTGCTCCCCGACGATGAGGAGCCGCAGGCCGTGATCGTCGGCTTCGACACCACGCTCGCGTTCCCGCGCCTGTGCAAGGCCGCCTGGTGGATTCAGCGCGGCAAGCCCTTCATCGCTACGCATCCCGATCGCGTCTGCCCGACCGACCAGCCGACCGTGCTGGTGGACTGCGGGTCCGTCTGTGCCTGCCTGCAGGCAGCAACCGGCCAGGCCCCGACGACCGTGCTGGGCAAGCCCGATCCGCGCATGCTGACCGGCATCCTCGCGCGTCACGCGCTGCAACCCGCCCAGCTCGCGATGGTCGGCGACCGCCTCTACACCGACATGGCCATGGCCCGGCGGGCTGGCGCGCTCGGCGTGCTCGTGCTCACCGGCGAAGCGACGCGGGACGACGCCACCACCTGCCCGGAGCCGCCGGACCTCGTGCTCCGCAGCATTGAGCAACTGGGTGAGTTGCTCGTGACCGCACGGCAGGCCGGGGGCGCCCCATGAGCGACCAGCGCGTTACACGTGCGGACGTCGTCGCGGCCCTGACCGATGGGCCGTTCGATGTCCTGGTGGCGGGCGGCGGCATCGTCGGCGCCGGTGTCGCGCGCGATGCCGCGCTGCGCGGGCTGCGCGTGGCCCTGGTCGATCAGCACGACTTCGCGTTCGGGACCTCGAGCCGATCGAGCCGCTTGTTGCACGGCGGCTTGCGCTACCTGGCGCAGGGACGCCTCGGGCTGGTCCGCGAGGCGAGCGTCGAGAAGCGCATCGTGCACAACCTCGCCCCACAGATCTGCGCGCCGCTGCCCTTTGTGCTGCCCACCTATCGCGGCGCACCCTGGGCCGCCTGGGCCTTGTGGAAGCTCCGCATCGGCGTGCGCATCTATGACTGGCTGTGTAGCGGCCACAACTTTGGCCGCTCCGGCGACATGAATCCGGCACAGACCGCCGACCATCTTCCGGGCGTGCAGACCGCGAACCTGACCGGCGCGGTGCGCTACTTTGACGGTCTGACCAACGACGCACGCCTGACCATCGACACGGTCCGCTCGGCGGCCAAGGCCGGTGCCTGCGCGGTCAACTACTGCAAGCTGGAGGAAGCGGTCCGGGAGGCGGGCACCTGGCGCTGCGTGCTCACGGATCGCCTCAGCGGCCGGGAGCTGCGCGTCACCAGCCGGTCGGTGGTGAACGCGACCGGGCCGTGGGGGCAGCAGTTCGCGCAGCGCGGCATTCCGCTGCGATTGACCAAGGGTATTCACATGGTCATCGAGCGCGACCGCCTGCCCATCCCCGCAGCCGTGGTCATGACCGAGGGCAAGCGTATCCTCTTCGCAATTCCCTGGGGCGAGCGGGTCATCCTGGGCACCACCGATACCGACTACGCCGGCCCGCTTGAAGACGTGTTCGCGGACGCGGACGACATCGCCTACGTCCTGCAGGTCACCAACGAGTCCTTCCCCCCGGCGGCCCTGAGTGTCAACGACGTCGTCAGCACGTGGGCCGGCCTGCGACCGCTGATCGCCAACCCGCACGGGCGCCCCTCGGACATCTCGCGCTCGCACAAGATTCGCATGTCGCAGCCGGGCTGGTACGATGTCGCCGGCGGCAAGCTGACGACCTATCGCCTCATCGCCGAGCAAACCGTGGATCAACTGGAGCAGTATCTGGGACGCCGACGCACGCCCTGCTGCACGGCGCTGGTCCCCCTGCTCGAGCCGCCGGAGGTTGGCGAATGCAGCACGCTCGTGCCGGGTCCCGTCTCGGCCACGGCGGTCGAGTATTGTTGTCACCGCGAGTGGGCCATCCATCTGGACGACGTCATGATCCGCCGAACTGGCTGGCACCATTATCATCGCGACGCCGGCCGGATTGCCGCGCAGGTCGCGCAATGGATGGGAGCCTGCCTCGGCTGGAATGACGCCGAACGGGACGCCGAGCTCGCACGTTATCAGCGCCAGGTCGGCGCGTCCCGGCCGTCCCGCAGTGACCGTCCGCAACCTGCCGTCACGGGTGTACGTTCATGATCATCGCGGCCTGCCGTCGCTTTCTTGCTCCCGCCCCACACGTCGCGCGCCTGCCGGAATCCGAGGTCCGGCGGCAGTACCCGCGCTACCGCTGGCGGATCATGGAGGCAACGTTCATCGGCTACGCGATGTTCTACCTGGTCCGCAACAACCTCTCGCCGGTCGCCAAGGAAGTGCAGGCGGCGCTGAACTACGACAAGGACATGATCGGCACGATCATGGCGGCCACCGCGCTGAGCTACGGACTGGGCAAGTTCCTGCTCGGCGCCTTGTCCGATCGCAGCAACCCGCGCGTGTTCATGGCGTGCGGGCTCCTGCTCACGGCGATCTGCAACTTCGCCTTCGGCAGCGTTGCGAACTACTGGCTGCATCTGTCGCTCTGGACGCTGAACGGCTTCGTGCAGGGCATGGGCTGGCCGCCGTGCGGTCGCAGCATGGGGCACTGGTTCAGCGAGAAGGAGCGTGGCCTGACGTTCAGCATCTGGAACACGTCGCACAACATCGGCGGTGGTATCGCCGGCTATCTGGCCGCGTGGGCGACTCAACACAGTAGCCGCTGGGCCAATGAGCTGTGCGCCTGGGCAACCGGTCGTGGCTGGAGCACGGTGGCGGACATGGCCACGTGGCTGGGGGCACACGTCGGCGGCTGGCATTCCGCGTTCTTTTTCCCGGGCATCCTGGCGGCGATCGGGGCCGTGTACCTCTTCTGGAGATTGCGGGACACGCCGCAGTCGGTGGGCCTGCCGCCGATCGAGGAATACCGGAACGATTTCACGGAAGCGCAGCGGCAGCATGGCTTGCAGGAGCGTGAGCTGTCGTACCGGGAACTCCTGATCCACCACACGCTGGGCAACAAGTACATCTGGCTCCTGGCGTTCGCGAACTTCTTCGCCTATGTCGCGCGGTATTGCATGCTGGACTGGGGTCCGACGTACTTCCGGGAAGTCAAGGATGCGACTCTCTTGAAAGGCGGCATGGTCGTCCTGGTGACCGAGTTCGGCGGCATTGCCTCGACGATCCTGTTCGGGTGGTTCTCCGACCTGCTCGGCGGGCGGCGCGGCATGGTCTCCGTGCTGTGCATGATCCCGATTCTGGCGGCGTTCGTGGTAATCTGGCTGACGCCGGCCGGGTACTTCTGGCTGGACCTGACGATGCTCGGGGTTGTCGGGTTCTTCATCTATCCCGTGATCAATCTGGTCGTCATCCAGGCGCTGGACCTGACGTCCAAAAAGGCGATCGGCACGGCCGCCGGCTTCATCGGACTGTTCGGCTACCTGGGGCGGGCGGCGCAGGCGAAGGGGTTTGGCTGGCTGCTCGACAAGCTGCAGGCGGTCTACAGCGTTTCCGCCTCGTGGTCGATCGTGATCGCCGTGATCCTGCTGTGTACCCTGCTGGGCGTCATCCTGCTGGCCTTCACCTGGCGCCTGAAGCCGAAGGCGTAAAGCGGCAGCGACGAAGCCACGCAGCCGCATAGCGACGAAGCCACGGCGCGGGCGCGGGGGATCGAGGCATCGAGGGATCGAGGTCTGCGCCCGGAGGGCGCGCGATGGTTGCCAGGTGGCTTCAGCCCCTGGAACACAAAGCCCACACTCCCTTTGCTTTTCCCGCCCGGAAGGCGGACGAATCAGCCTCGCATCCCCGGCGACAGTCGAACGCATGCCGGCCGCGCAGTAGAATGTCGTCATAGTGCAAGCTGCGGCCGGCGTCTGCATCCCCGGCCGGTCGGCCGCCCGCCGACGAAGCTGGAGGCATAGAAATAGGTGGCTGTCCCTGGATACACTGCGTTTACAGGTTGGGACGACGTTCCGATTATCGACCCGTAGGAATGCTCTTGCGTATGCATGTTAAGCGGCCACTCGTTTTCGCATCTATCGCTGTGGTGTTTAGCGTAGTTACGATCGGCTGGCTGATGACGCCGCCCGACCCGCGCATTCGCCAGTCCATCTTGCTGCGTTGTGCATCCGATGTGGCCAGCGCGTGGGCGGAAGGCGGTCCTATCGACCGGGAAAGCCTGAAGGAGACACTCAGCAACACGGCTTCCCAAAGCAAGCGGTACACGCTTCGCTGGGATGTCAATGATGTTGAGCGATGTTCGCCCTTTGCGCGTGTGACGATCGAAGAGGGTGACCACGTTTCACGGGTGCTAATCCTCGACCTTGTCGACGAGAAAGCCGGCTACGTAGTCACCCCCAGAGGATATCGGAAGTTGAAAGCCGAGGAGAACGCAACAGCGCGCGCGGGGGGCGGCGATGCGAACTCGGGCTTTCTGTTCTTCCGGTGAATCTCCTCGCACCGTTGTTTGGGGCAGGCACACATCAATACAGCGCCATTTCCGCGCGGGGATACACGGGACATTCTGCTTTCTCGGGGGATACACGGGACATTCTGCTTTCTCGGGGGATACACGGGACATTCTGCTTTCTCGACCCACGGCAGGGAGTCGCGTAGCCTTTCAGCATGCCCCGTACCGCGGGTGCTTCCGCCGGCGATGTCTGCTACCACGTGCTCAACCGCGGCAACGGACGGCAACGCGTCTTTCACCGCGACGCGGACTACGCCGCCTTCCTGGACCTGCTCGCCGCCGCGGGCACGCGCTGGCCGCTGCGGGTGCTCGGCCTGTGCCTGCTGCCGAACCACTTTCACCTGCTACTCTGGCCACATGCCGACGGCGATCTGAGTCGCTGGATGCAGTGGCTGCTCACATCGCACGTGCGGCGGTATCACGGGCAGCGTGGGACGTCCGGGCACGTCTGGCAAGGCCGCTTCAAGGCGTTTCCGATCCAGCGGGACGAGCACTTCCTGACCGTGCTGCGCTACGTGGAGCGGAACCCGGTCCGGGCGGGGCTGGCGCGGCGGGCGGAGGACTGGCCTTGGTCCAGCCTGGCGTTGCGGCGTCGGCGGAGCGAGTTGCTGACGGCGTCGCCGGTAGCGCTGCCGCGGAACTGGACGGCGCGGGTGAACCGGCCGGAGACGGACGCGGAATTGGAAGCGGTGCGTCAGAGCGTAGTGCGTGGGGCCCCATTCGGCACGCCGGCGTGGAGCGTCCGCACGGCAGCGGCGTTGGGCCTGGAGAGCACGCTGCACCCGCGCGGTCGTCCGCGCCAGGTATTACGGGAACAGGCCGAGTCCGCGAAACTGGCTAAAAAGTAGAATGTTCCCTCTAGCGTGCCCTTTAGCGCTGCAAGACGGTTCGGGCCGACACCGCTGCCGCGGGGGGTGACGGCTTGCACCTTCAGGACGCTACGGCGTCGCAACTTCGAACGTGTTGCCCTGCGAAATGTCGCCGGTTTCGTAGCCGCGCCGGAACCAGCGCACACGCTGCTCCGACGTCCCGTGCGTGAACGAGTCCGGCACGACATAGCCCTGGGCCTGTTTCTGCAGCCGATCATCGCCGACCGCCGCGGCCGCGCGGAGTCCCTCTTCGAGATCGCCGGGCTCCAGCAGATCGCGCGCCCGGTGCGCGTGATGCGCCCAGACCCCCGCGAAGAAGTCGGCCTGCAACTCCAGCCGCACCAGGAGCGCATTCGCCTCTTTCTCGCTCACTCGCCGGCGTTGCGCATCGAAGCGGTCGCTGATCCCCAGCACCTTCTGGACATGGTGGCCGATTTCGTGGGCGATCACGTACGCCTGTGCGAAGTCGCCCGGGGCGCCGAACCGCGCTCCCAGGTCAGCGAAGAACGACAGGTCCAGGTAGACCTTCTCGTCGCCCGGGCAGTAGAACGGCCCCGTCGCCGACCCGGCCAGACCGCACGCCGAGCGCACCCGGTCGCGGAACAGGACCAGCTTCGGCTCCCGATAGCTGCGCCCCTGCTGTGCGAACAGGTCATGCCAGACGGTCTCCGTGTCGCCGAGCACGACCGCCACGAACTCAGCCAGGCGGTCATCCTCCGGATCGCCGGTGGCGACGACGCCGGCGACACCACCTTCGTCGGGTAGCGGGCCCGCCCCGCCGTCCGACACCAGTTGCATGAGCGCCGCTGGGTCCCGGCCAAACAAGACCGCGAGCAAGATCAGGATGAGCATCCCCCCACCGCCCAGTGCCAATCCGCGCCCCCCTCGCCGCCGATCTTCGATGTTGCCGCTACGGCGCAGCCCTGTCCAACGCATGTTGTGCTCCCGTGGTCACCAGAACGAGCGCCGCCATGACCGACGTGAGTGTTTCCGGGCCAGCGCTCGGAATGCACGGGCGAATTGTACCGCGCTCACAGCGCCGCGGCAGCTAAGAACGCAGGTCGAGTCTGCTCCCGGCTGCGAGCGGGTTGGCCGCCACAGACGCCATCAGGTGGCCGTCAGGATGCGCCGCTTCAGCTCGTCGGCCTGCGTCAGGAACAGGATGAGGTACACCAGCGCGACGATACCCGGGATCAGGCCCAGGCAGGGAATGATCGCAAAGCACACCCAGATGCAGTACCGCCGGGCGTTCTTTTCGCCGCAGTCGTCCACGTCGGCAATCCCGCGCGAATAGAAGTACGCCTGGAACGACTCCGCCAGCGCCGGATAGACCTTGAAGCCCCAGTAGAAGTTAAAGAGCGGCACCATCAGCAGCCACGTGTAGCGCGGCTCCTGCAGCTGGTACTTCGCCGGAATGGCCCGGAAGCACTCGACCACCAGCCAGCACACAAACGCCTGCAACGCGGGCAGCACGACGAAAACGCAGCAGGCCCCGGTGATGTTGCCGGCGACATCGGTGTTGGCCAGCGACAAGCTGGTGATCGTTCCCAGAGCCCACACCGGTGCGAGCACCACTGTCATCTCCCGATCTCCGCCGGCCGTGCCGGACACCCGCCGGCCTGGACGCCTGGAGGTACAATACCCCATCCCGGCGTCGCCGGACGCGGCCGGCCGCCGGGCAACTGCGTATAGGATGCCGGAAATGGATTCGAACCGCACGCGGCTTTATTTCGTTCTCCTGGCTGGGTTGACCGTGGGCCTGGGCCTCGCCGGCTGCGAGGGCCTGCCCTACGTCCTCCAGTTGGCCGAGGGGCAGCTTCAGGTCCAGGGCCACGTCGAGCCGATCGACGACGTGCTCGCCTCCGGCCGGCTCTCCGAGGAGGACGCAGCCAAGCTGGAGCTGATGGTCGCGGCCCGCGAATACGCCGCCGGCACCCTCGGTCTCAACGTCGGCCGCTCCTACACGACCTTCTACGACACCCGGGGCGACCCGCTGGCGTTCAACATCTCGGCCGCCCGGCGGGACGCGCTGGTGCCGAAGACGTGGACGTTCCCGGTGGTCGGCGAAGTGCCGTACCTGTCGTTCTTCGACGAGGCGTACCTGCGCGACTACGAGCAGCAGCTCAAGGACGCGGGCTACGACACGCTGACGTACGAGCTCGACGCCTACAGCACGCTGGGCTTTTTCGATGACCCGGTGCGCTCGACGATGCTGCGGCGCGACGTGCTCTCGCTCTCCGAGACGATCATCCACGAACTGCTGCACAACACAATCTACCGCCCGAACGACACGGTGTTCAACGAATCCCTGGCCACGTTCGTCGGACGCCAGGGCGCCGTCGAATTCGTGCGCGCGCAGTTCGGCGACAACTCCGGCCTGCCGGCGATCGCGGTGGCGTTCTACGCGGACACGGATGTAGTGAATGCGTTTCTGCTGGACTTGTACGCGGATCTGGCGGCGTACTATGCCCAGGACCTCAGCGCGGAACAGAAGATCGCCGGGCGGGAAGCCGTGTACCAGGCGGGGCGCGACCGCTTTGTGGCCGCGGTGCAGCCGACGCTGAATTACCCCGAGTCGTTCGCGGGTTACGCGAACCTGCCGACCAACAACGCCTGGATGCTCGCCCACTACCGCTACAACCTCGACCTCGACGTGTTCGCCGACGTGTATGCCACTACGGGGTCGGACTGGTCGGCAGCGCTGGATGTGTACCGCGCGGCGGCACAGGGGTCGGACGATCCGTTCACGTACCTGCGGGGCTGGCTGCAGCAGCACTCGGCGGCGCTCGCCGTCCCGTAGTCCGGGCGTTAAGCTGCCCAGGGGAGGAGCTGTGATGGATGCGCTGACGGTGATCTTGTCCGTGGTGTGCGGGCTGGCGTGCGGCGTCGCGCTGGCCTGGCTGCTGCTGCGCCGCGCGGCACGCGACGCGCAACAGCGGGCGCTGGCCGAGGCGCAGGTCGAGCGGGCCGCGCTGGTCGAGCGCGTGCAGGCCCGCGACGAGCAGTTGCAGGAATCCCGGCGCGCGCAGGACGCCGCCGCGGCGCAGGCGACGCAGCTACAGACGGAGGCGGCCGGCTTGCGCACACAGCTCGCCGAGCTGAAGACGCGGCTGGAAGAGGAGCGCAAGGCGGCGACGGCCCAGCTCGCGCTGTTGAACGAGGCGCAGCAGAAGCTGTCCGACGCCTTCAAAGCACTATCCGCGGATGCCCTCAAGAGCAACAACCAGTCGTTTCTCGAGCTCGCGAAGACCACGCTGGAGAAGTTCCAGGAGGGCGCGAAAGGCGACCTCGAAGGCCGGCAGAAGGCGATCGGCGAGCTGGTCAAGCCGCTCAAAGAGTCGCTGGAAAAAGTGGACACCCGCATCCAGGAGCTCGAGAAGGCCCGCACCGGCGCGTACGCCGGCCTGACCGAGCAGATCAAAGCGCTCGCGACGTCGCAACTCCAGTTGCAGACGCAGACCGGCAACCTGGTGAAGGCCCTGCGGTCGCCGACCGTGCGCGGGCGCTGGGGCGAAATCCAGCTTCGCCGGGTGGTCGAAATGGCCGGCATGGTGGAATACTGCGACTTCGTGCAGCAGGAGACGGTGGAGAGCGGCACGGGCCGGCTGCGGCCGGACCTGATCGTGCGGCTGCCGAGCGGGAAGAACGTGGTCGTCGACTCGAAGGCTCCGCTACAGGCCTATCTCGAAGCGCTGGAAACGGAGGATGAGGGGGAGCGGCGGGCGCATCTGAAGGCCCACGCCGAGCAGGTGCGGAAACATCTCAATCAGCTCAGCGCCAAGGCGTACTGGGGCCAGTTCCAGCCGGCGCCCGAGTTCGTCGTCCTGTTCCTGCCCGGCGAGACGTTCTTCAGCGCGGCGCTGGAGCAGGACCCCAGCCTGATCGAGGCTGGTGTGGAACAGCGGGTGATCCTGGCAACACCCACGACGCTGATTGCACTGCTGCGCGCGGTCGCCTACGGCTGGCGACAGGAGCAGATCGCGGAAAACGCCCGGGAAATCAGCGCGCTCGGCAAGCAGCTCTACGAGCGCCTGAGCACGCTCGCCGACCATTTCGGCAAGGTCGGCAAGGATCTCACACGCGCGGTCGAGGCCTACAACAATGCGGTCGGCTCGTTCGAATCACGCGTGCTGGTCGCCGCCCGACGATTTCGCGAGCTGGGCGCGACGAGCGAAGCGGAGATCGACTTGCTGCCGACCATCGACACCACCGCGCGCACCTTGCAGCTCACCGACGGTCCGAAAACGGACGCCCCGTAAACGCCGGCGGGAATTGCCCGACGACCATTCTCATTCACTCGGCTCTGAGGCCGGCGCCCGGCGCGTCGTCGGCCGCTCCGGGACGTCCGCCAGGCGACGCACGACCACCGCCAGCACCGCCGCCGACTGGATCGTCCCACGCCGGTCCACGACGTCGTACACATCGCCCGGCGTATGGTAGTTCTTCACTCCCGGGCCCAGATCGCCGCCCAGCGACAATGCACATACGCCGCGCTGCGTGAACGGCGTATGATCGCTGCCTTCCCAGGACCACGCCGCGATTTTCGGCTCAAGCTCGTAGCCGGCCAGATCGTGCCGCAACGCCTGCAGAAACGGCTCAATCTCCGGGTGCCCGAACACGCCGAAGACGCGCGGCGCGCCGGGCATGTCCACGTTTACCACCGCGACCACGTGATCCAGCTCGTCGGCATGCGCCTGTGCATACGCTTCGCTGCCATCCAGCCCGAGTTCCTCGGCCATGAACCAGACGAAGCGCACCGTGCGGCGCGGCTGCCAGCCGGCGTTGGCCAGCACGCGGGCCGCTTCGAGAATCGCCGTCGCGCCCGTTCCGTTGTCGAGCGCGCCTTCGCCCAGATGCCAACTGTCCAGGTGGGCGCTGAGGATCACGATCTCACGTGCCAACGGCCCCCGACCGGGGATCTCACCTACCACGTTGCTCGGCTGACAGTCCCAGTTCTCCGTGTCGAGCTGGATATTGACCTGCACGGTTTCGCCGCGCGCCAGCCGGTCGAGCACCTCCTGATCGTGGCGGATCACGACCGCGGGCTCGGGGCGCGGCTCCGTATGACCATTGCCGATCACCGGCGCGCGCTCGGGCTGGCTCATCACGACCAGGCCAGCCGCGCCGTGCTCCACCGCCCGACGCAGTCGGCCGATGCGCGTCCCCCGGCCCTCCCGTACCAGCACGAACTTGCCGGCCAGCTCCGCCCCACGCGCCGCGATGTCCGCCTCCTTGGCCTCGCCCAGGTCAATCAGCTCCGCCGTGACACCCTCCGGCGGCGTCGAGATCGTCTTGCTGAGCGCCACGGCGCCTTCCAGCACGCGCGGCGAATCGCCGAGTACCGTCACCTGCGTCCGCGTCACCGTCCAGCACTGCATCTTGAACGGTTCCAGGTGCACGTTCCGCAGGCCGTACGCGCGCAACTTGTCCGCGACGAATTGCTGCGCCTGCTCCGCGCCCGGCGTGCCCGTCAGCCGACCACCGGGCATGGCCAGCGCCCGCAGGTTCGCCGATAGCTCGGAATGCATCATGACTTCGCCGATGAGCTGCCGATCCACGAGATCGCTGGCGGGCTGGTGACAACCGCCGACGACCAAGCCGATACTCATGAGGCGTATGCTGAGGGCGGCGCACCGCTGTGACATAATTGCTTTCTCCGCTGGCCCGTGGGTTGCACGCAACGGGCTGAAACAGAGTTTATACCCGCCCCGCCGCGCTGCCCGCTATACTCCCGCGCATGACCTTCACCCAGGCCCTCCAGCACGCGCCGGCCATGCTCACCGAGGGCGCGATCATCGAACGTCTGCGGCGCGACTCCGCCATAAAGCTCGATCCGCACGTGCTTAACGCGGGTCTGCTCTATGACCCGGCCGGGCGGCGGGCGCTGACCAACGTGTATCGTCAGTACCTGGAAATCGGTCGGGCGACGGACCTGCCCATGCTCGTCTGCGCGCCGACCTGGCGCGCCAACCGCGAACGGCAGCGTGCGGCCGGGCTGGCCGACCGCGACGTGAACGGCGACGCCGTCCGGCTGCTGCGCGCGCTGCAGGCGGAGTGCGGGCCGTATGCCGGGGCGGTGCACGTCGGCGGCCTGCTCGGCTGTCGCGGCGATGCATACAACCCGGCGGAAGCGCTGGACCTGGCCGCCGCACGCGACTTTCACACACCGCAGGTGCAGGCCCTGTGCGCCGCTGGCGTGGATTTCCTGCTGGCGGCGACACTGCCGGCCGTGTGCGAGGCTCTTGGCCTGGCGCAGGCCCTGGCGGCCACCGGCCTGCCGTACGTCCTGAGTTGCGTCGTACGTTCGACCGGTACGTGGCTGGACGGCACGCCAATCGCGGACGCCATCGCACACATCGACCGCGCCGTCTCGCCGCCGCCGAGCGCGTACTTTGTGAACTGCGTGCATCCAACGGTCTTCGCCGCAGCGCTGGACGTCGCGACGCGTGCTAACCCCGAGGCCGCCCGGCGTGTCGTCGGGCTCCAGGCCAATACGTCCACCCTCAGCCCCGAAGCACTGGACAACCGGCCGCATCTGGACTCCGCCGCGCCGGAGCGCTTCGCAGCGGACATGCTGGCCGTGCGCCTCCGGTTCGGCACCCGCGTCGTGGGTGGGTGCTGCGGGACGGACGACCGCCACCTGTGGGCCCTGGCCGCGGCTCTGCGCTGATCGCTTGCGGGGGGGGTACGGCGGTCGTTCCCGGTCCCGCGTGCACGGCCCGCGGGCCTTGGCGCGGGCGGTTGGTTGTGGGCGTCGCGGACCGCCCCGCGCTGGGCTACAATGGGCGGAGCGGTTCGTGACAGTCCCGCGCAGCGGCGCGGGACGGATTCGTTAACTCACGACGGCGGCCTTCTATGGGCGCAAAAAAATTCGGGCAAGACGAGGACATGCGCGACTGGTCGCGCCGCATCCAGGACATCATGGACGAGATGCGGAATCGCAGCTTCTGCGACTACCGCGCGACCGGCACGTGGCTGCCCACGGTCAATATCTACGAGACGCGCTCGACCTACTATGTCTGTGTCGAGCTGGCCGGGCTCGAAAGCAGCAGCGTCACGGTAGAGTGTCCGGACGCACGGCACATCAGTGTCGCGGGTGAGCGCATGCGGCCGCGCCTGCCGGACCTGGTGGACCCGTTCAGCGTCGAGCTGATGGAAATCGACGAGGGTCCCTTCCACCGCGAGATCGACTTCGGCCAGCCGTTCGAGGCCAATACCCTCGAGGTATCGTACGATCAGGGCTACCTATGGATCACACTCCGGAAGACCGCGACGACCTGACGACCCCCGCGCCGGATTCCGGTGCGGAGGCCCCGGACACGCCCGAGACGCCGCGCCGGGCGCGCGGCGGGGGCGGTGACGAGGGCACCCCGCGCCTGCCGCGCGAGCTGCCCGTCCTGCCGATCCGGGACATGGTCGTGTTCCCCGGCACCGTCGTGCCGCTCACCGTCGGCCGCGAGAAATCCAAGCGGCTGATCGACGCGGTCCTGGCTGGCGACAAGCTCCTGGTCACCTGTACACAGCGCCGCGCGGACACGGAGGACCCCGGCCTCGACGACATCTACCGCATCGGCACGGCGTGCACGGTCCTCAAGCTCCTCCGCATGCCGGACGGCACCAACAGCCTGCTTGTGCACGGGCTGGTTCGGATCGGAATCGAATCCTGGTCGGCCAGCGAGCCGTACTGGCGAGCCATCATCAACCCCCACGAAGACGAAGATGTGCCGCCGGGCCTGGAGCTCGAAGCGCTGGCCTACACCGCCCGCCAGACCGCCCAGCAGGTCATCGAGCTTAGCCCGAACGTGCCCGACGAGGCCCGGC
Organism: Phycisphaerae bacterium; assembly: GCA_017999985.1. Classification (NCBI taxonomy): domain Bacteria; kingdom Pseudomonadati; phylum Planctomycetota; class Phycisphaerae; species Phycisphaerae bacterium. Next base: position 37,653 of record JAGNKU010000008.1, on the reverse strand, counting down.
TCGTGCTCGACAACATCGACAAGCCCGGGCCGCTGGCGGACTACCTCGCGGCCAACCTCTCGCTGGGCATCGCGCAGAAGCAGGAGCTGCTCGAGACGTTCGACATCGCCGACCGTCTCCGCAAGGTCAACGCGACGCTGAATAACCAGCTCGAAGTGCTGCAACTCTCCCAGAAGATCCAGTCCGACGTCCGCCAGCAGATCGACGAGTCGCAGCGCGAGTACTACCTCCAGCAGCAGCTCAAGGCGATCCAGAAAGAACTCGGCGAGACCGACGGCCGCACGGCGGAGCTCGACGAGCTGCGCAAGAAGATCGCCGCGGCCGACATGCCCGAAGCCGTCCTCAAGGAAGCCGAGCGCGAACTCGGCCGCCTGGAGCGCATCTCCCAGGGCTCGCCCGAGAACGGCGTCATCCGCGACTACCTCGACTGGCTTTGCCAGATGCCCTGGAAGACGGAGACGCAGGACAACCTCGACCTGCGCCGCGCCGAGGCTGTCCTCGAGGCCGACCACTACGGGCTCCAAAAGGTCAAACGCCGCATCCTGGAATACCTCGCCGTCCGCAAGCTCAAGCCCGACGGCAAAGGTCCCATCTTGTGCTTCGTCGGTCCCCCCGGCGTCGGCAAGACCTCGCTCGGCCAGAGCATCGCCCGCGCGCTGGAACGCCACTTCATCCGGATTTCTCTGGGCGGTGTGCGCGACGAAGCTGACATCCGCGGCCACCGCCGCACCTACATCGGCTCCATCCCCGGCCGCATCATCCAGGAAATCCGCAAGGCCGGCTCACGCAATCCCGTCTTCATGCTCGACGAGCTCGACAAGCTGGGCGCCGATTTCCGCGGCGATCCGGCGTCCGCCCTGCTCGAAGTGCTGGACCCGCAGCAGAACCACAGCTTCACCGACCACTACCTCGGCGTCCCGTTCGACCTCTCCAAGGTGCTGTTCATCGCCACCGCCAACCAGATGGACCCGGTGGCCCCGCCGCTGCGCGACCGCATGGAGGTCATCGAGCTGCCCGGCTACACGACCTCCGAGAAGCTCGAGATCGCCCGCCGCTACCTTGTCCGACGCCAGTCCGACGAGAACGGCCTCACCGGCCGCGAGATCACCATCTCCGAGCCGGCGCTGCGGCGGCTGATCGAAGCCTACACACGCGAGTCCGGCGTGCGCAACCTCGAGCGGGCCATTGGTACGGTGCTCCGCGGCGTGGCGGCGAAGGTCGCGCGCGAAGAGGACGTGCGGAGCTCGATCTCCATCAAGGACCTGGAAACCTACCTCGGCCCGCCGCGCTTCGATCGCGACGTGGCCCTGCACCGCGGCGTGCCGGGCGTCGTGACCGGCCTCGCCTATACGCCGGTCGGCGGCGAGATCATCTTTGTCGAAGCCGCGCAAATGCCTGGCAAGGGCGGGTTTACGCTCACCGGGCAGATCGGCGACGTGATGCGCGAATCGGGCGTCGCCGCCCTGTCGCTCGTGCGGGCCCGTGCCGCCGACTGGCACATCAACCACGAGCACCTCCAGCAGACCGACATCCACATTCACGTCCCGGCGGGCGGCGTGCCGAAGGACGGTCCGTCCGCTGGCGTGGCCATGCTGACCGCTCTGGTTTCACTCCTCTCTGGACGCCCGGCCGATCCTAAGGTTGCGATGACCGGCGAGATCACGCTCCGCGGGCAGGTTCTGCCGATCGGCGGCGTCAAGGAAAAGGTGCTCGCCGCCCACCGCGCGGGCGTCAAGACGGTCGTACTGCCAGCCCGCAACAAGCATGACCTGCACGACGTGCCGGGGGACGTGCGCGAAGAGCTGAAGTTCGTGCTGGCAACTCGGGTGGAAGAGGTCCTCGCGGCGGCCCTGGGACCGGCCAAGGGGACCAGCCGCGGCAGCCACCCCACCAAGGGCCGGAAGCCGCGCAGGGCGGCGCGCAAAGCCGTCCGCCCGCCGGTGCGCAAGGGCCCGGCACGGGCCGCCGCCGGCGCGTAGATCAGTAAATGATAAAAAGGGATGCAATGTCCTGTATTGCCGTCCCCGCGTTTTCCACCCGGGAAACGCGATTCTTAACCTGTTGTCCAGTCAAGGATTCCGCTTGAACGCCGCCGCCGGTTCGCGTAATATGTCACCGGTCAAGTCCCGCGTCGGCTTGATCATTGGCGGCGTGACGCTCACGATGTGATGTGTCAGGGAGAACGGCGGCCACCGGTGACGGTGGCGTGCTGGGGAACGCGATGAATACGATCACCAAGAAAGACCTCGTCGATCGGATTGCGGAGAAAAGCGGCACGAAGCGCGTCGTCGTCAAGAAGATCGTGCAGAACTTCCTGGACGAGATCGTCGCCGAGCTGGGCAGCGGCAACCGCCTGGAGTTTCGCGACTTCGGCGTCTTCGAGATCCGCTCCCGCGCGGCCCGCGTGGCACAGAACCCGAAGACCATGGAGAAGGTCTTCGTCCCGGAGAAGCGCACGGTCAAGTTCAAGATCGGTCGCCTGATGAAGCAGCGGTTGTTCGACGGCGAGGAGGCGCGCCCGACGCGCCGGCCGCGCGTCGTCAACCCCGAGCCCCGCGCGGCCAGCGACGCGGTGTAGCCCCCCCCACCCCCGGTGCACTCGGACAGTTGGGCTTCCTGTAGGATTCCCTGCGGAGAGACCGAGCACGGCCGGGAGACACATCCATGCGAACCGCAATCACTCTGTGCGGGGTGGTGGGCATTTGTGCTGCGGCCGCGGTGCCGGCGGCGGCGGATGGCGGGTACATCTTCCTCGAGGGTGACGCGACCGCGCTGGCCCAGACGCGCCAGGAGGTCGTGATCGCGTTCTACCGGGACGGCGCGGGGGATGCCGCGGTCGACAAGGCGCTGTATGTGCTGCGCAGCCGCTATACCGGCACGCCTCCGCAGTCGTTCGTCTGGCTCGTGCCCGTGCCCGCCACGCCGACGGACGTGGTCGCACATCAGAACGGCACACTGTTCGAGCGGCTCGACGACCTGACCGCGCCACACTTCTTCATCGACACAGGGACCAGCCAGCCGGCGATGTGCGGGTGTGCCGCCAATGCCCCGGGAGACGGGAACCTGGCCGGCGGGCTCGTGGTCGTAGCGGCCCAGGGCCAAGCCGGGATCTTCGACTGGGCGGCGCTCACCAGCACCGGCGCCGACGCGCTGCTCGACTGGCTGAACGCCAACAGCTTCGCGGTGCCGGACACGGCGGTCGATGTCCTGCAAACCTACATCGACCAGGAACTGCACTTCCTCGCGATCCGCGTGGCCGCGTTTGACGAGCTCGCGGCGGACGAGGACGGTGAAATCGCGATTCCGCCGATTCAGTTCACGTGCGCGACCAGCCGACGCTTCTATCCCATGGTAATCTCGCAGATTTCCGCCGCCGAGGAGACCGAGGTGCTCATCTATCTCCTCGCGGACCACCGTATTGAAGCGGCGAATGTGCCGAACGCGGTCATCGACGAGGAGGCTCTGGCGGCGGATGACGACAGCCCGAGCCTGACCAACTACGAGCAGTTGTTCACCGATGCCATCGCGGCGGAGGGCGGGCTCGCACTCGTCACCGAGTACGCACAGCACTGGTACGGCGAAACCGCCTGGGTGACAGCACCGCCCGCCGTGCTCGAATTGGAATATCTCACACGCCTGCGCACCGTGCTGACGCCCCAGCGGATGACCCAGGACTTCGAGTTCCAGGATGCCCCGACGGACGAAACGGTCTATTCGGTGTACTGGATCGAGGGAACGGAAGTGGCCGGCGTGGTCGCCGCGCTGGGCACGCCCGCGGCCCTGCTGCTGGTGTACGTGGGCTTCCACACGACCATGAAACACCGGCGCAGCGCCCGGCGCACTCGGCACCCGCAATCCGTCGCCGCGTAGCGGCTCACTTCTTCAGCAACCCCCGCAACACGAACGGCAGCACGCCGCCGTGCCGGAAATACTCCACCTCGATCGGCGTGTCGATCCGGCAGAGCACCTTGAACTCGACGTGCAGGTCGAGCTCCGGGTTGTTGCCGATGACCGTCAATTCCTGTTTCGGCTGTAGCTTGTTGTTTAAATCGGGAATGTCATAGAAGCCACGCCCGGTCAGCCCCAGCGACTCGTACGTCTGGCCGTCCTTGAACTGCAGCGGCAGCACGCCCATCCCGACCAGGTTGCTGCGGTGGATGCGCTCGAAGCTCACCGCCAGCACCGCCCGCACACCCAGCAGCGCCGTCCCCTTCGCCGCCCAGTCGCGCGAGCTGCCCATTCCGTAGTCCTTGCCCGCCATGATGATCAGCGGTGTGTCGGCCGCCTTGTACTTCATGGCGGCGTCGTAGATGCTCATCTGGTTCCCGGTCGGCAGGTGCACCGTCAGACCGCCCTCGGTCCCCGGAGCCAGCAGGTTGCGAATCCGCGGGTTCGCAAACGTCCCGCGCGTCATCACCCGGTCATTGCCACGCCGCGAGCCGTAACTGTTGAACTCCGCCGGCTCGACCCCCTCCTCCTGCAAATAGCGCCCCGCCGGCGACGTCGGATCGATGCTCCCCGCCGGGCTGATGTGATCCGTGGTCACGCTGTCGCCCACCATCAGCAGGCACCGCGCCCCGCGCAAGGGCGCGATCGGCTCGGCCTCAGGGGTCAACGCCTGGAAGAACGGCGGCTCCTGGATGTACGTGCTGCTCTCGTCCCACGCGTACACCGGATCATGACCGCCGCCCAGGCGCTGCCACTCCGGCGGACCGGTGAACACGTCCGCGTACTGCTGGACGAAGACCTCCGGACTCACCACCTGGCCAATGACGCCTTCGATCTCCGCCGGCGTCGGCCAGATGTCGCGCAAGAACACGGGCTGCCCGGCCGCATCCCGACCGAGCGGCTCATTCAGCAGGTCGATATCCACCGTGCCCGCCAGCGCATACGCGACCACGAGCGGCGGCGACGCCAGGTAGTTCGCGCGCACCTGCGGGCTGATCCGACCCTCGAAATTGCGATTGCCGCTCAGCACGGACGCGACCACCAGCGCGCCCTCGGCGATCGCCGCCCGCACCGGCTCCGGCAGCGGCCCGCTGTTGCCGATGCAGGTCGTGCAGCCGTACCCGACGGTCTGGAAACCGAGCTGGTCAAGCGCCGGCGTCAGCCCCGCGCGGTTCAGATACTCCGTCACCACGCGCGACCCCGGTGCCAGCGACGTCTTCACCCACGGCGGCACCTTCAGTCCGCGCGCGGCCGCCTTCTGCGCAATCAGGCCGGCGGCGACCATCACCGATGGATTGCTCGTGTTCGTGCAGCTCGTGATCGCGGCGATGACAACAGCCCCGTGGCGCAGCGTCGCGGGGGCGGTGTCCAGCTTCGCCTCGATCGTTCGGCCCACCTCCGCCTCGGTCAGCGCGAAGCCGCGGTCCTTCAGCGGGGCCCGCAGCGCCTGCGCGAAGGCCGCCTTCATTTGCGACAGCGCCACGCGATCCTGCGGCCGCTTCGGGCCGGCGAGGCTGGGCTCCACCGTCCCAAGGTCCAGCGCGACCGTCTGCGTGTACTGCGGATCGGGGCTCTGATCCGTGCGGAATAGCCCCTGCTCCTTGCAGTACCGCTCGACGAGATCCACCTCCTCCGCCGTCCGTCCGGTCAGACGCAGGTACTCCAGCGTGCGCTCGTCCACCGGGAAGAACCCGACGGTCGCGCCGTACTCCGGCGCCATGTTCGCCAGCGTCGCCCGGTCGGGCAGCGCCATGCTCGACAGCCCCTCGCCATAGAACTCGACGAACTTGTCCACCACGCCCAGCGTGCGCAGGATCTCCGTCACGCGCAGCACCAGGTCCGTCGCGGTCGCGCCTTCGCGCAGCCGTCCGCCCAGCCGGACGCCGACGACCTTCGGTATAAGCATGTATAGCGGCTGCCCGAGCATCGCGGCCTCGGCCTCGATCCCCCCGACGCCCCAGCCCAGCACGCCCAGCCCATTGATCATCGTCGTGTGGCTGTCCGTGCCCACCAGCGTGTCCGGCAGCGCCAGCATGCGCGCCCCGGCCTTGCGCCGCAGTACCACCTTCGCGAGGTACTCCAGGTTGACCTGGTGGACGATCCCCGTCGCCGGCGGCACGACGCGCACGCTGTCCAGTGCATTCTGGCCCCAGCGCAGAAACTCGTACCGCTCGCGGTTGCGATGAAACTCCAACTTGGCGTTCAACGCCAGGGCGTCCGCCCGCCCGAAGTGGTCCACCTGCACCGAGTGATCGATCACCAGGTCGGCCGGAATCTGCGGGTTGATCCGCCGCGGATCGCCGCCCAGCCGCTCCATCGCCGCGCGCATCGCCGCCAGATCCACCAGCGCCGGCACGCCCGTGAAATCCTGCAGAATCACCCGCGCGGGCTTGAACGGCACCTCACCGGCGGCTTGGTGCGCCGGCGACCAGCCGGCCAGCGCGCGGACGTGCTCGTCCAGCACCGCGAACCCGTCCACGTTGCGCAGCACGTTCTCGAGCAGGATGCGAATCGAGTACGGCAGCGTGCTCAAGCGCACCAGACCGGCCTGCTCGAGCACGTCCAGACGGTGGATTTCCACGTCACCGCCCTGGGTCGCAAGGGTGGCGCGGGCGTCAAAGGCTTTCGCGGGCCGCTTGGTCATCGGTCTGATCTCCCTCGGCAACCGATTCTAGTTCGGTTGCGCCGGCTCCGCCGGCGGCGATTCCGGCACGGGCGTGGGCTCCGGCGGTTCAGTCGGGCGCGGCTCATCGGCCGGCGGCGGTTCGGGCATCGTCTCGGACGGCAAGACCGGGGCGGGCTGACTGTCCGCGGTCTGCGTCGCCGGCGCGCCGCCCTCTCGCGATGCCCGCTTGATGCGCGGCGGATCGACGGGCTGCGACGGGGCCTGGTCCGGGCCGGCCGGATCACGCTGCGTGGGCACGTGCCGGATGCGATCGACCACGTCCATCCCTTCGACGACCGTGCCGAACGCACAATAGCCCCAGCCGTCACGACTCGGAAAATCGAGCTGCGGGTTGTCGATGACGTTGATGAAGAACTGCGACGTCGCCGACGACGGGTTGCGCGTCCGCGCCATCGCGATCGTCCCGCGGACGTTCTTCAGGCCCTTGCGGGCTTCGTTCGCGATCGGCCGCGTGAGCCCCGTCTTCTTCAGCTCGTTCAGCGCCATATACCCGCCCCCCTGGATCATGAAGTTCGGCAGCACACGGTGAAAAATCGTGCCGTCGTAATACCCGGAGTCCACGTACCGCAGGAAGTTCTCCACCGTGATCGGCGTCTTCTCCGGGTTCAGTTCCAGCACGATCCGCCCCCAGTCCTCCTCGCCCTGCGCGATTTCCAGCACCACCCGCGGCGGCGGCCCCACCGGCGCCGTCGCCACCGGCGCGGCGTGCATGTTCGGACGCGTCGCCGGACGGCTGTGTGCCGGCGGAACCTGCGCAACGGCGGAGACGGCCAGACCGGCCGCCAACATAAAGGACCCATAGCGCGGAAGTCTGCGATACATGCACTGCCCTCAGGGAGTTCTTTCGTGGCGGACGGGTGGCGCCCCCGTCCGGGCCCGCGTACAGCTTAGTCCACGGCGGGGGCGCTCGCCACCCCGCGCAAGCGGTCGTACAGATCGTCCGGCAAGGCCAGCGGCCGCCCATCCCGCCCCACCGAGACCAACGTCGATCGACCCTCCGTCAGCAGCCGATCCCCGCACAGCAGGCGATAGCTGTGCTCGACCAGCACCGGCGTAAGCCGCTCGGTGGTCGTCGTGAGCGTCAGCAGGTCGTCGTAGCGGGCGGGTGCCCGGTAGCGGCATTCGAGCCGGGCCACGACGTAGAAGATGCCCCGGTCCTCCATGTCCCGGTAGCGCACGCCGTTGCGGCGCAACAGCTCCGTGCGGCCCAGCTCGAAGTAGACGAAGTACTGGGCGTGGTGGAGATAGCCCATCGCGTCGGTCTCGGCGTAGCGGACGCGGATCTCGACATCGCAGCTTGGCACGGGCGTTGACATGCAGAAATGTTACCCGCCGACCGCCCCCTCGTCAGCGGTCCGGCCGCCCCCGACGTTCGTCTGGCGCGGTCCGGCGCAGCCAAGCCGTGGCCCCGGCACTGCTCGCCGCGTCGCAGCGTCGGCCCCCTGCGGTCCGCGTCCCCGTATCGCCGACGCTATCCGCCTGTGCTTAACAACTCGACGAACAGATTGATGTCGCCAAACGACGGATACGTGCCATCTAGGTTTATATCCCCGTTCTCCGGCGGGCAACCATGGTACGTGGTTTGCCATACCGCGAAGTTCGACATGTACAGCACGAACGGGTTGATGTCGCCGAAATCGACGGCGCCGTCGCAGTCCAAGTCGCCGACGACCGACTCACAGCGCCACCGGGCCCAACGGGATGAGACATGCTCACCGGCCGTCGCAAACGCGCCGCCCGCGACCAGGTCGCCGCCGTATGCGCCGAGCGCATACACCGCGCCGCCCAGCCCGCCGCCCAGCGGCCCCCACGTTGCGCCATCCCAACGCGCGATCCGGGAGCAGAGCGTGCCCCCGGAGCGGCCGAACAGGCCGCCAGCGATCAGTTCGCCATTGTAGACGGTAAGTGCCTGCACCGGGTGAGACATGCCGATCGTCGACAGCGGCAGCATCTCTGCGCCGTCCCAGCGGGCGATGTGACCGCAATACTGTCCGCCTGCGAAGTCGATATCGCCGCCCACGATCAACTCGTCGTTGTAGACGGTGAACGCGTAGATCGAACCGACCACGCCAGACTCCGGCCACTGCCACATCGCGCCATTCCAGCGCGCGATACTGAACACCGCGACGCCGCCCGCAGAACTGAAGTAGCCGCCCGCGACCAGTTCATCGTGGTAGACCGCCAAGGCGTACACGGGGCCGCCGATGCCTTCGCCGAGCGGCTGCCAGGTTGTACCGTTCCAGCGCGCAATGTGGTCGCACGGCACGCCGTCCGCCGCCGCGAACAACCCCGCCGCGATCAATTCACCCTCATACACGGTCATGGCGTTCACGCTCGCCGCAAATTCCGGGTCGGTCATGCCACCGCCCAGTGGCTCCCACGCCGCACCGTTCCAATGACTGATGCTGTTGCAGGTTACACCGCCCGCCGTGATGAACTGACCACCGATCACAATGTCGCCGTCGTACTCCGTGATGGCGCGCACCGGACCGTCAGTCCCGCTGTCCAGTGCCTGCCATGTGCTACCATCCCACTGACCAACGCCGTTGCAGATGACCCCATCTGGCGCGCCGAGGAAATCGCCGCCGGCGAACAGCACGCCACCCGAAGCCCAGACGGCGCGGATGCTGCCGTCGAATCCCGTACTCAGCGGATGCCAGCCCCCGCCATCCCAGCGCGCCACGCAATTGCACCCGACACCGCTCGCGCGGCCGAATAGCCCTCCGCCAACCAGTTCACCAGCGTACGCCGTCAGCGCAGTCACCGTGCCATCCGTACCCTCGGCCAGCGCCTCCCAGGTCACGCCATTCCAGCGACCGATGTTGTTGCACGGTACGTTGTCCGCGGTGACAAACCAGCCGCCCGCGATCAGAGCGCCGTCGTAGACGGCTATCGCCCGCACGGTTCCGGAAATCCCTACCGCCGCCATTCCTCCGCCCAATGGCTGCCAAGCCACACCGTCCCAGCGGCCGATGCCGTTGCAGGTTAATCCGCCTGCAGTGGGGAACCACCCTCCTGCGATCAACTCGCTGCCGTGAACCGCCAGGGCGTACACCTTGGCGGCGGCGCTGCCGCCCACTCCGGCGCCCAGCGACGCCCAGCCCGTCCCGTCCCAGCGCGCCACCCGGTTGCATTCCACGTCACCCGCCAGCGTAAATTCGCCCCCCGCGATCAGATCGCCGTCGTAGACCGTCAACGCGTTGACCCAGTTGTTCGTCCCACTGCTCAACGCCTGCCAGTCGGTCCCGTCCCAGCGGGCCACACGCGCGCACGATGCACCTCCGGTGGTCAGGAACTCTCCACCGGCGATCAAATCGCCGTCACGGACCGCCAGCGCACGTACGGCTGCCCCCATCCCGCTGCCCAAGGGCTCCCAGGTTACTCCGTCCCAGCGCGCGATGAAGTTGCAGGTGACCCCGCCGGCCGTTGTGAAACTACCCCCGGCGACCAACGCGCCATCGTGGACCGTCAACGCCAGTACCGTGCCGTCCATCCCGCTGCCGAGGGCCTGCCACGCGTTGCCGTCCCAGGCGGCGATTCTACTCGCCGGCGTCGCACCGGCGACCGTGAACGCCCCACCGATCACGAGCAGCTCCGGCAGTGGCCCGGTATCGTCCGGGTCCCATGTCGTGGCGGCGTTGACCACGCCGTCCGTACCCGCCACACCTGTACCATCCCGCCAATCGCACGACTGCCCCGCGGCACGGTTCACAGAACTCAATCCGACCAACCCCACGATGGCCGCCGCAACCGACAGAACGATCCGCGTCGCTCGTGATGGACAATTCATGTGATGTCCTCCGCGTTTCAGTTCTGAACCACAACCGTGCTATCTCCGGTTCCAGACTCCGGTTGGCGTTCACACTCGCCCTGCAGTCTCGTGCGAGCGCAACCAGACCCCCGGTCCACGCCCGCTGCCGAATGTTATCAACGCCCAAGCGTCCCCGGCGCGCAGTAGACTCCCTGCGTGGGGAAGACCAAGCTCGTCCTGAACCCGGACGTGCAGCGTGTAGGGCAGGTCCCCGACTTGCTCTCCGTGGGCATCTGTGCCGATCTGCGCCCATATCCCCGCATTCAACAAGACCCGCCTGCGCCCCACCAATTTCCAGCACTCCTGGTCCTCTCCGCGTCCTCCGCGTCCTCCGCGGTTATCCTCTTACAGGAGGTGCGGATGCGAATCTGGCTGAATGCCGAGTGCTGAACGCTGACCGCTTCAACGTCCCAATAACGAAGGGTGCCAATTAGGCCGCGCAAAGAAGAATCGTTGGCCCACCTTGGGCGGATAGCTTCAGAATCGCGGTGTCATGTGGACACGTAGCGAACTACAGTCCCCGCCGGCCTCACTCCCCCACCCACTGCAGCCGGCGCGGCCAGTAATCGTCGAATTGCGGGACCTCGGGCTTGCCTTGCGGGCGAATGTGGGCGAACAGCGTTTCCTTCGCCTTGTCGTACGCCACGCGGCCATTGACGATCGTGTAGCGCACCTGCGTCATGTAGTGCAGCAGGTCGCCGTCGCAGACCACGAGGTCCGCGTCCTTGCCCACTTCGAGCGAGCCGATCCGGTCGTCCACGCCCAGCACCCGCGCCGCGTCGATCGTGATCGTCCGCACCGCCGCGTCATTGCTCAAACCACCGCGCACCGCGAACGCCGCCTCCATGTTCAGATGCAGCAGGTCGCGGCCGGCGAGCCCCCACAACGTGATCGCCGCCGTCGGCGGCACGACCGCCACCGTCACGCCGTGCGTGTGCAAAATGCGCGCGTTCTCGATCGACGAACCGTTCGGGCGGTTGAACCGGTCATCGGGGGCGCGCTCGTCGCGCGGCGTAATCACCGCCCGCACGCCGGCGCGGCCCAGAGCGGGTGCCACGGTCCAGCCCTCGACCGCCCCGCGCACGACCAGGTCGAAGCCGTAGGTCTGCGCGAGGTCCGCGAGGTCGGCCAGCTCGTGCGTGCTGTTGGCCGTCGCAACCGAGATTACTTCACGCGCCAGCAGCTTGCGGTAGTTCTCGTACTTCTCTTTGAGCCACTCCTTGTCCGGCGGCTTCGCGTCCTTGTTCACCGCCTTCTCGCGCTCGAAGCGCTGCACGTCACGCAGGTACGTGCGGACGCGCTCCAGGTCGGCCCGCAGTTGCGCACGCTCCAGCGGGCTGCGGGTCGCGTAGTTGATGTTCAAGTACGCATTGGCCTTCAGGATCAGGTCCTGCGTCGTGCCGTAGGTCAACTTCGCCACGTCATTGCCGGCCAGCGCCGTGGTGATGCCGCCGGCCAGCGCGATCGCCATGTTCAGCGCGTACACGTTCGTCGTGTCGCGCGGCTGATTGCCCCCGTGAAGCCCACCGGCGACCGCCGCGACCAGGCCCGGATACACCTCCAGCCCCGTGGCATCGACCACCACGCACTCCGGCGGCAGCACGACGTGCTCGCCGATGGCGGTGATGATGCCGTTGCGCGAAAGCACGGTGGCGCGTTCGAGCACCGGGCCGGTCACGGTGTGGACGCGGCCGTTGATGACCGCGAGAAACCGCTCTTTCTCCGGCGCGGCCTGTGTCGTCGCCACGGTCGTCGTGGACGTAGTAGCGGTCGTGGTCGTAGGGAGGCTGCTGGTCGCCGCGGAAGCCGGCTGCGATACGGGCTGGGTCGCCGGTTGCGATACGGGTTGCCTGGCTGGCTGCGATGCAGGCTGCGTGTCGCTGGGCTGCGACTCCGCCGGCGACTGCGCGACTACGGGCAGCGCGAGCGCCAAGCACAGCAGGGCGGCGCACCAACGCCAGCTTGTGGCCGGGCGGAGCATCACTGCGGCACCTCCACGCGGCGGACGATCTCGCCGGCGATCATCACCTCACGCACGCGGGCCAGCGGATCGAGCGGGTCGGCGTCGAGGAAGATCAGGTCGGCGTCCTTGTCCTTCTCGATGCTCCCAAACCGGCTGTCGAGCCCGAGGAGTCGCGCCGGGTGGAGCGTGACCGCCTTGAGCGCCTCGGCCCGCGTCCAGCCCTCGCGCACCAGCAGCGCGATGCGGCCAAGCATCTGCCGGTGCTCCTCGGCATCATCCGCCAGCGGCATCAACGACACTTCGCAGCCGGCCTGCGCGAACTGCCGGACGACGTGGATACGCTCGGCCGAGTTCGGCGCCCGGTTGATCACCGGCTGGAGGACCACCCGCGGCTTCTTCGCGCCGATTTGTTCGGCAATAAACGTGAAGTCCGACTGCTGGCCGTTGCGCGCCAGGAACTGGTGCGCGACATCGAACTTCTTGAGCACTTCGCTGAAGTGTACATAGTCGGAGGCACTGCCGAGCTCCAGCAGCGCGAACACATCCGGCTTCTTCTGGATCAGATCGACGAGCACCTGGAACGCGGGATCGATCGGCGGCGGCTGGAACGCGGGCTGCGTCGCGGGCACGCTGGTCGGCTGCGACCCGGGCTGCGAGGCGGGTTGGCTGGCCGGCGGTGCGGCCCTACGCTCCTGCTCCTGCTTCTTCTCGAACTCCTGCTTGGCCTTCTCGACCTTCTCGATTTCCTGCTGCGCCCGTTCGAGCGCCCCGCGAAGCACGCGCTTGTCCGGCGTCACGCGGAGATACGCCGGCGCCTGCAGCACACGCTGCTCCTGCGCACCCGCGGTGTGCACGACGATCGCCCGGCCGGGAATCCCGCCGCCCCCCGGCACCAGCGCGAGCGTCGTGTACCCGGCGTCCAGCAGTTCGTCGTAGGCATCGGGCGCGGGGAAGTACTCGTCGGCGACGGTCCAGTTGCCATGGACCTCCGCGCGGTGATAGCCCGGCAGGCCGAAGCGCGAGCTGGGGTTGATGAGCCCGGGCATGACGACGCGGTTACGGGCGTCGATGACTTTCGCATTCAGCGGATATTCGAGCCCCTTGCCGACGTTTTGGATCTTGGCGCCGTTGAGCACGATGACGCCGTCGTGGATCTCCTCGCCGGTGCCCGTGATGATCTTGCCGGCGCGGATGACAGTCAGGCGCTCCGGTTCATCAGCGCAGAGTACGGGCGCCGCAAGCAGCATGAACACCACGGCAACACCCGCGCCGCGGGCCAGCCGCTTCAGACTCAATCCGCAGGACTGTGGAACACTGGTCATGGCCGTTCCTAGAACCGCCGCAGTCCCTGGGTGCCGTCGTACACGATCCGGCCGCCGATCACGGTCATCAGGCACGCGGAGCGCGGGTCGAGCGGGTCGCCGGTCCAGAGACTGAGGTCGGCCTGCTTGCCGGTCTCCACGCTACCCACGCGGTCGTATACGCCGATGGACTTCGCGGTAATGTTCGTGATGCCGCGGAGGGCCGGGTAGGGCAGCCAGCCGTACCAGCAGGCCATCGCCGCCTGGTACGTCAGTTCCTCCTGCGGCACGACCGGCGCGTCGGTATTAATGCCGAGCCGGCGCACGCCGTTCTTCCACCACCCGCTGGCGTTGCCGATACAGCGCCGGGCCGTGGCGTCGAAGTAGTACTGGCGCGGGCCGTTGATGGTCCACGCATCCGTCTCGCGGACGATCGGCCCCAGCTTCCAGGCATCGAACGTGCAGTGATCCAGCACCGTCCAGAGCCCGAAATGCCCGGCGATCATGTCCATCGTGGTCATCAGCACCTGGTACATCTGCGTGTGCATGACGACGCAGATCTCGCGGCGAAACACGGCGCGGAAGCCGTCCCAGATCGGGTCCAGTTCGGGCGCCACGCTCCGCTCGCCGCGCTCGTACGCATCCCATGCCGCAGCATACGCCCGGGCTTTCTCCAGCGTCTGCCGCAGGTTCCAGTTCATGAACATCCGGCCGTTGCCGCCGAAGTACCATTCCGGATTGCCAGCCTGCGCGATCTTCAGCGATCCGGGCGAGACCATGAAGATTTCGTCCGGCGTCTTGCCGCCGGTGTTCACGATGGTACCGAAACCGGAGAGGTTCGTGCCGCTGCCCGGGATCATCATCACGGTCGTCACGCCACCGGTGCGGGCGCGTTTGATCCAGGGGTTGTCGGGCCGCGGGACGGAGCGGCTGTCGAGGCCGGGATTCGTCTGATAGACCATGTCGTTGAGGTCGCCCCAACTGCCGGCCGCGCTGTGATCGTGGGCCTCGACGATGCCCGGCAGCAGCCAATAGTCGGGGAAATCCAGCACGCGATAGCCGGCCGGCACCTCGACCTCATCGGCCGGGCCCAGCGCCTCGATCTGATTGCCCTTCACGAGCACCACCGCGTCATTGATGACCCGATCGGTGTCGTCCAGCGCGACGACTTTCGCGACACGGAACGCCAGACCGGCGGACGTCAACTCCGTCTGTTCAGCGGCCAGCCCAGTCGCGGCCGCCAGCCACGTCAGCAGCAGCATGCGGACCACGCCGGAGGTCCAGGCAGGCTTACGGTTCATCCGGCACCTCACGTCCCCCCACGATCACCCGCTGCAACCGGCTGCCGGCGTCGAACGGATGACCGTCGAAGATCAGCACATCCGCGTCTTTGCCCACTTCCAGCGAGCCAACGCGGTCGTCGAGCTTGTACATCTGCGCGGCATCGATCGTCAGCGCCCGCAGGGCGGCGTCGCCACCGAGACCCTCGCGGACAGCGAACAGGCCGACGAGCGGCAGGTCACGGGCACCGTCCTCGCTGTCGCTCTGTAACGCCACGCGAATGCCCTGCCGCGCGAGGTCCGCCGCCTGGTTGTACGGCCGGCCTGCCCGCGTGCGCACCACCTGCAGCGGCACGATCACGCCAAGCCCCGCCTTGCGGGCGACAAGCTCAGCGACGACGTCGGCGGCACCCTCGGCACCCAGCAGCACGAGCGGCACCTTGAATTCGTCGACGAACAGCTGCAATGCGGCGTGAATCTGCGGCGCCGTCTCGACATCCACCACTGCCGGGATGCGCCCGGCCAGCAGCGCGCGGTACGGTTCGAGGTTTGGATCGACCTTCGGCGGTGCCGGACGGCCATCCTTGGTGCGCTTGCTCCTGAGCTGGATCTTGAACTCGACAGCGCTCTTGTCGGTGCGGGTGGCCTCGAAATCCAGCGTGATCTCGGCAACCGTCACGCGGCCGACCATGTGGTCTTCGCGATCCAGCGTGGCACGAATGGTTGGGCGCCCGGCGGGCGTGTCGATATCAACGTCGAGGTTCACCTCGGTGCCGCTCAACGTGCCCGACACGCGGACTTCTTCGCCGCTGGTCGGGTCGGACAGACGCCCGTCAATCGTGTTGCCGGTGAGCTTCAGCGTGACCGTGCCGGTCACCGCTTCCGGCAGCGGGCCACCATGCAGCGCGTACTCCCAGCGGCCGGTGATTGGATCGGCCCTGCCCTGCTCGACCTTCTGCGCCTCCTCTTTCGGCTTTTCGGCCGGCTTGCCGCCGCTCTCCTTCCACTTGGCCAGCTCGGCTTCGTATTTCTTCCAGTCCTCGTCGTACTTGCGGCCGGCTTGCAGGACCTTGCGCAGCGCCTCTGCACCGGTCAGCGGATCCTGGCCGCGCAGCGACAGGCGCAGGCCGCTGAGCTCGCGCGCCACCAGCTCGTCGCGCCCGCGGCCGTAGGTCTTGAGCGCAGCGAGCCGCGCCCCGTTCTGCGCGGCGCGATACGGCGCTTGCACCACCGTCGTCACGCCCGCCCGTGCCACACGCGCGAACATCCGCCCGACCGTCGCGATGGTGCGATGCAATGGCACGTCGGGCGTCGCCGGCGTGGTGTCGCCCTCCAATCCCAGATGCCCCAGCGCATCAATGAAGCCCGGCGCCAGGAACCCGTCCGCGCCGGCGTCGATGATTCTCGCGAACGGCGGATGCGCGACACGCTGCCCAACGGCCTGGATGCGGCCGTTCTCGATGAGCAGCGATCCGTCGCGGATGATCGTGCCATCGCCCACCCAGATCGTGCCCGCGCGCAACACGAGCGGCTCGGCCGGTTGCGACGCCGGCGGCTCGCGACGCGCGGGGCGCGGCGCTTCAAAGACGACGCGCCCGCCGATGTAGGCCCGACGTACGAAGCTGTTGATGTCCAGCGGCGCACCACTGAGCACCAGCAAGTCGGCGTCAGTGCCCGGCGTAAGACTGCCCACGCGATCGGCCACACGGAGAATCTCGGCCGGCACACGCGTGATCCCGGCGAGCGCCTGCTCCGCCGACAGCCCGCCGCGAACGGCAAGCACCGCCGCCATGCGCAGATCTTCCGCGTCATCCCCCGCGGCACCGGCGAGGGCAATCACGCCGGGCAGTCGCGCCGCGATGCGCTCCGCGGTCGCCAGGCGCGGCTCCAGCGCCCCCGGATCATCGCCGATGTTCGGCCCCGGCGCGCGGAAGCTACGCTCGACGCGCACCACCAGCGGCAGGCTGCGCAGCACCGCCGCTACGGATTCGTCGCCCAGCACGTCGAGCAGCCGGTCGCCCTCGGTCAGACCGACGAGATACGCGGAGCGACGTTGCCCACCGCGCGCGAGCCGCTCGACCAGCCGCAGCGCCCCCTCGATGTCCACGGCCCGGCGAACCTGGATGCGCAGCGGCAGCGCCGCCGCCCACGCCGCCGCGAACTCATGCGCGTGAATGTCGAACTCGCCCGCGCGCGCACCGGCCCCTTGCTCCGCCGCAGCGATACGCTCTTCCAGCTCAATGAACTGCCCCAGGCGCGAATCGGGACGCTGCCCGCGGGCCGGCTCAATCGGCACGTCGGAGGAGGCATAGAACGGCGGCTTGTACAGCAGCGGCGGATCAAACTCGCCGAACGTGACGGCGAGATCAGCCGCCGGCACGACCGTCCGTTCTTCCGGAGCCCCGCCGAGCTTCACGACGGCGCCCAGGCCGCTGACGAGGCGATGCTCGCCCGGACTCAGGTACGCCGTGGTCGTCCCGCGCGACAGCGGCCCAACGTAATCGTCGTACGTGTCGAACGCGTCCACGGCGTGAAACGCGGCGCTGACGGATTGCGGCCCGGCGTGCGGGCGCACCAGCGATCCGCCGGCCGACACGAACCCCGGACAGACCACCTCGTCACGTAGTTCGATGAGCGGCAGATCCGGCGAAACGGCGAGCTGGCGGCCCACCGCCACGATGCGGCCGCTGCGCACTACCACCATGCCCTCGGGCAACGGCCCGGGTTGCTCCACCGTCGCTGGGTAGACCGCCTTCGCCCGCAGGACGAACGACGCTTTGTCCGCCGGCGCGGCGGCCGCGCTCTGCGTCGCCGGCCGCACGACGAGCTGATCGCCGCTGCCGCACAGGCACAGCAGGGCCGTCGCGGTCACGCCGACCGCCAACCGTCGCCAGACGTGCGCCGGTCGCGTCACTCGGGCTTCTCCTGCGAATCGCCGGTACCTGGCGCGAGCAACTTCTTCAGCCGGACGTCCTGCCCGCGGTCATAGGCGCGAATGCCCTCGATGAACACCTGCTCGACAACGCTGTCGAAGTCCAGCGGATCGCCGCTGAAGACCACCAGGTTGGCGTCCTTGCCGACCTCAATCGATCCCAGCCGGCTGTCCAGCCGCAGCATGCGGGCGGGATTCAGCGTGATCGCCTTCAGCGCCTCGTCGCGCGGGATGCCGTGGCGGACACACTGCGCCGCCTGGTACGTGAGCATGCGCTCGGCGTACGAGTCATCCGGCCCCGGCACAAGCGCCCAGAGCAGCCCGGCGTCGAAGAGCTTCTTCGGCACGAAAGTCTCGCGAATTTCCCCGGTCAGCGGATCCGTTTCGCGCCAAGTAAGTTCCGGCGGCAGGACGACCGGGCGGGCGACGCGTTTCAGCTCGCCGACGGCCTTGTGGCACTCGCCCCCCAGCACGAGCACCAGCCGCTCGAAGAAGCCGTTTTCCTTCGCCAGGCGCACGGCGGCGCCGACGTCCATCGCCTCGCCGCAGTACGCATACGCCCCCAGCGGCTTGTACAACGTCGCCCCGCTTTCGCCGCCGAAACGCACCTGCCCGCCGAGCAGACGCAGGATGTTGCGATGCTGGTCGTCGACGTCCTCGGCGCGGATCAACTCGCGGCCACGCTTGCGGGCCTCGACCGGCCCCACGTCGAGCTTCTTGTCGTCTTCCTTGAGCTTGTCTTCGTAGCGCTTCTCCGCCAGCCGGGCAAGATAGTCGTCCAGCTCCAGGAACGTCTCGCGCAGCGTCGCGAGCTGCATCATGCGGTCATAGCCACTACGCGGCGACAGCGAAATCTTGAGGAACTCGCCCGCGGCGATCGTCATCTCGGCGATCGTCAGGCCGATCGGACGCACCACGCGGCCGACCCCGCCGATGACCGTGTTGTTGCCCGGAATCACGTGCACCGCCGTCGTGCCCAAGCGCAGGCAGTCCTCGAAGAAGAGTTGCGACGGATCGAGAGCATCGCCCACGTCGAGTTGCGGCGTCACCGGACGCGGCTCGTTGGCGACGTCCAGGCCGCGCGCCGTGTGCACGTCGATCATCCCCGGGAACACGACCTTGCCGGTCACATTGACTACGCGCGCGTCGTACGGAATCTCCACGTCAGCGCCGACCGCCACGATCCGGCCCTGCTCGATCAGGATCGTACCCTTGGCGAGTTCACTGCCCACCACGGGGATGATCCGTCCGCCGGTAAGCGCGACTTTTTCCGGCGGCACGGCCGGCGGCTGGGCGACGGCGACCACTGCCAGGCCTAGGCTCACCAGCAGCGCACCCCACCGCCCGCGTGCCGCCGTGGCCATCGCCATCCGCCAGTATCGCTTGCGACCCATCACACGCTCTCCCGGGCGCCGCACGGCCGGAGGCCGGCGTTCCGCCCTAGTCCTTGTACACCACGCGGCCGCTCACCAGCACCAGCACCGGGCGGCTTGCGGCGTCAAACGGCTCGCCGCTCCAGACCACCACATCGGCCGCCGCCCGCGGCGCAATCACGCCTACCTCGCCCGCCAGCCCCATGAAACTCGCTGGCGTCGCCGTCATGGCCCGCAACGCCAGCTCCGGCGTCAGCCCGTGCCGGACGGCAACCATCCCCTGCCGCACGAGACCTTCCTCGTCCCGCAGCTCCTGCGCCGTCAACGCAAACTCGATGCCCGCATCGGCCAGTTGCGCGGGCGTGTTCAGCCGCGCGCGGTCCACCTCGTCGGTCGCGGCGCGGAAGCCGGTCGGCGTCATGTAGAGTGGCCCGAAGATGACCGGCACGCCCGCGGCCTTCAATTGCGGCAGGCAGCGATAGGCTTCCGTCGCCTCTTCGAGCGTGAATTTCAGCTTGAACTCGCCCGCCAGCCGCAGCGCCGAGAAGATGTCATGCTGCATGCGGGCCTGCACGCGCAGTGGCACCTCGCCGTCGAGCACCTGCAGCAACACCGGCACCGCCTCGGTCGGCGGCATGTCGGCCCCGTGAATCGCGAGCCCGGCCCGCACGCGCTGCGCATCGTAAAACGCCTTGCGGAAGACCCAGTCCACGCCCATCCGCGTGGTCGGTCGGCGGGTTAGGAAGCTCGGCGCCGGGCCATGGGACGGCGGCAGCAGGTTGGCGGTCCCACGCAGCGTCGGATCACCGCCCAGCGTGACTTTCACCGCATCCACGCCGCGGATGACACGCTCTGCCAGCGGCCCCGCCGTCTTCACGATCGCGCCGCGGTTGCCGATCACATTCGCCGTGTCGGCCGATACGTACACGGTCGTCACGCCAGCGCGCGCCAGCCGCGTGAAGTCATTCGAGAACAGGTTCAGGGAGTCCAGCACCCGCCGATGCGGCGTGACCTCCGCGGATTGCTCGGTCCAGGTGATCTGGGGCGGCAAGGCCGCCGCGAGCCCGTCCGGCAACGTGCGCGCCGTGTCCTCGATCGGGTCGCATTCGGGGTCCGGCTCATCGCGCTGGCGGCGGGCGTACTCGCCGAGCGCTCCCCAGAACGACCGCGGCGGCGCCCCGTACGACCAGCTCCGCGCTTCCTGCGGGATTTCCGAATCGATCAGGCAGCACGCGTCGATCAAGCCGGGTGTGATGACGCCGTCCACGTGCTCCATCACCCGCGCGCCCTCCGGAATCGGCACGTCGGGCCCCACTGCGGTGATACGCCCCCCCTCAATGACGATCGCGCCGTTTTCTAGTGTCTCGCCGGCCACGGTGTGAATCCGCGCAGCCTTGAGCACGATGACCCCGTCCGCATCCGCACCGTAGGCCGCCCCAACAACACAGGACGCCAGCAGCGCCGCCCGCATCAACCCGCGTCGTGAGATGTCGCTCAGTCGCACGGCCGCACCTCTCATGGCCCCGTCTGCGACGCTCCCGCGTCGAAGACCCGCTGACCGCCGATGTAGACGGCCAGCACCCGGGCACGCAAATCCAGCGGATCGGCCGAGAACACGACCACGTCCGCCTGCCGTCCCGGCTGCAGCACTCCGATCCTATCCCCCACGCCCAGCAACTCCGCCGGCACTGCGGTGATCGCCCGGCGCGCCGCGGCAGCCGACAAGCCCTCGCGCACCGCCACGGCCGCCCCGATCCGCAGGCTATCCGGCGCGGTCTGCGGCAGCCCACCCGCCAACGCGACCGGCACGCCATGCCGTTCGAACTGCCCCGCCGCCCCACCGGCCCGCGGCCCCGCCAGCGCATCCAGCGGCCCGACGATCGCCGCCGTCAATTGGCCGGCCGCGGCTTCCGCGACCAGGCGCGCGTCCAGCGTATGACTCACCGCCAGCCGCAACTTGTACTCGTTGATGAACTCCAGTGCGGCGCTGACGTCCGCCCCGCTCGGCGCCGTCAGGATGCCCGGCAGACGCCCTTGCGCAAAAGCCTTCAACGGGCTGTCATCCGTCGCGGGCGCCGCCCGCGCCGCGGTCAACGTGCTGCGCAGCAGTCCAAGCGCACCACTGCGCGAGGTCGGTTCACGGTCGGCCTTGAACACCTCCGGCGCGAGCGACAGTTTCAACGGGCCGGCGTCCGTCAGCACCCGCGGCCGACCACCCGGGCCGGCCGTCTGGCACACCGCGATGTGACCACCCACGAGGTTCTGATCGTCAGGAACGAGGGCAAATGTGGTCACCCCGGCCGCCAGCGCGCGTCGCAACTGCCAGGCGCAGCGATCGAACGCGGCGCGTGAGTTCAGCCGCGGCTGCACCGCGGACTGGCGCTCGCAGAGATCCCCCAGCGCCGACAGCGTCGCCTGGCAGTCGATCAAGCCCGGGCACAGCACGGCGCCCGGAAAACTGTCCACCGCCACGCCCGGCGGCGCAGCTCCCCCCACCTGCAAGATCTTCTCGCCGCCGATGACCAGCAGCGCATCAGCCGCGAGTTCGCCGTCCGCGTTGACCCACTGGGCTCCCGCAAGAACACGCACCGCGGCCGGCGGATCATCGGCCCACGCCGGCGCCACCACCGCCACGAGCAGTGCCAACCCGTTCAGCCAGGCTCGCCTGCGGCGTACGCTCATTCGTCCTGCCCCTCCGCCCCGCCCTCGGCACGGTACACCTCGCGGCCACCGACATAGACGCGCTCGACGCGCGCCCCCGGCGACAGCGGGTGCGCGCTCCAGACCACGAGATCCGCTTGGAGCCCCGTCGCCAGACGTCCAATTTTCTTCTCCACGCCGAGCAGACGCGCAGCGCCCCCGGTCAGCGCAACCAGGCCCGCGTCATCGACGAAACCCGCGCGTGTCGCCTGCGCTACGCGCAACGTCAACCGCGGCGCGCCATCGGGCAGCGGCACGGCCCCCGAGCCGAAGTACACGCGGACGCCGGCGCCGTTCAGCAGCGCCGCCGCATCGGCGCGGGCGAACCGTTCGGGACCACCGGTGTAAGCGAGCGGCGCGGGTGGCGCTGTCAGCACGACCGGCACGTCGCGATGTGCGAGTCGCTCGGCCACCAGATGGGCCCCCGTCGCGCCTTCGAGCACGAGCGCGACGCCAAACTCCTCCGCGAGATCGAGCACGTTGAGAATGTCCGCCGGGTCATGGGCTTCGACGCGCAGGCGCAGCTCGCCGTCCAGCACGCGCAGCAGCAACTCCGCGCTCCGGTCCTTGGCCGGCTCGGTCGGTTTCTTGAGTTCGTCCTTCGCCGGCTCCTTCTTGTCTGCGCTCGGCTCATCGGGCTTCTGTTCGTGAGCGCCTTTCTTCGCCGCCGGACCGTGGCCGCTGTCCGGCTTGCCGGCAGCCGCGTCTTTCTTCGCGCGCTCGGCGAGCTTCTCTTCGTATTCTTTCAGACTGTCCCGGTAGTCATCCCAGGCGTCGCGGTAGTCCTTGGCCGCCTGGAATCGGCGCCGCAGCTCCTCCACCAGTTTCACGCGGACCAGCGGCCCGGGCTGGTTCGCGCCGCCGACGGTCGCACACAATTCGGCTTCGCCAGCGAGTACGAAGTCGTCAGACTCCGTGGGGCGCCCCAGCCGCACAATCGCCGCCAGCCCACCGATGCCCGCGCCCGTGCTGGCCGGCAGGTACACCGCCGTCACGCCGTCCCGCCACGCCGCCCGCATTTCGTCCGCCGCATAGGGATCGAAGGCGTCGAGTGCTCGCGCCGTCGCCACGTTGGCGCCGGGGGCGACGCGCAGCGCGAGCGTCGTGCCGGCGTCGATCAGCCCGGGTGTGATGTACTTTCCGGGGACCGATATCTTGCGGGCCAGGAACGACGGCTTGACCTCGGCACCCACGGCGAGAATCTCGCCATCCTGGAACATCACCGTGCCGTGCTCAATGACCTGGCCCGTGCCGATGAACAGCGTCGCATCCTGAAGCGCGATGGCCCGGCCCTGAGCGACCGACACACGCGCACACACTGACAGGACTATCAGCAGAGCCACGCACGCGAGCACGTTTCCGGGGCGGCGTGAACACTCAGACGTTGGCGGGGGCAATCGACTGAACATAGCGCTCGCAGGCCGTCAAGCGGAGCAGACAAACGACGCAGGCGCCTGGGGCTGCGCCGTGCTCGCAGCATAGCGGTTTCGCCGGAGGCATACCACCGCGCTACAGAAATCAACGAATAGCCACACGCCAACGGGCCGCGCCGCACGTCGGGAGGTCCCCCAATGCTTCGCACCCCCACCGGGCCCACGGCGGCGCATCAAAACGGCCGGCAACCCAAAGCGGCCGGCCGTGAAGTCCGTTATGCGTGTTGCGATGGCGCGACTAACGCGTATGCCACCGCGTCAACCGGGTCTGGTGCGTGTTCAGCCAGATCAGGTTCCAGTCGTCCGCAATCTGCAACATGTCGAGCTCGATATTCGCGCGGGTATGCGCCCAATTCTCCGCCGGCGTCTTGGTGACCGTCGCACAACCGGCCAGCAACCCCAGTCCCGCGAGCAGTCCAAACAGCATCAATGTCCGCATGCACCACCTCTTGAGGGCACACTCACTCAAGCCGCGCCGTAGTGTCGGGCCAACCCCCGCGCGTGTCAACCGCAAATCACGCCACCGGCCGGCGACCCGCCAACGCCGCCCAGCGAATGCGCACGCGCCGCTGCGTTCGTCCGGCGTGCTCCAGCTCGATCCACGCCGCACACGCCGGCACCGCCTCAGCCACCCGGTCCGCCCATTCTACGGCCACGACGCTGCCGGGCTCGGCCAGCATCTCATCGACACCCAGGGCCAGCAGCTCCGCGGCGCCCGTCAGGCGATAAGCATCTATGTGATATAGCTTTAGGCGCCCCACGTACTCGCGCACCAGCACGAACGTCGGGCTCACGACGGGCTGCTCGGTCGGCACGCCCAGCCCCGCTGCCACCCCTTTGATCAGTTGCGTCTTGCCCGCCCCCAGCGGTCCGGTCAGCGCCAGGAAGTCGCCCGTTCGCAGGAGTCGGCCCAGCCGCCGGCCAAGCGCCAGTGTCCGGCCCGGGCCGGTGAGAAGCTGTTCCTGCGCGACCGTCACCGGAAATGCTCCCAGCCGCGGATGGGAATTGGAGTGCGCTGCCCCGGCCTCTCCTCCAACCACAAGCCGGCGTCCGAGATGATCTGTCCCAGCGGCAGTAGCCCCAGCGCGGCGCATTCGCCATCGGGCGCATCCGCCGCCAGCACCACGATCAGCTCGAAGTCTTCGCCGTCCTCCAATGCGTGCGTGCGGGCCGGACGGCCGTCCTGATCCGCCATGCGAACTGCGTCCGGGTGCACCGCAGCGTCCAGCGCGGCAACGCTGATTGTCCCGCCGCAATGCGAGGCCTCCAGGATGCGCCCCAGATCCACGGCCAGCCCGTCGCTGATATCGATCAGCGCGTGGGGCGCCAGGCGGCGGGCGATCGCCAGTGCGGTCCCGATGCGTGGCTCAAAAGTCATGTGTCGCCCCAGCAGCGAACCACCCACAGGGCCGGTGAGCCAGATCCGATCGCCCGGGCGGGCCCCGTCGCGGCGAACCGGCGTGCGGCCTGCTTCGCAGCGGGCCGCGACCGAGACGCTGACGACCGTAGGCGCGTCCCAGCTGTTCGTATCCCCGCCGACGATCGGGCAGTGGAAGCTCTGCCCGCATTCCTGGGCCCCGCGCAGCAGGTCCAGCGCATCCTCCATGGTCAGGGTGTTGGCCAGCGCCACGGCACAGAGCGCGGAGACCGGCTCCACCGCCATCGCCGCGCAATCGCTCAGATTGACGGCGAGCGCCTTCCGGCCGATCGCCCGCCAGGTATGGACGCGCGAGTCAAAATCCACGCCGTCCATCAGCATGTCCACCGTCCAAAGCAGCTCGGGCTGGTCCGGCGCCACGACGCACATATCGTCACCGAAGGGAACCCCCGCACGGGCCATTGGCTGCCGCGCCCCCGGCTGGACAGGCGCGAGCAGGCGGCCCAGACGCCGGACGAACTCGAACTCGCCACGGGGCGGTGCTTGCGGGTCACTCATCGGTAGATCCACGTAGGACGCGTACGGACCGCCATTCTAGCCCCGTCCGGGCGGGGTGGCACAGGAATTGGTTGCCAGTTCGGCGGTTGGCTGAATAATATCATGGTTGAGTTTTGTGACGGGGACGGGAACTGAGTCATGGTGGAACCAGGTATGAGGCATTCAGTGCACATCCTCGCCCTGCTGGCCGCCGTCGTGCTGGCCACGCAGGTGGTCGCGCCGGCGCGGGCGGAAATCGAAGGGCGCTACCGCATCGAACTGATGAACGGCAAGTACGTCGAGGGCGACGTCAAGGAGCTGCCGGACGGTTCATACGAGGTGAAGACCAAGCACGGCGTTGTCGTGACGGTCAAGCGGAACGAGGTGCGCGAGCTCCGTTCGCTCGAGGAAGCCTCCGCCGCGGCGGGCGCGGGCGGCGCGGGCGGCACCAAGCGGGCCGCGTACCGGCGTGCGATCACGGACGCGGAGATCGCGGCCATTCTCTCGGGCGTGACGGCCAACCCGGACGAATCCACGAGCGGGGCGGCGCGCGATGACATGCTGGCCGAGCTGCCGCTGAACGAGGAATCGCTGGCGGAAATGAAGAAGGTCGCCGGCCCCGAGGCGAAGGTGCTGATCAAGCCGCACTTCGTGATGGTCTACACTTCGTCGGACGAGGCAGCCAGAAAGCTCGCTTCGCGCGTCGAGTCGATCTACCGCTGGAAGGTGCAGTTCATGCGCATGCTAAACCTCCCGGCGCGCCGCCCGGAACACAAGCTGGAGATCCACTACTTCGGCACCTACAAGGAGTTTCAGGCCCTGACGCAGGTGCCCCTGGGCGTCATGGGTTTCTACCGACCCGATGCGCGGCGTTCGTTCTTCTTCGACTACGAGACGCATCCGTTCGTCGCCGATGACGTTGCCCGGATCAAGGACAAGAACACGCCGTGGCAGGAGCGCCAGCGGCTGCGCAACCGCGTCAACCGGTTGGTCGAGAACCAGAACCTGGAAGTGATCCAGCATGAGACCGGGCACCACATCGACTTCAATATCGGGCTGTTCCCGAACAATGGCTTGGCCCGCAAGGCCAGTGTTCCCTTGTGGCTGGTCGAAGGGACAACGATGATGTTCGAGGTCCCGCCAACCTCGGCCGGCGCGAGCCTGGGGGTCTTGAACCACAACCGCCTCAATCAGTTGCGCACCACCTGGGGGCCCCACCCCCTGTCGCTTGAAGAATGGAGGCGCTTCATCGTTGACAACCAAATGTGGCGCAACCCGCCCCGCGGCAACGAAGCGGACTCGTATTGCTTGGGGTGGTCCCTCGTGTACTACCTCTGGAAGGAACACCGCGCCGGCTACGCCCAGTACTGCAAAACCGTCTTCGACCGCGAGGAAGACGTCGAGTTGACCGTGAGCGAGCGGGAAAAGGAATTCGAGGACATCTTCGGCCGGGTCGACGAAAAGTGGATCGAAGACTTCTACAAGTTCCTTGACTCGTTGCAGCTCAAGCGGTCGCTTCTGCCGCCGGGCGAAGAAGGGCCACTCGAGCCCCAGCGTGACTCCCCGCAGCAGTCGGACGGCGGTCGTGGACGCGGTCGCGGGCCGCGCTAGCTGGGCTGGGGGCGTGCGGGCGCACCGCGGCGTCATCGCTCTCATGGCCGGGTGGCTGCCTGCGCTCGGCTGGGCGAGTGATCCCGCGGAACTGCTGGCCGCCCGGCCGGCAAACGAGCCCGCGGTGTCTGAAATGCTGTCGCGCGTCGGACCGGGGGCCCAGCGCCTGGATACGGACCATTTCGTCCTGGTCTGCACGGCCGGGGAGCCGCTGGCCCGCGAGTATGCAGCGCGCCTCGAAGCCGTCTATCGCGCCCACGTGCGCTTCACTGAGAACTTGGGGCTGCCCGCCCGGCTACCACGCCACAAGCTCGAGATCTACTTTCTCGGCACGCACAGCGAGTTTGAAGCGCAGCGCGCCGCAATCGCATCCGTGCCCGCCGGCGCCCTTGGGTTCTACGATCATCACACCAACCGCTGCACGTTCTTCGATCTCGAGACCGCACCGGCGCTCGCGGCGGTGCGGGCCAGCATTGAACAGTCGCTGCCTGAGGAGCGTCCGCGGCTGAAGGGTCGCCTGGAGCGCCGGCGCAGCTTGCTCGCCCTGTCCATTGTCCAGCACGAGTCCGCCCACCAGGTGCAGGCGAATCTCGGGTTGCTCCCGCAATCCGAGCGCGTTCCAACCTGGTTGCGTGAGGGTCTGGCCATGTTGTTCGAGGTGCCCTGCGACGGGTCGTTGACACCGCGCGCGCCGGTGAACGGCTATCGCCTGCACGAGTTCAGCAAGCTCTACCCCACGCCGGCCGCGCTGCCGGACCTGCGCCGCCTCCTGAGCGACGACGCCGCGTGGTGTGAAGGGCCTTGCTACCCACTGGCCTGGGCGGTAACGCGTTTCCTGTGGGCCCAGCAACCAACCGCGCTCACCGCATTGCTGCGGCGGTGCGCGGACCCCGCCGGGTGGCCCGCCAGCATCGCCGAGCGGGCAGCGCTACTGGACAATCTCGTCGGCCCGCTCGACGCGGCCTGGAGTGCGCGGCTGCACGCCGAGACCCAGGCCCTGCCGCTCGATGAGTCCGCCTGGGCGGAGTGACCCGCACCGCCACCCGTCACTACCCTCCGCGCGACCCCATCCCAGCCGGAATGACAGTGGTCGCGGGGTACCCAAAGCCGACCAATGGCGCGATAATGGCGTAATGGCCGACGGACTGGGATTGCGGTGGCTGCCGAGCGTATCGCTTTCGCCACGGGAGCGCCGGCGCTGGCAGCATTACCTGCGATTCTCACGCCGCCCCCTCCACAGCCTCATCTTCCTCGCACCGTTCGTGCTCTGGTATGAGCTCGGCGCCGCGCGACCCGCCGGTGGCACCGCGCCGGGCAGCGAGCTGCTGGCTCACGGCGTGATCCAGGATCTGCTGAGCTGGTTCGGGTTCGTCGGCGCATGGTTGCCACCGATCGTGCTGGTCATCACCCTGCTGGTGGCGCACAAGTTCCGGCGTGATCGCTGGCGCGTGCGCTGGTCGGTCTTCCCGGCGATGGTGCTCGAATGTGCGCTGCTGGCCCTGCCGCTACTGGCGTTGAGCGCCCTCTTTGAGGCCCCGCCCGCCGCCCGGCTGCGCGACGCACTCGGCGCCGGCATTTACGAGGAACTGGTGTTCCGGATGCTGCTGCTAAGCGGGCTCACGTGGCTGGCAGTCGAGCTACTGCGAATTCCGCGCCCGGCGGCTGTGTGGGTCGCCGTCGCGTTGGGCGCCATCCTCTTCGCGCTCTGCCATTTCGCCCCGCTGGGCTCGGAAGCGCCCGCCTGGAAGCCGTTTTGGTTCAAGACGGCGGCCGGCGTGTACCTGGCGGTAGTCTTCCTCGGCCGCGGGCTGGGCGTGGCCGCGGGCAGCCACGCCGCGTACAACATGCTGCTGGTGTGGCTACGCAGCAGCCCCGGCTGATCGCAGCCTTCAAGGCGTAGACGCATGGAAACCACTGCGCCCAGCCCCGCTCCCACGCCGCCCAACCAGGAGGCCGCACCCGCCCGCCGCGCGGCGGTCGTATGTCGGCATGACGTGCTGGCCCTGGCCGCGTTGGGGTTGGTCGTCGGGCTGGCGTGCCGTGGCCATTTCGCCATGCCGCACGCGGATTTTCCCAGCTTTGTCGATGCAGGCAGCGCCTTGCTACGTGGTGAGCTGCCGCCGACGTTGACGCGCGCGCCGGTGTATCCCGTGCTGATCGCGGCCCTCGGTCGCCTGCTGCCCGTCGAGGCGGCCGGGCTCGTTGTCGCGGAGTGGCTGAATGCCCTGCTGTTGCCACTCAACGCCGTCCTAATCTACCTGATCGGTCGCACCTGGTTCGGATCGGCTGCACGGTGGGCCGCGGTCTGGTTCCTGCTGCTGCCCATGGGCCTGTATTGCACGGCGCATGTGATCCTGGAACCGCTCCTGATCACGCTGGTGCTCCTGACGCTGCTGGTCGCGCCGCGCGGCGGAGCCTGGCCATACGTGATCGCCGCCGTGGCGATTATGACGCGCTACGACGTCGCCGGGCTGATTGTGGGCCTGGGCGTCGCTGACCTCCTGCGTCGACGCCCGTGGCAGCGAGTCATGCTCAGTTGCGTCCTGGCCGCCGCGCCGCTGCTGATCTGGCTGGGACTCACGGCCGTGACCTGGACGCCCGGCTGGAAGGACCACTACTTGACGCAGATGGCCGCGCGGCCGGCGTTCGATCCGGGCTGGGCACTCGCGATCGTGGCGCGGACGTGCTTCGAGTTCGCGACACTGCGGCTGCCGGATTGGCTGGCGAGCATGGAAAACCCGGCGCGCTTCGCGCTGCTGGTGGTGCCCGTGCTCGCGGCGGTGTGCGGGGCCGTCGTGCGCATTCGGGCGCGCGACCGCGTCGCGGTTACAGCCATGTTTGCGCTCGCCGGCTACCTCATCGTGCACGCGCTCTACGCGTACAGGATGGATCGTTACGGCTATCCGATGGCGCCGCTACTGATCCTGTTCGCCAGCGCGGGCTTGAGCATCGTGGTCGTGCGGCTCAAGCGGCGCGGGTTGCCGCCGCGCGTTGGACAATGGTTGCTGATCGTACTGGGCATCGCCCTGGCGTCCGCCCTGCTCACCGAAGCGCAGGCGTTCGCGACCGCAGCCGGCGGTGCAGAGCGGTTGCTGGGGCGCGTCGGCCTGCCCGCCCTGGTCGCGCTCAGCGCCGTTTGGGCCGCCCCGTTGCTCTTGCGACGGCAACGCGTGGGACAGGTGGTGCTCCTGATCGCACTGGCGCTGCTCCTGACGCTGCGCATCCAGACCGGCGCCGCCCTACTCGGGACCGGTCAGGACATGAAGAACGTGGTCGAGGCCGCGCGCTGGATCCGCGACCACACGCCAACCTCCGCCCGCGTGCTCTGCGACAACCCGGGCCTGCTGCGGCTGTACGCCGGATGCGAGCCGCGCGACCGCTTCGTGAGCTATGAAGACGTCGGCGGGCAAACGTGGCCCGATGTCCTCGTCGAATGCCGTCGCATCGGCATCGTGTATATCATCTGGCACGACCGGCTCAGCGAGATGCACGCCGCCTACTACGCCGGCCGCCTGGGCTTGGCGCGTTTCGACGCCCTGGCGGACGCGGAGCACGCGGCCGGCGTGCGTCCGGAGCGCCGGTTTCCGAACTACCCGAACCTCGTCATCGTGCGTGTTCTGGAATGAAGAAGCGAACCAAGCGTAACCCAGCTCCGCGACCAGCTCGCTTACGCGGATCCCCCGCGCCCGTGGTCGGTTTCGTGTCCCTGGGCTGCGCGAAGAACCTGGTCGATTCGGAGAAGATGCTGGGGCAGCTCGCCGAGTCGGGCGCGGTCATCAGCGGCGACGAGTCGGCCGCCGACACGATCGTCGTGAACACCTGCGGCTTCCTGGAATCCGCGCGACAGGAAGCACTCGCCGTTATCCGTGAACTGGCCGAGCGCAAGCGGCGCGGCGAGCTCCGGCGGATCGTGGTCGCCGGCTGTCTGGTGCAGCGCGACGGCGAACAACTGCGCGTCGCCGTACCGGAGATTGACGCGCTCGTCGGCGTGCACAACCGCGATGACATCGTGCGCGCCGTCTGGCGACACGCCCGCGACGCCGACCTCGACCTGTACCTCGGCGATTACCACCCGCAACCCTGGTCGGACGAGGGCCGCCTGCGCCTCACGCCCCGCCACTACGCCTACGTCCGGCTCAGCGAGGGGTGTAATCAGAAATGCACATTCTGCACGATCCCGGCGATCCGCGGCCCCATGCACAGCAAGACGCCGGACGAACTCGTCGCCGAATGCCGCGAGCTGATCGCCGACGGCGTGCGCGAGTTGATCCTGATTGGGCAGGACACCACGAGCTACGGCGAGGACCGCGGCGATGAGCGCGGCCTGTCCGGGCTGCTGCGGCGACTGGACACGGATTGCGACGGGGCGCGCTGGCTGCGCCTGATGTACGTCTATCCCTCGGTCTTCACCGACGCCATGATCGAAGCGATCGCCGAGTGCAAACGCATTGTGAAGTACATCGACATCCCGCTGCAGCACATCAACGACCGGATGCTGCGCGCCATGGGCCGCCGCGTGACGCGCCGCCGAACGGAGGATCTACTCGACAAGCTCCGCCGGCGGATTCCCGGCGTGACGATCCGCACGACGTTCATCGTCGGGTTCCCCGGCGAGACGGACGCGGAGTTCGAAGAGCTCCTGCGCTTCGTGCGTGCGTTCGGCTTCGACGCCGTGGGAACATTCATGTATTCGCGCGAGTCGGATACACCGGCAGGCCGGATGAAGGGCCAGCTCGAAGAGCAGGTCAAGCAGGAACGTCACGCGCGTTTGATGTTGGCGCAGCAGGAAGTCGCGTTTGCCGCCGCCCGGCGTCGAATCGGGTCGCGGCTGGACGTGGTGATTGACGAACGGAGCGCCGAGCGCTGCGTGGGGCGACACGCTGGACAGGCCCCCGAGGTGGACGCGGTGAGCATTCTGCCCGCGAGCGGCCATGCACCGGGTGATTATGTGCCCGTGCGGTGCGTGGACACCACCGGTTACGACCTGATCGTCGCGCCGGAACAGCCGCGGCTGCCGCTCGCCTGATGTGACCGGGCCCTACTCAGCCCGGCAAAAACCGGTATGCTGTTGGTGCGAGACCGGGCAACACCGGCAGGAAGGCTGCTGACATGGACACGACCTCATCCCTTGTCGCCGCGCGACAGACGACCGCCCAGCCGCGGGCGAAGCGGCCGCTGAAGTCGGTGGCGGATCGCCTGCTGATTATCGGACTGGACGGCGCCACCTTCGCCGTCCTCCATCCCCTCCTCGACGCCGGCCGCATGCCGCACCTCAAGCGGTTCATTGCCGACGGCGTGTGGGGCGTCCTCGAGTCCACCCAGCCACCCATCACGCCCGCCGCCTGGACGACGTTCATGACCGGCAAGGGCCCCGGTCGGCACGGCATTCTCGACTTCGAGACGTACGACGCGACCACGCACACGCTGACCTTCAACAGCACCTACGAGATCCGCGAGAAGACGCTCTGGCAGCTCCTCAGCGAAAAGGGCCTGCGCGTCGGCAGCATCAATGTGCCGATGACGTACCCGCCCAAGCCGGTCAACGGCTTCATGATCAGCGGCTTCGAGACTCCCAGCGTCGACGCGCAATTCACCTGGCCGCCGGAGCTGAAGCAGGAGATCTTCCACCTCATCCCCACCTACGACTACCGCACGAACTGGCGTCGGACGGCCCTCGGCAAGCGGGCGCAACTCGAAGACAACCTCGAGTACATCGCCAACAGCTTCGACCAGGGCGCGCGGCTGACCGAGTACTGCGGCGACAAGTTCGGCTGGGACGTGCTGATGACGGTCTTCAAGCTGGTCGACAATCTCCAGCACAAGGCCTGGAAGTACCTTGATCCACGCACCAGCCGGCGCTACCCCGCCGAGGCCGAGCTCGCCGCGCGCTGCTTCGAGCGGCTCGACAAGGTACTGGGCGAACTCTTCGCGTACGCGCACCGCAACGGGGCCACCGTGCTGATCATGTCCGACCACGGCCACGGCAGCCTGGACGGCAAGGCGCAGCCCAACCTGCTGCTCAGCCGCTGGGGCTACCTGGCCCTGCGCAGCCCCTGGGACCAGGCCCGCACGCGC
Organism: Phycisphaerae bacterium; assembly: GCA_017999985.1. Classification (NCBI taxonomy): domain Bacteria; kingdom Pseudomonadati; phylum Planctomycetota; class Phycisphaerae; species Phycisphaerae bacterium. The sequence continues at coordinate 4,625 of JAGNKU010000008.1, read as the reverse complement.
GCCGGACACTGGCTGCACCGCCTCACGAAGGGCCGCGCCACGCGCTTCGAGCAGGGCAGCCGCGGCATCGAACGCGATCTCGCCGTCGACTGGAGCCGGACCCGCGCCTGCGTCATGCACGCCGGCATCTACGGCTATCTGTACATCAATCTGCAGGGCCGCGGGCCGCTGGGCATCGTGCCGCCCGCGCAGTACGAACGCCTGCGCGACGAGCTGGCCGACCGGCTGCGCCGCGAAACCATCCGCCAGCCCGACGGACAGGTCACGCCGATCTTCACCGAGGTACACAAGACCGAAGAGCTGTACGGCTGCAGCCGCGACGTGAACCCCAATCTTCCGGACCTGATGCTGGCCCCGCACCCGGGCCTCGCGGTCGTGCGCAAGATCCGCGGGCGCCAGCCCGTTCGCTGGTGCCACGCCTCCCGGCTCGAAGGCACACACCGCGTGGAAGGCATCCTCGCGCTGGGCGGCCCCAACGTCCGTTGCGGCGCGCGCGTCGACGCCAACATCGTGGACATCACGCCCACGACGCTCGCCGCGCTCGGCCTGCGCGTGCCGGTGGACATGGAGGGCCGCGTCGTCCGTGAGGCGTTCGCGATCGAGCCCGTCGTCGAGCAGGAACCGCCGGTCGCGCCCGTACCGCGGGCCGAGGAGGAAGCCTACACCGACGAAGACCGCCGCGTGCTGGAGCAGCGCCTCAGCGACCTCGGGTACCTCGAGTAAGGTCCGCTGTCGGACGCTATTGCTCCCCAAGCGCGCGCCGCAGCGCATCGTTCAGCCGGTATAACGGTTCAGCGGTCACCCGCGTCTTGGCCAGCGTGCCATCCACGCGATACTGAATCAGCTCCTGGCCGGCCGTCTCCAGCAGTTCCGTGAGCACCGAGATGCGCGGCCAGGTTTCGGGCCGCGCACCCCACAGCGTCATGCGCACGCTGTCGTCGCGCAGGTCCCACGTGCCCGTGCCCACCAGCCGCAGGTCCCGGCTGTCAATCACGATGTGCTCCAGCCACACTTCGTGTCCTTCCCACAGGAAGCGCAGGTCCGCCTGATCGACCGTCTCGCTGCGCCCCGCCTGCGGCCGCACCGTGAAGATCGATGCCAGCACCGGCGTCTGCAGAAACGAGGCGCCGCTGATGCGCAGGTGCCCTCCGCCCCGGCGGCTGCCGCTGTCCGCGCCGCGCCCGCGCAGCCAGACTTCGCCGTCAATCCGGCCGGGCCGCCGCTGCTCGGGCCGGTCGGGGCGCGGTGGCAGGAGCTCGGCCGCGCTGACGCCGTACAACCGCAGGCTCAATTCGTAGTCGGACGTTTGAGGGTCGATGCGCAGCGCCCCCTGGGCCGCGCCATCGCAGAGCTGGCCTTGCAGATTCTCGAGCACCACCCAGCGCTCGCCGGCCGCGCGCCGCAGCAGCCCCTCCCAGCGCGCGATGCGACGCCCGCCGAGCTGCCCCGCCTCGATGTCGAACTGGGCCTCCAGGTCGACCGCGCCCGTCGGCCCGATCGTGCACGTGCCATAGAGCTGCGCGGCGGTCAGGCGAAGATCGAGCCCCATCTGCAGCGCGGCGTTCCGCAGCGGCAGGCGGCCCTCGAGACGCCAGGTGCGTTCCGCAGCCCCACTGACGTGCACCCGCGGCAGGTAGGCGTCAAACTCGCCGCGGGCCTCCAGCCGCTCCAGCAGCTCCGCAGCCTTCTCCGGCAGTGCGGCGCGCGCGGCATCGTCCAGCACCATCTGCTCCGCGACAATGTCGAACAGCGCGTCCAGATGCCCCGCGCCCCAGGTCCCATCCTGCGGTTGCGTCACCAGTACTTTCCCCGCCGTACCACACGCCGCCGCTGCGCGCACCACCCGAAAGCGCCCCGGCGACAGCGCCACCTCCGCGTCCACGTCACGCAGCGCCAGTGGCAGGGACCGCGCCCGCATCTGCGCGGCATGCATGGTCACCTCGGCAATCTGCTCCGCACCACTGCCGCCGGCATCCTCGCGACGCAGCCGCACGGTGACATCCGCGGCGCCCGCCAGCCCCACTTCGTCCACCAGCTCCGCCCACGCCGGCGGAATGAACTGCGGATAGAGCTCCTGCAGCCCCGTCGTCTGCGCGTGCACATCCAGGTCCAGCGGGCCGGGCGCGGCGCCTTCCGGCGGCAGCGCGCCACTGAGCTCCAGCCGGTCCGCTCCCTGCGCGCAGACAAACGACACCAGGCGGCGCGCGGTCCCGCGCACCAACACCAGGCCATGCTCGACCACCCAGACGCGCGCCGCATCCAGGCCATGCAACCGGCCGGTCTTGATCCGCACGGCCAGGTGCTGCTCCCGCGCGCCCTCCGCTGGTGTGCCCGCGATCCGCCCGACAACGTCGGCAAGCCCGGCGAACTGCGCCGCCGGCGCGGCGGCGCCCCCCCGCGCCCCCAGCGTGGTGCTCTGCCCCAGCGGCAGATCGCTGACCGCGACGCGCAGATCGGTTTGCGTGTCGCCGTCGCGCAGACGCAGGTCGCCGTCCAGCCACACGCCGGCATCGCCATCGTAGCCGTGCAGACTCTGCACGCGCAGCGCGTCGCCGCCCACGTTCAGCCACCCGTCCACGTGATCCAGCCGCCGTCCCTGCGCGAGCGCCAAGCTCCCTCCCAACAGGTGCGCCTCGATCGCGACGTCCGCTGGCAGCGCCCCCGTCGCGGCTGAACCCTCCGGCCGCCCCACCGTTGCCGCCACATCGCACAGGCCCAAGGGCGCCGCCTGGCGCCACAGCCGCCGGTATTTATCCGGCAAGGCCGCGTACAGGTCGTCGTTCAGCGCCACGTCCTGGCCACGGAAACACAGTTCGAACCCGGCCCAGGAACGCGTGTTGTTCACGACGCCCGTGGCGGTGATCCGGCCTGCACCGTGCCGGGCGGTGAGATTGTCGAACAACACGCGGCCCCCCGTCAGCCGCAGCGTGCCCCGCGCATCCTCGAAGTCATACGGAAAGTGGCGGTAGCGACAGGCGGCCCCCAGCGCTTCTATCTCCGCCTCCAGACGCCCCGCGCCGGCCAGCACCGTCCCGTCGGCGCCGCACGCCCCGTCAGGTAGGAGCCGCACGTGCAGATTCACCCGCCCACGTGGCACATAATCACGAAACACCGCCGCCAGCGGGCCCGGCAGTTGCCGCGCGTGCACGAACGCCGGAAACGTGCGCTCGGTCGGCAGTTCCAGCCCGGAGACCTGCACATCGGCGTGCGGGATATCGTCGAGGCACAGCCCAGCGGTCTCCGCCGTGTCCGGCGCGCGCCACAGACGGCGCAGCGCGTCCGCGCGCGCGTGCACTTCCACCACGGCCGGCGCTGCATGCAGCTGCCCCTCCGCGCGCAGCTCCCAGACGCCGGGCATCGCCCCCGCGCCGGGACGATAGACCAGCGCCGCCGTCGCATGGGCCATCTGCAGATAGCACTCGCCCGGGCCGGCGGCGTCCGATGCGCCGTGCTCTTCCTCATCCAGCGGCAGCCGGCAGCGCACATCGGCCAGACGCACTTCCGTCGGGCCCAGTTGCATCGGCGCATCCGTAGATGCCGTCGCGTCCCCGTCCGTGTTCTCGCGCAGCACGAGCCTTGCGAGCCGCGCGCGGCCTGCCAAGTCCAGCCGCGCCAGCGCGTCCGCCGCGCGCGGCGGCATGAGTCGCGCCACGGTGCGCAGGTCCACCCAGTCGCCGGTCAGGGTCAGCTCGCCGCTGCGCTGATCCCACTTCACCTCGGCCAGCGGCGTGTCACCCAACGGACGCCGCTCGATGCGCAGCTCGAACCCATCGTCAGTGGGACGGCCGACGGCACGCACCAGCAGCCGTTGCAGCAACTGCGCCCGCCCGCGCTCCCGCACCAGCAACTGCACGTCCCCCTGGGCAACCTCGAACTCCGGCAGGCGCAGCTCGCTCTGGCTGAGCAGGTCCCACAGCCGGCGCACGTCCACCTCGACCAGCTCCGCCTCGCGGCTGTCCGACTCCCCGCCCGGATTGCACACGATGCTGGCGGCGACGTTCGACAACTCTATGCGCGTCGGCTCAACGCGCCCCAGCAGCAGGCTCCCCGGCGCGCAGCTCAGCCGCACGGTGCCAATCCGCAGCAGCGGCCCGGCGTCGTTGCCGCGGATGACATCGGCGGCCCGCGGCGGATCGAAGACCAGGTCGGTCAGTTCCAGGCCATGCCGCAGTGAAAAACGCGCCTCGCCGAGATCGACGCCCTTGACCGGCAGCCGCTGGAACGCCGCCAGGACGCTTGCCCGCAGCCGGGCCGGGTCGGTCAGCCGGGTGTAGGTGACCATCAGCAGCGCGCTCAGGCCCAGCAGGCCCCAGATCAGCCAGCGGAGCCAATTTCGCTTCGACTTCGGCATCCGCGCATTCTGCCCGGCCGCGTCGATTTCGGAAAGCACCCCACCGCTCACGAAAAGGGCGGCATAGAAAAGGGGATAGGCGCGCTCGTCATGCGATCGAGCCTATCCCCATGATCAGGCGCCGGCGCTTACGGCGTTGTCAGCAGATTCACGAACGGGTTGATGTCGCCGAAGCCGACCGACCCGTCGCCGTTGATGTCGCCGTTCATGATGTTGCAACTCGGGAACTGCCCCGCGTACGCAGCCGGGTTGGTGAGCGCCAGCACGAACGGAT